>CAYMVS010000062.1:0-13167 GCA_964394205.1 uncultured Muribaculaceae bacterium | reverse complement strand
AAATCAAGGTCGGCTTCATGGCCGTCGACAGTCACATAACACTCACCGTGCTCGTAGGGATTCAGCGTGCCGGGGTCGATGTTGATGTAAGGGTCAAATTTTTGAATGGTCACTCTGAAGCCGCGCGCTTTCAGAAGGCAGGCCAGCGATGACGAGATAATCCCTTTGCCAAGAGATGAAACCACACCGCCGGTCACAAATATATATTTAGTATCCATGCCCCAATTGATAATGATTGATTGTTTTTTTTCAAGCCGCAAAAATAATGAAAATATCTGTAACGGGAGCTGTCAACAGACCAATATTATGGCAAAATCGGGCAAAATTATGGTCGACAGCGGCAAATTTTGTGGATTGGGCAAAATTGCTTAATTTTGTATGCACAATATTTTGAATAAGATGAGCGACGATATATTGAACGATGACACCACGGCGGTCGATGGTGACAACATGGAGCAAAGCCTTCAGGACACCGCGCCCGAGACTCGTCACGCCTCGCGCGGAGGCATGGTGAGCGGCGCCAACGATGTGATCAGGCATCAGCTGCGCGGCATGTTTCAGAGTTGGTTTCTCGACTATGCGAGCTATGTCATTCTGGAGCGCGCGGTGCCCTCGATCGACGACGGCCTCAAGCCGGTTCAGCGGCGCATACTCCACTCGATGAAAACGCTCGACGACGGGCGTTTCAACAAGGTTGCCAACATTGTCGGTAACACGATGCAGTATCACCCCCACGGCGACGCGTCCATCTATGAGGCGCTCGTCCAGTTAGGTCAGAAGGATATGCTTGTCGAGACTCAGGGAAACTGGGGCAACATACTGACGGGCGCGGGCGCGGCTGCCGGCCGTTACATCGAGGCCCGGTTGAGCCAGCTTGCGCTCGACATCCTCTACAACCCCAAGGTGACCGAGTGGACCATGAGTTATGACGGGCGCAAGAAGGAGCCGGTGACGCTGCCGGCCAAGTTTTGCGTTCTGCTGGCCCAGGGGGTCGAGGGTATTGCCGTGGGCCTGTCGTCAAAGATTTTGCCCCACAATTTCAATGAGATAATTGACGGGTCGATAGCTTACCTCAAGGAGGAGCCGTTTGTACTTTATCCCGACTTTGCCACCGGCGGTCTTATCGACGTGTCGCGCTACAACGACGGCGAGCGGGGCGGCTCGGTGAGAGTGCGCGCCAAGATTGAGAAACTCGACGCCAAGACCCTGGCCATCACCGAGATACCTTACGGGAAGACAACGGCCGTGGTCATCGACTCGATATTGAAGGCTTTTGAGGCCGGGAAAATCAAGATACGCCGCGTTGACGACAACACGGCCATGACGGCCAACATCCTCGTTCACCTTCTGCCGGGCACCTCGTCCGACAAGACCATCGACGCTCTCTATGCGTTCACCGACTGTGAGGTGTCCATTTCGCCCAACTGTTGTGTGATCTCGGGCGATAAGCCGTGTTTCTTAGGTGTGAGCGACGTGTTGAGACACAGTGTCGACAGGACGCGCTACATCCTTGGCCGCGAGCTCGAGATAGAGCTTGGCGAGGTGAGCGAGCAGCTGCTCATGGCAAGCCTTGAACGCATCTTTATTGAGGAGCGCATCTATAAGGATAAGGAATATGAGGAGAGCCGCTCGCGCGATGAGGCTATCGCCCATATCGACAAGCGGCTGGAGCCGTTCAAGCCCTCGTTTATACGTGAAATCACGGCCGACGACATCGCCTCGCTCTTTGAAATCAGGATGGGGCGCATCATGCGTTACAATCATGCCAAAAATGAGGAACTGGTGGCAAAATGCAAGGCGCGCATCAAGGAGATTGAGCACCATCTGGCCCACTTGACCGAGTTTACCATAGCCTGGTATGAGCGCCTCAAGGAGAAATATGGCGAGAACTATCCCCGGCGCACGGTTATCCGATCGTTTGACACCATCGAGGCGGCCACCGTTGCCGAGGCCAACGAGAAGCTGTACATCAACCGCGAGGAGGGATTTATCGGTACATCTCTCAAAAAGGATGAATTTCTCTTTAACTGCTCGTCGCTCGACGATATCATCATCTTCTATCGCGACGGCCGCTATAAGGTCGTGAAGGTGCAGGAAAAGCTCTCGATAGGGAAGAATGTGCTCCATGTTGCCATCTTCAAGCGTGGCGACAACAGGACAATCTACAATGTTATCTATCAGGATGGCCGTGGCGGCACTTATTATATGAAGCGGTTTGCCGTCACCGGCATCACCCGCGACCGCGAGTATAACCTGACTCCGGGCAAGCCGGGCACACGGGTGTGTTGGTTTACAGCCAATCCCAACGGCGAGGCCGAGGTGGTCAAGGTCACTCTCAAGCCCAAGGCGCGGCTCAAGACATTGCAGCTCGACGCCGACTTCAGCACCCTTGCCATAAAAGGGAAAGGGACCATCGGCAACATTGTGACTAAAAACGAGGTGCACCGCTTCTCGCTCAAGGAGAAGGGCACCTCGACGTTGGGAGGACGCCAAGTGTGGTTTGACCGCGACGTGTTGCGCCTCAACTATGATGGCCGTGGTGACTATTTAGGCGAATTTATGGGTGAGGACAAGGTGCTTGTGATTCTCACCACCGGCGAGTATTACACCACCAACTTTGACGTGGCCAATCACTATCCCGACAAGATACTGCGGCTGGAGAAATACCACCCCAAGACGGTCTGGACCGCCATTCTGCGCGACTTTGACCAGGGTGGAAAAATCTATCTGAAGCGTTTCACCTTTGAGCCGGTGGCCAAGCCGACCTCTTTCATTGGTGACAACCCGTCGTCGTCGCTCATGTTGCTGTCGTCGCGGCTCGGCGCCCGGTTCCTGGTAACCTTTGGCGAGGCCGACTCGACTCGCGAGCCCCTCGAGGTAACCTCCATGGATTTTGTCGGGGTCAAATCATGTAAGGCTAAGGGTAAAAGACTTAGCGATAGGGAAATAGCCTCGGTTGAGGAGCTGGAGCCGCTTGATATTGACGAGCCCGAGGATGATGAGCCCGAAGAGACAGTTGATAAAAATGACACCGAGATTGAGCCGCCCAAGAGCGACGATGAGGTGAGAGATGAGATAACCGGCCAACAACGCATGTTTGAATGAAACCGTTCCCGCTACTGACAATCATGCTGCTGTTGGGAGTGGTCACCGCCCACTCCCGTGAAGTGGCCGATACGGCTGCCGTCGAGGTGATTCGCCCAGTGACGGCCGCCTACACCGTCGAGGCCGGCAGCGCCAGGCTCGTCGACACTTACCTCTCGCCAATACGTTACAAAGGGTGGCACACGGCGTTGGGGTATGAGCGCTGGCAGGCGATGAGGCATAACCCCCGGCAAATGGTGATGAGACTCAGGGGAACGCTCAACGTGGAGCGGACCACAAATGTCGTGGGTAACGCAACAATGTGGGGCGCGTCGCTCGATTTGCAATGGGCCATGATGTGGCGTAAACCTCTCTTGCCGGGACTCACCGTGGGTATCGGCCCGGGATTGACCCTCGATGCAGGGTGTCTTTACACATCGCGCAACGGCAATAACCCGGTCGCGGCAAAAGGAGCGGTCACTGTCGATGCGGCCGCCTACGCGGCCTACAACCGCTCTTTCTTTGGCCTGCCGGTGACCTTCAGTTACAGCGTCGACATGCCGGTGGCCGGCGCGTTCTTCGCCCCCGACTATGGCGAGCTTTACTATGAGATATATCTCGGAAACACCTCTGGGTTGGCCCACTTTGCATGGCCCGGAAACCGGTTTGAACTCGACAACAGGCTGACTGCCGACATCAGGTTTGGCGGTACAAGCCTGCGCCTGGGCTATCGCTTAGACCTGTTTGGCAGCTCGGTCAACCACATCACGACCCGCCGCTTGACCCACTCGGCCATCATCGGCATCTCGGGCGAGTGGATGTCGCTGAATCCCCGCCACCGCCTGTCCGAAAAAACTCGTGTTTTCTCTGCACTATTTTGATTATGAGACGACTATACTTCCCGATGCTCTCTTTGCTGATGCTCGTTGTCACCGCCTGTGGTGATGTGCCCGACTATGACAACGATGCCCGCGGAAATTTTGAGGCTCTCTGGAGCATACTTGACGAGCATTACTGCTTTTTTGAAGAAAAAGGGATCGACTGGCAAGAGGTTTACACCCGCTACAGCCCGCGTGTCGACAACCGGATGACCTCTCAGGAACTCTTTGTCGTGCTCGCCGATATGGTCAACGAGCTGCGCGACGGCCACACCAATCTCTCGGCTCCATTCAACACCTCCTACTATCACAGGTGGTGGAGCGACTATCCGCAAAACTATGACCAGAGGCTCATCGAGCAATACTATTTCAACTACAACTACCGGCGTGTCGGGGGAATGACCTATGGTCTGCTCGACAATAACATAGGCTACCTGCGCTACGGGTCGTTTGCCTCGCCGGTGGGTGAGGGCAACCTGGACTATGTACTCCAGTTCCTGTCGTCATCAACGGGATTGATAATTGATGTGCGCGACAATGGCGGCGGCTCGCTGACAAATGTCGAGACCCTCGTGGCGCGGTTTATCACACAGCCAACCCTCGCCGGATATATCTCACATAAGACAGGGCCGGGACACAGCGATTTCTCAGCCCCGCGCCCGTTCACCTACAACCCCGCCGGCCCGGGTCGCATCCGTTACCTCAAGCCGATTGTGGTCGTGTGCAACCGAGGCACCTTCAGCGCCGCCAACAATTTTGTCTCCATCATGAAAACCATCCCCGGGGTTACCATCGTCGGGGCACAGACCGGTGGGGGCGGCGGCATGCCCTACTCGAGCGAGCTGCCAAACGGGTGGGGCATACGCTTCTCGGCTTGCTCTATCCTCGACGCCAACCGGCAGGAGACCGAAAACGGCATAACCCCGTCGCCCGGCTGTGAGGTCGACATGGATCTGACGGCCGCGCTGAGCGGTGTGGACACCATTATCGAGCGCGCGGTGGCCGTGCTCAACAGTTGTCAATAATTTTTATCGGGAAAATGAGAAAATTGGTGGCGTTGGTTGTGGTTTTGCTCACGGCTTTGACGGCCGTGGCATCGGCAACATATATAAAAGATGACACCGGCATCACGGTGACGGTTGACGGGCGTGACGGCGCGCAGGCACTGAGGCTGAGTGTGGTTGACGACAAGATTGTCAGGGTTACTGTCTCGGCGACCCCCCGGATACCGGTCACCGAGAGTCTTGTGACTGTGGCGCGCCAACCGGGCGTGACCCCTTTTGTGGTGGCCGACGAGGATAGTGTGGTATCGCTCACCACGTCGGCTCTCAGAGTTACCATTGACCTCAAGACCGCCGCCGTGACATTCAATGACAAAGCGGGCCGTCAGATTTTGAAGGAGATGGCGGGGGGACGGTCGTTTACACCCATCGAGGTTGAGGGGACACGGGGATATACAGTCAGCCAGACATTTGAGTCGCCCGACGACACCGAGGGACTCTACGGGTTAGGGCAACATCAGTCCAACGAGTTTAACTACAAGGGGTTGAGCGAGGAGCTGTTTCAGTATAACACCAAGGTGTCGGTGCCCTTTGTTGTCTCGACCGGGGGCTATGGCATCCTTTGGGACAGCTACAGCTACTGCCGGTTTGGTAATACAAATGATTATCAGCAACTTGGCGACGTGTTTGACATCTATGACAAGCATGGCCAGAAGGGATCGCTAACAGGTACCTATATCTCAAAAAAGAGCGGCACCCTCGAGCGCCGCGAGCCTTTGATATTTTTTGAGACACTCTGCACCGACAATCTGTCAAAGGTCACCGGGCTGCCCGAGGGGGTGAATTTTGCCGATGCCGAGGTGACCTACGAGGGGTTTCTCGAGCCGCGGCAGAGTGGCGACTATGAGTTCAAGATGTATTATTCTGGCTATCAGTCGATCGAGATCGACGGGCGCGAGGTTGTGCCCGAGCGGTGGCGAACGGCTTGGAACCCCAACAGCTACAAGTTTACGGTCGCTCTCGACAAGGGTAGGCGAGTGCCCGTTAAGATAAAGTGGCGCCCCAACGGTGGCGTTGCCTACTGCGGGCTGCGTGTTTTTCAACCCCGCCCCGAGGCCGAGAGAAACCGCATGACCTGGTGGGGCGAGATGCAGGATATGATTGATTATTACTTCATTGCCGGCGACAACATGGATGAGATTATCCATGGCTACCGCTCCCTGACGGGGCGCGCGCCGGTGATGCCCCGCTGGGCGTTGGGCTACTGGCAGAGCCGTGAGAAGTATAACACGCAGCGCCAGGTGATCGAGACTCTCAGTGAATACCGCCGCCGGCGCCTCCCGATCGACAACATCGTCATTGACTGGCTCCACTGGGAGCAGGATAGCTGGGGTAGTCATGAGTTTGACCGCAAGCGTTTTCCCGACCCCCGCGGCATGGTCGACACCATCCACTCGCTCAACGGGCGCGTGATGATATCTGTCTGGCCCAAATTTTACGCCACCACCGACCATTTCAAGGAGTTTGACAGCCGGGGGTGGATGTATCGCCGCGCCATCACCGACAGCATCAGCGACTGGGTCGGTCCCGGCTATCTCGGCTCGTTTTATGATGCCTACAATCCCGAGGCGCGCCGTCTTTTCTGGAGTCAGATAAGCGACCATTATCTCCCGCTCGGCATCGACGCCTGGTGGATGGACGCCAGCGAGCCAAACGTGCGCGACTGTGTCGATATGGATTACCGGAAGGCACTCTGCGGCCCGACCTATTTAGGGCCTTCGACAAAATATTTCAATGCCTACGCGCTGATGAACGCCGAGGCAATTTATGACGGGCAGCGTCGCGACGCCCCCGGTCAAAGGGTGTTTCTGCTGACCCGCTCGGGCTTTGCCGGACAGCAGCGTTACTCAACCGCCACCTGGAGCGGCGACATTGCCACGCGATGGGAGGACATGGAGGCCCAGATTGCCGCCGGGTTGAACTTCTCGATGAGCGGCATCCCCTGGTGGACAATGGATATAGGTGGCTTTTGTGTGGAAGACAGGTTTGTAAAGGCCCAAAAGCTCTATGACAAGACAGGACAGGAGAATGACGACCTCAAGGAATGGCGCGAGCTCAACACGCGTTGGTTTCAGTTCGGAGCCTTCGCGCCGCTGTTCCGTTCCCATGGCCAGTGGCCCCCGCGCGAGGTATATAACATCGCTCCCGAGGGGCATCCGGCCTACAGCTCTATGGCCCATTACCTGAACCTGCGCTACCGGTTGATGCCCTACATTTACTCAATGGCGGCAATGGTTCATTTTGACGACTTTACCATCATGCGCCCCCTTGTGATGGATTTTCCCGACGACGGGCGTGTGCGCTCCATCAAAGACCAGTATATGTTTGGCCGCGCCTTGATGGTCTGCCCGGTGGTCAGGGCCGGTGTCGACACCCGTCGGGTCTATCTGCCCGAGGGTGAGGTGTGGTATGACTTTGAGACGGGTCAGGCTGTGCCCGGCGGCGAGCGGCAGGTTGCCGCCCCCTACGGGCGTATTCCACTGTTTGTGCCCGGCGGGTCGGTACTCCCCCTCGGCCCCGAGATGCAGTGGAGCGGCGAGCTGCCCGATGCACCGGTCGAGCTGCGTGTCTACCCCGGGCGCGACGGCCGGTTCACCCTTTACGATGACGACGGGTTGACCTACGCCTACGAGCGTGGCGAGTGTGCTGTCATCCCCATCGAGTGGGACGACCGGAATCGGTGCCTGACCATCGGCGCGCGCCGGGGCAGCTACACCGGCATGGCCCCGAGCCGCCGTTTCATCGTCACGGTTGTTGGTAGCGATGATGCCGGCAGCGAGGTGATTTACAATGGATTGGAACAAAAAATAACATTATGAGACAACATATTCTCACTGCCGCCTTGGTCTTGACTGTCTTTATCCTAAAGGCTGAGAGACCGCTTTACCTTGACCCTAACGCTCCGATCGAGAGCCGTGTTGACAATGCCCTGTCGCTGATGACTCTCGACGAGAAGATATCGCTCCTCCATGCCCACGGCAAGTTTTTCTCGGGGGGCGTGCCCCGCCTGGGCATCCCCGGGTTGTGGCACAGTGACGGGCCACACGGCGTGCGCGCCGAGATCAGTTGGAACAGCTGGAAATATGCCGACCAGACCAACGACTCGGTGACCGCCTTCCCGGCGCTGACGGCGCTCGCGGCGACGTGGAACCCGGCGCTCGCCGAGCTGTATGGCCGCGCCTTAGGCGAGGAGGCTCTCTATCGGGGGAAAAATGTGATGCTCGGCCCGGGCGTAAACATCTGTCGCACACCCCTCAACGGCCGCAATTTTGAATATATGGGGGAGGATCCGTTTCTCGCCGCCGAGATGGTAGAGCCATATATAAAGGGACTGCAATCAAATGGCGTGGCGGCTTGTGTGAAACATTTCGCGCTCAACAATCAGGAGAAATATCGCATGGATGTTGATGTGACCGTCGGCCCCCGTGCTCTCCATGAGATATATCTGCCCGCCTTCAAGCGAGCGGTCGATGCCGGCGCGTGGGCGATAATGGGGTCCTACAACCGTGTCGACGGCGAGCATGGCTGTCACAATCATCGCCTGCTCGTTGACCTGCTGCGCCACGACTGGGGCTTTGACGGCGTCGTGATAAGTGACTGGGGCGGGACCCACGACACCCGCCAGGCGGCCCTTAACGGTCTCGACATCGAGATGGGGTCATACACAAATGGCCTGACGAGCGAGAGCGCCTTTACCTTTGACGACTATTTCCTGGCGCGCCCATATCGGCAGATGATCGAGCGAGGAGAGCTGACCGACTCGTCGCTCAACGCCAAGGCGGCCAACGTGTTGCGCCTCATCTTCCGAACGTCAATGAACCCTTCGCGCGGCTTTGGCTCGTTGTGCTCTCCCGAGCATTATGCCGCGGCAAAAGCCATTGGCGACGAGTCAATCGTGCTGCTCAAAAACAACGGGCTGCTACCCCTCGACCCTGCCAAGTACCGCCGCGTCCTTGTGGTGGGCGATAATGCCACACGTCACCTGAACCAGGGCGGAGGCTCGAGCGAGCTGAAAGTGAAAGATATGTTCACCCCCCTCGAGGCGCTCGCCCAGGTCTTTGACACGGTCGACTATCAGCCCGGCTATTATCCCGGCCGGCCCCGTTACAACAAGGAGGACGTCGTCGCCCAGGCTGTGCAAGACTCGCTGCGCGCCCTTGCCGTGGCCCGCGCGGCCGACTATGATGCCGTTATATATATAGGTGGATTGAACAAAAACGGGTTTCAGGATGCCGAGGCAACCGACCGCTATCAATACAACTTGCCCTGGGGGCAGGATAAACTGATAGAGGAGCTGTTGAAGGCCAACCCCAACACTGTCGTTTTCAACATCTCGGGCAATGCCTACCAGATGCCGTGGATCGACCGCGCGCCCGCCGTGCTCCAGGGGTGGTATCTCGGCACGATGATTGGCCCGACCATGGCCGATGTCATCACAGGCCGTGTCAACCCCTCGGGCAAACTGCCCTTCTCGTTCCCCAGACGCCTTGCCGACAATGGCGCTATCGCTATGGGCGAGCTTTCCTATCCCGGAGTGGTAACCCCCGACAGCCTCCACCGCCAGGAGTATCTCGAGGATATTCTTGTCGGTTACCGCTGGCACGACACAAAAAAGATTCCGGCCCTGTTCCCCTTTGGCCACGGCTTGAGCTACACTACCTTTGAGTATGGCGAGCCGGTGGTGACCCGTGATGCCGCGGGGGCGACCGTCACCCCTCTGGTCATAACAGTCCCGGTGACCAACACCGGCGCGGTTGCCGGCAGCGAGGTGGTGCAGCTCTACATCAGCGACCTCAAGTCGTCGCTGCCGCGTCCCGTCAAAGAGCTCAAGCACTTTGTGAAAGTTGACCTCGGGCCGGGGCAGACCGGCCAGGCTAATTTCATTGTTACTGAAGACGACCTCAGGTTTTATGACGACCGGTCCGGCCGATGGGTGGTCGAGCCGGGTCGGTTCAAGGCATTGATAGGCTCGTCGTCAACCGACATCCGTGCGAGCGTTCCCTTTACATATTAGTTAAATCATCCCAACAATCTCGTTTATGTCGCTCACCCCGTGGCGGCGGCAATAGTCGGCCATAAAGTCAACCACCTTCATCGTGACTGCCGGGTCGACAAAGTTGGCGGTGCCAATCTCGACGGCTCGCGCCCCGGCGAGCATGAACTCGATGGCGTCGGCCCCGCTCATTATGCCCCCCAGGCCAATGACGGGTATCTTGACAGCCTTTGCCGTTTGCCACACCATCCTGACGGCCACCGGTTTGACCGCCGGTCCCGACAGGCCGCCGGTGACGGTCGACAGGCAGGGGCGCTGGCGCTCGATGTCGATGGCCATTCCCATGAGGGTGTTGATCAGCGACACCGCGTCGGCCCCCTCGGCCTCGACGGCGCGGGCGATATCGGCAATTGAGGTCACGTTGGGCGACAGCTTGACAATCAGGGTTTTGTCCCAGGCATCGCGCACCGCCCGGGTCACCGCTCCGGCCCCCTCGGTGGTTGTGCCAAAAGCCATTCCCCCCTGCTTGACGTTGGGACACGAGATGTTTACCTCGATGGCATTGATGCGGTCAAGGCTGTTGAGCCTGCGGGCAACCTCGACATAGTCGTCAATCTTTTTGCCCGACACGTTGACCACTATCTCGCTGTCATATTGAACCAACCTCGGGTAGATATGCTCCACAAAATAGTCCACACCCTTGTTCTGCAGCCCGACGGCGTTGAGCATACCCGAGGGGGTCTCGACCATGCGGGGATAGTCATTGCCCTGGCGCGGCTCAAGCGTGGTCCCCTTGACGATGAAACCGCCAAGCCGGTTGAGGTCGACAAAATCGGCAAACTCGAGTCCATAGCCAAAGGTGCCCGAGGCGGTCAGCACCGGGTTTTTCAGTTTCAGTTCTCCTATATTGACGTTCAGATTCACCATGTCAGCTCTTTTATATTGAATACAGGGCCCTCGGTGCAGACACACACGTTACCCTTAACCGTTTTCTCGACACAACACAGGCAGGCCCCAAGCCCACATGCCATCATATTCTCAAGCGACACCTCACAGTCGACCTCGCGCCCGCGGCAAATGGCGGCCACCGCCTTCATCATCGGTGCCGGCCCGCAGCAATAGACGCGCTCCCAGTCCCGGCTCATGACACTGTTGGCGGTCACCAGGCCGCGCTCGCCCGCGCTTCCGTCTTCGGTCGAGATATGCACCGTGCCGACGGCGCCAAACTCCTCAAGCTCAAGCAGGTCGGTCGCCGAGCGTGCGCCAAGCAGAAAGGCCGGCTCGACACCCGCTTGCTTCAGCCTTTGGCCAAGATATAGCAGGGGAGCGACCCCCACGCCACCGCCAACCAGAAGTACACGCGACCCCGGCGCCGGGTCGAGGCTGAACCCGTTGCCGAGCGGCCCGACAATGTTCAGGCGCTCGCCCGCCTGCATTCCGAGCAGTCGGTCAGTGCCGCGACCGGCACGCCTCACAAGCAGCCACAGGCGCCCCTGAGAGTCGATGTTGTTGACCGAGATCGGGCGCCTCAGCAACACGCCCGCGCCCTCGACAGCCACCTCCACAAAACTGCCCGGCGCGACCGGGCCAAACTCCCGGCCGTCGGCTCGACGCAACTTAAGCAAGCCGTAATTGCTGCCCGGGCTGTCGGCGGCGTCAATCACGGTGTCGATTATTTCCTTTTTCATAACTCGGGCAAAGATAGTCAACATTGACCGGATTTCCTAATCTCAAGCTAAATGATTACCTTTGCACCCTCATCAGTTCATCCAGACGACAATGAAACGCGCAGCCTTGTTTGACCTCGACGGTGTGCTCATCGACACCGAGGGCATCTACACCACCTTTTGGGCCGGCATCGACCGCCTTTATCCGACCGGCATCGACAACTTTGCCGCCGCCATCAAGGGCACGACCCTCGCCGAGATTCTGTCTCACTTTGACTCGGAGCAGCAGCGCTCCGACATCACCCGACGCATCCATGACTTTGAGCAGACCATGGTCTATGAGCTGATGGATCATGTCGACACCTTTATCGCCACGCTCAAGCAGGCCGGCTGGCTCATGGCCATCTACACAAGCAGCGACAATGTCAAGATGTCACACCTCAGGCGGCAGCAGCCCGCCCTGCTCGAGGCGATGGACGCCATAGTGACCGGCTCGGATGTAACCCACTCCAAGCCTCATCCCGAGGGCTACCTCACGGCCGCCTCGCGCTTAGGCGTCGATATCGCTGACTGTGTGGTGTTTGAAGACTCTTTCCAGGGACTCGAGGCCGGGCGCCGCTCGGGCGCTTTTGTCGTTGGCCTCGCCACCACAAACCCCGCCGCGAGCCTCGCCGCGATGGCCGACATCGTGGTCGGTTCGCTCGACCAATTGACAATTGAAGATCTCAATTTCAAATATTCAATTTAATTGACTACCTTTGCGTTCCCCAAATCAAATCAGCAATCAATCAATAACCCAGATATGAAAGAAGTTGTTGTCAGTGGAATCCGTTCAACCGGCAATCTCCACCTCGGTAATTACTATGGCGCCCTGAGCAAATTTGTCAAGATGCAGGATGACTATGACTGCATGTATTTCATCGCCGACCTCCACGCCCTCACCACTCATCCCGACCCCAAGATGCTGCACGAGAATGTCAAGGACATCCTCGCCGAGTATCTTGCCGCCGGCCTCGACCCCGACAAGTCAACCCTGTTTGTGCAGAGCGACATCCCCGAGATTCCCGAGATGTATCTGCTGCTCAACATGCATGTGGGCATCGGTGAGCTGATGCGCACAGCCTCTTTCAAGGATAAGGCGCGCAAGCAGCTCGGCATCAAGACCGTCTCGGCCGCCGGCGACAGCGACGACGAGGCCATCGAGCGCCAGATCATAGGCACCAACTCCAACAAGCGCGTCAACGCCGGCCTGCTCACCTATCCGACGCTCATGGCCGTCGACATCCTCATCCAGAAAGCCCACAAAGTGCCCGTCGGCAAAGACCAGGAGCAACACCTCGAGCTCACCCGCCGCTTTGCCCGCCGCTTCAACTCGTTTTATGGCGTCGACCTCTTCCCCGAGCCCACCAACTTCAACTTCGGCGACCACGCCGTCAAGGTGCCCGGCCTCGACGGCTCAGGCAAGATGGGCAAGAGCGAGGGCA
>CAYMVS010000061.1:0-13490 GCA_964394205.1 uncultured Muribaculaceae bacterium | reverse complement strand
GTCCGCCAACCGAGAGAATCGTGCCGCGCGGCTGCTCGAGGTCGAGGATGTCCATGACACGCTCGTAGGTGAGCTCGTCAAAGTAGAGACGGTCACACATATCATAGTCGGTCGACACCGTCTCGGGGTTATAGTTTATCATCACCGAGCGCCAACCCTGCTTTTTGACTGTCATCAAGGCGTTGACCGAGCACCAGTCAAACTCTACCGAGCTGCCTATGCGGTAGGCGCCCGAGCCGAGCACGACTATCGAGCGGTGGTCATGCAGATAGTCCACATCGTTGGTCGAGCCGTTGTAGGTCAGATACAGATAGTTGGTCTGGGCGGGATACTCGGCGGCAAGTGTGTCGATCTGCTTGACAACGGGCAAGATGCCGCGGCCAACGCGGTGTTGTCTGACCTTGTCGGCCGAGTTGGCGGCACCACACTCGGCCATGTTATCCTTGAAGATGGCGCGGGCCACCTGGAAGTCGCTGAAACCCTGTCGCTTGGCCTGGTGCAGAAGCTCGTCGGGAAGCGACTCGAGGCTGTCAAACTCTTCAAGCTCGCGCGAGGTGGTCACGATGTTTTGCAGGCGGTAGAGAAACCAACGGTCAATCTTTGTCAGCTCATGGATGTGCTCCACGCTGTAACCCTCCTGCAATGCCTTGGCAATCACAAAGATGCGCTTGTCGGTAGGCTCGGCAAGCGCCTTGTCGATATTGTCGATCTTGAAGTCGCGGTTGCCGGTGAAACCGTGCATCCCCTGGCCAATCATGCGCAGGCTCTTCTGAATGACCTCCTCAAAGGTGCGGCCGATGGCCATCACCTCGCCGACCGATTTCATCGACGAGCCGATCTCGCGGCGCACGTTGTGGAATTTGCCCAGGTCCCAGCGCGGTATCTTGCAGACGATGTAGTCGAGCGCCGGCTCAAAGAAAGCCGAGGTCACCTTGGTGACCGAGTTTTTGAGGTCAAAGAGGCCATAGCCAAGACCCAATTTGGCTGCCACAAAAGCGAGGGGGTAGCCGGTGGCCTTGGAGGCGAGGGCCGACGAGCGGCTCAGGCGGGCGTTGACCTCGATCACGCGATAGTCCATCGACTCGGGGTCAAAGGCATACTGCACGTTACACTCGCCAACGATGCCAACGTGGCGTATGATCTTGATGGCCAGTTTGCGCAGGTAGTGGTAGTCTTCGTTTGACAGCGTCTGTGACGGGGCCACCACGATGCTCTCGCCGGTGTGGATACCTAAGGGGTCAAAATTCTCCATGTTGCAAACCGTGATGCAGTTGTCATAACGGTCGCGAACCACTTCATATTCAACCTCTTTCCAACCCTTAAGCGACTTCTCGACGAGCACCTGGGGCGAGAACGAAAGCGCCTTTGAGGCCAGGTCGATGAGCTCTTGCTCGTTGTCACAGAAACCGCTGCCGAGGCCGCCTAAGGCGTAGGCGGCGCGCACGATCACCGGGTATCCTAAATGGCCGGCGGCCTTGAGGGCGTCGTCGACGGTGTTGACGGCCTCGCTCTTTATAGTCTTTACGTCAATCTCGTCGAGCTTTTTGACAAACAGCTCGCGGTCTTCGGTGTCCATGATGGCTTGCACCGGGGTGCCGAGCACCTTGACGTTATATTTTTCAAGTGTCTTGTTCTCATATAGTTTGACACCACAGTTGAGTGCTGTCTGGCCGCCGAAAGCGAGCAGGATGCCGTCGGGACGCTCGCGGGCGATGACCTTCTCGACAAAGTAGGGGGTGACGGGAAGGAAATAAATCTTGTCGGCAAATCCCTCGGAGGTCTGAACTGTCGCGATGTTGGGATTGATGAGCACTGTCTCGATGCCTTCCTCTTTCATCGCCTTCAGGGCCTGTGACCCTGAATAGTCAAACTCGCCGGCCTCGCCGATTTTCAGGGCGCCGCTGCCCAGGAGGAGCACTTTCTTGATATTCTCTTGATTCATTGGTGCAATAAATAAAGGGGGGATGTGATGAAATTGAGGAATGATTACAGCATGGCGATAAACTCGTCAAAGAAAAACTCGGTGTCTTTGGGTCCCGATGACGCCTCGGGGTGGAACTGGGCCGAGAAATAGGGGAGCGAGCGGTGGCGTATGCCCTCGTTTGTGCCGTCGTTCATGTTGATAAACAGCGGCTCCCACTCGGCCGGCAGGGTGTTGCCGTCGACGGCAAAGCCATGGTTCTGTGAGGTCACATAACAAAGGTCAGTGCCGGCGCGGCGCACCGGCTGATTGTGGCTGCGGTGACCATATTTGAGCTTGTAGGTCTTTGCCCCGGCGGCTTTGGCAAGCAGCTGATTGCCCATGCAGATGCCACAGATGGGCTTGCCGAGCGCCAGCGCCTTGCGCAGGTGCTCTACCGTTTTCTCGGCCATGTCGGGGTTGCCGGGACCGTTTGACAGGAAAAGACCGTCGTAGGGGATGGTTGTGAAGTCATAATCCCACGGCACGCGTATCACCTTGACACCGCGGCGTGTCAGGCAGCGGATGATGTTGTGCTTGACACCAAGGTCGACCAACACGACAGTTTTGTCGCCGTCGCCGTGGGTCTCGACCTCTTTACACGACACCTCGGCCACAAGATTCTCCTTGTTGGGGTCATAAAAGTCGATATCCTGGTCGGTGCCCTCGATCAGAATCTTGCCGAGCATCGAGCCGTGCTCGCGCAGGTGTTTGGTCAGCGCGCGGGTGTCGATGCCAAACACGCCGGGCACCTTTTCCTCCTCGAGCCATTGGGCCAGCGAGCGGTCGGCCTGCCAGTGGCTGTGGACAAACGAATAGTCTTGAGCTATGATGGCGCGGCAGTGGATCGAGTCACTCTCATAATACTCGCTCACGTCGTCTTTCTCACGGCGCGGGGGCACGCCGTAGTTGCCGAGCAATGGATAGGTGGTGACAAGAATCTGACCGCGATAGGAGGGGTCGGTGAGACTCTCCGGGTAACCGGTCATGGCGGTGTTGAAAACAACTTCTCCGGCTGTCGATGACTCGTGGCCGAATGATTTTCCCTCAAAGCGGGTGCCGTCTTCAAGCAGCAAGACAGCTCGGCGATGATTGCGCATGATTAATGATTGGTTTGTAAGTGAGGCGGTGACCCCATTCATCAGGGAAACCGTGCAAAATTACAAATTATTCATGACACTGCAAAGCGTTGCTGCACAATATAGCCAATATAGCCGCCACACCTGTCAATTTCGGATGTTTGGATTTGATGCTTGCGCTTGATCAGAATGTGCAGGGTAGCGCGAGCAGCTGCTGCTGCAGGGTGGAGGCCATGCGGCGATGGCCGGTGTCGTTGGGGTGCAACAGGTCGGTGGCAGGGTCGTTGAAATATGCTCCGTGGGCGTCAATCATGGGATAAAGCCCTGATAATGAGCTGAGGTCGATGACGGGCACGGCCCAAACCCTGCCGGCCTCGATGACAGCCTCCACGTAGGCGTCCAGATACTCGCCACAGCGGTTCATGTAGTCTTCGGGCACTTGCCAGTTGGTATCGCTGTGATAGAAACCTCCGCGATGGAGTGGTGTCAGCAAGACAATCTGTTTGTCGGGATAGGTGCGTTTGAGCGAGTCGAGGGCAATGTTGATGCGGCCGCGGTAGGTGCTCCCGTCCATCGACAGGTGACGGCGCGGCCGGCTCTCGGTGCGCTTGGAGTATCGGTGGCCATAGTCAACATCTTCAACCTTCTCCTCAAACCATTGTCCAATGGGCACGGCGTTGTTGTAGTCGTTGGTCCCCATGAGGATGATGATGGCGTCGACATCATCGCCATGCTCGGCCTTGAGTTTGCCCGTTTGTCGCGGGATGTCGCTCCACTGCCTGCCGCTGACACCGTAGACGTATGGCGTGATTCCGAGCCATTGCTCAAGCCAGCCCCAGTATTTTGTCTTGGCGGCTTTGTGTTTGGGGTCGGTGATGGAGTCGCCCAGATAGGCAACGCGCTTGCCCGCCCAGGGGTGAACGAGACCCTGTGGCGACGCGGGAATCAGCACGAGCAAACATAACAAAAGTGAAAACAGCCTGGCTTTCATGTTCAAAAGGCATTTTTTTCGCCCTGAATGGCGTTGAGGATTGTCCTTATAATAATCTTGATGTCGAGCAGGAATGACCAGTGCTCGCTGTACCACACGTCGTGCTCGACACGTTTCTCCATCTTCCAAAGCTCGTCGGTGGCGCCGCGGTAGCCGTTCACCTGGGCCCAGCCGGTGATGCCCGGTTTGATGAAGTGGCGAACCATATACCTGTCGATCAGCGCCGAGTAGTCGGCCGTGTCGCGCAGCATGTGGGGGCGGGGCCCGACGATTGACATGTCGCCCAGGAAGACGTTGATAAACTGTGGCAGCTCATCAATGCTCGAGCGGCGCAGGAAGTCGCCCACGCGCGTCTTGCGGGGGTCGTCGCGCTTGGTCTGGCTGCTGTTTGAGGCATCGTTGACGCGCATCGTCCGAAACTTCCAGCATAAAAAGTCGCGCCCCATGTAGCCTGTCCTTTTTTGCTTGAAAAAGACGGGGCCGGGCGACGACAGCTTGATGGCGATGGCCACGGGGATGAATATGATGGGTGAAAACAGCAGTGCTACCGACGAGAAACCGATGTCAAACAGTCGCTTAAGGGCCGCGTTGTGAAGCAACGACAGAGGGGTGTCGCGAACCGACAGGATGGGCACCGACCCCATCGACCGCAGGTTGAAACCGCGGGCAAGATAGCGGCTTATCTGTGGCACATAATAGAATTTGACAACATTGGCGTCGGCGGCATGGAGGGTGCTCCTGAGAGCCTCGTCGTTGGTGCCCGAGAGGGTGTAAAACACCTCATCGACATCGTTGTGGTGCATGAAGTCGTTGACCTGGTCAACTGTGCCGCGATAAAGGTCGGGGCGCGGAAAGTCGGGCGGACACCCGTCGTCAAAAAATCCTATCACGCGATAGCCGAAACCGGCGTCGTTGAGCAGCTCCTGATACAGGCGCACGGCTGTCGTGCCCGTGCCGATGATGATGACGCGACAAAAGTTGTACCCCCTGCGCCTGAGCAGTTTGATGGCCATGCGCGTGGCGCTCCACCACATTGGAAACACAACGAGCATCGTCGCGTAAAAGACGGCGAGAGTCTGCCACCTGATGACTTCAAACTGCAGGAAAAACAGCAGCGAGATAAACACCATCGCGTGAAACGCCACTCCTTTGAGCGAGTTGAAAAGCACGTGGTGCATGGGGATGGCGCGGGCGCGGTGGGTGCCTCCAAGTATCCAGACCACCGGCAGGTAGGCGATGTTGGCAAGAAGCCATATCAGTCGCGGCCTGACCTCGACAAGGTCGGGACATACGAATGACACGGCAAAAAAAACGATGTTGAGCACTATGAAGTCACACAGTGTCAATATGTTCTGGATGTATTTTCCGTATCGTCCTTTGCTGATGGTTCTTGTCATGGTATTGCTAAACCGTAGGTGATGGAGAGGGAGCAAACGCAGGTTGAGGGATGGGGGGATGGCACAGCGGCGGCGGGGGCGGCCACACACCAACAGTCAGCCGCCCCTCGTGGCAGCCGGGAGGGGTCTCATAGCTGCCGCCGTCGAGGGGCGTCTGTGCAGGGTATGTTAAAGTTTGGAGTCGACTAAATCGATTTTTGATTTGAGAGACTCAATCTCTTCCTGGAGCTGCTGCATCTTGCGCTGCATCTCGCGAACGAGCGACTCGCCGCTCTTTGAGCCCGATTTGAGAAACGACATGTTGTTTTGGTAGGTCGCGAGCTCCGACTTGCGCTGCTCGTAGGCTCTCACCAGTCGCTCGCGCTCGCGGTACAGGCGGTTGTCGTCACCCTCGGCCATGCGGTTGACGCTCTCTTTATACGAGTTCATGCGTGCACGCTGATGGCGCAGGTCAAATTTTGTCGTGACGGCAGCGGTGGCCTCGCGGTAAGCGTCATAGACGCGGTCTTTCTCGCTGAAAGGCACGTGACCGGTGGCGTTCCACTGTGTCTGGGCCTCGCGCAGCAAGCGCGCAGCCTCGTCGCCGGGGGTGTCGTCGGGTATCGACTTGAGGCGCTCTATGATTTCAAGTTTGGTCTGCAGATTCTCGTGCTCGGCCTTCTTGGCGCTTCCGGTTGCTTTCTTTTTGTTGTCAAAGAAGCTGTCGCAGGCGGCCAGGAAGCGGCGCCAAACGGCATCGGAATGTTTCTTGGCAACCGGGCCAATTGTTTTCCACTCTTTTTGCAGCTTTATCAACTCATCGGTTGTCTTGCGCCACTCGGTGCTGTCCTTGAGGGCCTCGGCTTGCTCGCAAAGGGCTGTTTTCTTTGCCAGATTGACCGCCAGAGTGTCTTTCATCTGTTTGAAAAACTCTGCCTTTGAGGTGAAAAATTTGTCACACACGGCACGGAAGCGGGCAAACAGGGTGTTGTTGAGCTTCTTGGAGGCGTAACCAATTGTGCGCCACTCGGCCTGGGCTTTCATTATGGTGTCGGTCATGGCATCCCAGGCGGCGTAGGTGGTCAGGCCTGAGAAATCAAGCTGCTCGAGGCGCTCACAGATGGCTGTCTTGGCCTCTTCGTTGGCACGCTCGCGGGCCTTGCGCTCTTCAAAGAATGTCTGATAGCGCTTGTTGACGACGGTCGACGCGTCTTTAAAACGGGTCCACAGAGCCTCGCGCACCTCCTTTGACACCGGGCCGATGGCGCGCCATTTGTCGTGCAGCTCCTGGAGCCGCTTGAAGGCGGTGATCACATCGGGCTCGTTGGCGAGCTGCTCGGCAAGGTCACAGAGCAACTCTTTCTCTCCAAGATTTTTCTTGAAGTCATAGTCGCGCAGCTCTTTGTTGATCTTATGCTGGTCGTAGAAATGCTCGACGGCATCGTTAAACTGTTTCCAGATGGTGACAGTGTGTGCCTCGTCGACCTCGCCGGTAGCCTTGAACTCAGCCTGAAGGTCTTTGACCTCCTGGAAGTAGCGGTGCACATTGTCGGTGTCTTCGCTCATCTCCTTGATGCGCGCGATGATTTGCTCCTTGCGGTTGAGAGCCTCGAGCCGTTTGGCCTCGAGCCGGGCGCGAAGGGCTGCCTTTTTCTCCTTGACGGTGTTGAGCAGCTCTTTGAGTTGCTCCTCGATGGGGTCGGGCAGGGGCGCGAAATCTTCGGCCACACCTCCATTGGCAATAAACTGCTCGCGCTCGGCCCGCAGCTCCTCATGACGCAGCGCGTAATATTGTTGCTTGAGGCGTGACAAGTCGTCGTTGGAAATGACATCGGCCTCGAGGGCGGCAAGCTCGCGCGCAGCCTCGAGTATTTCCTCTTTTGTGGCGGGCTGAGGGCGGGTGGCGCTCGCGGCCACAGGGGTGTCTACGGCCGGCTCTTCAGTCTCGGTCATCGTTGCTTCAACTTGTTGCATTACGGTCTCGCCGTCGCTTGTGGCGTCGGCAACCGTCTCATTAAGAGTCACTTCCTTGCTTTCCTGAGAGTCGGCAGCAAGCGACAGGTCACGCGGTTCCATAACAATAGGGTTTGTTTATTTTGGTTGTTGCTTTAATTTAAGTTGCCAAATATAACCATTTTTTTTAAAACCAACACCTTTTACAGAAAGATTTTAGGTTTTGCCCGTGTTAAATTTTTATCGGTCGGTTGGCCGGGGGCCGGCTCATTGGGGTGGAGAGGGTAGAGGTGTTGACTGAAATTCGGCCGGCAAAGGCGATTGGCGTTCTATCTGAGTTTGTGGAGGGCGTCGAGCATCGACTGCAGCTCGCCGCGTATATGTTTTAACGACTCGATGACGCGAAAGCGGCGGGTGATACCGTCGGGATTGGCCATAATCTGTCGTTCGGCGGCCTCGATGTGCATCCCGCGCTCTTTGACGAGATAGGCCACCATGCGTATGCGCTCTATATCCTCGGGGGTGTAGCGGCGATGGGCGCCGGCGTTGCGCCCGGGTTTGAGGAGGGTGAACCGGCTCTCCCAATAACGCAAAGTGGGTGTCGGAAGACCAAGCATCTCCGACACCTCACCTATACTATAATATTTCTTGCTGAAATCGCGACTCATGGGGCGCGATAGCTGTTATTTTTTTGCTACAGCGGCTTTGAATGTGTTGGCCGGCTTGAAGAAAGGAATGTTGTGGGCAGGCACAACGAGTGTTGTGTTCTTTGAGATGTTGCGGGCAGTCTTCTCGGCGCGCTCTTTGAGGATAAAGCTGCCAAAACCGCGCAGGTAGACATTCTCACCCTTGGCGAGACTGCCTTTTACAACTTCCATGAACTTTTCAACGGTGGTCAACACCGCCTCTTTGTCAAGGCCGGTAGATTTAGAAATCTCGGCTACAATTTCTGCTTTTGTCATTGTTATATATATATTTATCGGGTTGATTGTTTTTTAGCAGTGCAAAAGTAATGAAAAACATTTAAATACAATAGGTAATCGATTAATTTTTAAACTTTTCTTGTAATTTTGTGGGCAAAAGATGTCATTATGTTGTCAAAATCTGTTAAAATTGTTGACTCGTCGCTTACTGATGCTCCTTTGATTGGAGATGTCGTGGTAAGTGCCATTGGCGAGGAGCATGCCCGCGGGTTTGACCCCGACGGCAATCTTGACCGTGTCAGGGAGCTTTTCGGCACTCTCGCCGGGAGGGTTGACTCCCAATATTCCTATATAAACACAGTCAAGGCTGTCGATGAAAACGACAATGTGATGGGGTTTGCGGTGGGCTATGACGGGGCGGTCCTGCAACGGTTGCGCCGGGCGTTTATAAGTGAGGTGAAGCGGCTCATGGGGCGCGACCTGGAGGGGCAGATTCCCGACGAGACAGGGCCCGGTGAGTTCTATCTCGACAGTCTCGGTGTTTTTCCCGACTATCGAGGCCGGGGTGTTGGCCGGGCTCTGATAGAGGCCATGGCGGCAAGAGCCGCCGCGGCAGGCAAGCCACTCGGGCTGCTGTGTGAAAAGTCAAACCGGCGGGCCCGCCGGCTCTATGATTCTCTCGGGTTCAGGAAGGTTGGGGAGACCCCGTTTGCCGGGGTTTTGATGGATCATCTGCAAAGGCCTCTCTCGGCTTCCATCTGAGGGGCTACCGGCGGTTGCGCGGATGATAGGCTAAAATCTCGTTGCGTAGCCGTGTGGTGTCCAGATGCAGATATATCTCGGTGGTGGCTATAGACTCGTGGCCAAGCATTTGCTGGATGGCGCGCAGGTTGGCGCCCCCCTCGAGCAGATGGGTGGCAAAAGAGTGGCGCAGGGTGTGGGGCGAGATAGTTTTCATAACCCCGGCCATGTCGGCAAGCCGCTTCACAATATAATAAATCATGACACGGGTCAGCTTTGAGCCCCGACGGTTCAGAAACACATAGTTGTCGTTGCCCGGCTTGATTGTCAGCTCGCAGCGCGCCCCCTCCATATACTCCTTGATGGCATCGGCCGCCGCCGGCGAGACCGGCACAAGGCGTTCCTTTGAGCCTTTGCCGGTTACGCTCAGGTAGCCTTGCGCCAGGTGCAATCGCGAGATCTCGAGACCGATAAGCTCGCTCACACGCAGGCCACACCCATAGAGGGTCTCCATGATGGCGCGGTTGCGAGTGGCCTCGGCGCTTGAGCTGTCGATCGAGTCAATCATTCGGTCGATCTCATCAAGTGTCAGCACTTCAGGCAGATGCTTGCCTATTGAAGGTGACTCGAGCAACGCTGTGGGGTCGCTCTCGACATATCCCTGGGCGCGCATGAATTTGAAGAATGAGCGTATGCCCGAAAGGATTCTCGCTCTCGAGCGGGTGCCGATGCCTATATCGTGCAGCGAGGCCATGAATGTTCGGAGGGTCTCGGTGTCGACGTCGGCAAGATCAGTCCCGTCGCTTTCGAGCCATGCCAAGAGTTTCTCGGTGTCGGCCATATAAGCCAGGCGGGTGTTGACGCCGGCTCCGCGCTCGAGACTGAGGTAGGCTTCATACTCGGCCCTGAGTTTTTTGATCGACGGTAAAGTGCCCTTCATGAGAAACTTAACTTGAAGTGTTGCAGAGGCAGCGTGGTGTCGCTCACAATCACGGTCAAGCCCCGACCCGAGGTGAACGACATGCCGTGGGTCATGCTCTCTTTAAGTCGGCGCCCCAGGTGGGCCAGGTCGTCGGTTATCACTATCACTCCCTCGCCGTCGATGATGGTTTGTGCCTCCTCGACAAGACGGTTGCTGTTGATGACCAGCAGCCGGCGCTCGCCCGAGGCACCCTCGACCGCCCTGACCAGGGCCGGGGTGGGATTGGCCACCTGTATCGGGCCGACACCGTGTGGTATGCGCGACACCAACCGCAGCAGCAGCCGGGCCAACCGGGCCTCATGGCTGTTGGCGGCAAGGCGGTTGAGCTCGGGGTAGGAGTAGTAGCCGTAGCCCGAGCCGCTCTCTGTCAGCACATCGCCGATAAAGCTGAAGGCAAACGGCGAGTGAATACCATGCCCGCGGGCTCGGTACTGCCTGATGAGAGCCGGCGGTATCAGTCTCATTCTTTTTTCTTGCATCCCGCCGCCGCCCGGCAGATGGCCCCGGCTACAAGCAGGTAGATTAAGATTATCGAGACACGCGCCACGTTGACAGTCGTGCGTATCGACGGCGGGTCAAACGACATCTCGACGGTGTGCTCGCCGGCGGGAATCTTGATGGCGCGCAACACGTAGTTGACACGGGCTATGTCAACCGGCTGCCCGTCGACAGTCGCTCTCCATCCCCATGGGAAATATACCTCCGAGAACACTGCCGTGCCCCCCTTGGCGCTCCTGGCGTGGTAAGTGAGACGGTTTGGAGCGTAGGAGGTCTCAAAAATGGTGTCGCCGGGTGTTTTGGCCGATGCCGACAGCACCCCGGCAAACGATTGGTCGACCACGGCGACCGAGCGCAGGTCGGTGGTGCTCAGGGCCTCCATCTCGGCATTGGCGCCGTTGACCGTTTTCAGCCCGTCAACAAACCATGCGTTGCCCTGGGCGTCATCGTTTTTGGCAACCTGATTGTCGGGGCCGATGATATAGCGGGCGTTGAGCATGTTGAGAATGGCGATGTCGGTCGAGTCGGCTTTCCCTTGCTGGAAGTTGCCCAGGTGACGGTCTATGAGGTCTTGATAACGGGTCAGCTTGGCGGCGTGATATCCTCCGATCGACTTGTGATAGTAGGACGGGTCGGCGCTGTTGAAGCGAGGTATGTCCATCACACGGTAGTTCATCGCCGTGTCTTGCAGTATCACCTCGTCGGCCGGGGTTTTGGCAATGGGAGCGCCTACGGTCAACCGGCGGGGCACAAAGCTGTTGTGGTCGAGATATCGTTTGTTGACACTGAACAGGTCAAGCGTCACGAGCGCGGCGAGAATCAACGCTGTCGGAGTGGCCTTGAGCTTAAAACGCGAGGCCAGGTAGATGACACCCAAGGCGATGACTACAAGCATCAGAGAGCGGATGGCGTCGTCGCTCACCAGCTTGCCGCGCAGGGTCTCGATGGCGTTGTAGATTTGAGGTGCGCGCAGCGAGAAGAGGGCGTCGAGCTGATCCTGAGGATAGCCGTTGGCCATCATCATCTGGCTGATGTAATCGTCGGTCATGCGGTCGGCATCGCCTATAAACGAGCCAAAGGCGCCCGGCGCAACGATGGCCAGCAGGCAGATGGCGACGGTGATGCCAAAGCTCCACGACAGCGGCTTGCGGTAGCGGGTGAAAACCTCGCCGCGCGGTGCCTGAAGCAGTTTCATCACGGCAAGTGCCGCCAGCAGAGGCATTGTAAACTCGGCAATCACAAGGATGCTTTCAACCGTCCGGAACTTGCTGTACATCGGCATATAGTCAATCATCAGATCGGTCGGCAACATCCAGTGGCGGCCCCACGACAGAACGATCGAGAAGACGGTCATCACTACAAGAGCCCACTTCAATGGCCCTTTCACGATGATGCAACCCAACAGGAAGAAAGCCACGATTATAGCCCCGACATACACCGGGCCGTTTGTGCCCTCGGCATCACCGAAATATTGGCTCAGGAAGCTGATATACTGGGCCGAAGTCTCGTTCAGTTCGCCCGTCTGAGACATCTGCCGGGCCTTGTCCATCCCATCGAGGGTGAGCTGTTTGAACGCCCCCCCCTCGGGCTTGATCGTGGCACCACCCTTGATGTTGGGGATAAGCAGAGAGAATGTCTCCGAGGGTTGGTAGCTGTATTGGGTAATATAGTCGCGGTCGAGGCCCGGCGAGGGGTTGGCCGAAGCCTCCGACGTCAGCTCGCTGTGCCCTCCGCGAATCGTCAGCTTGCTGTATTGCTGAGTGTTATAGAGACTCGGCAGGTTGGCACACACGGCCAATGCCGCCGCCACAGCCAATGCTCCGGTTGAGATGGCCCACTGCCTGAGCGCCTTCTTCTTTAACGCATCTACAAAATAGGCAATTACAAGCGCCACTATCACAAACAGAAAATAATAGGTCATCTGGATGTGGTTTGCCGCAATCTGCATCATCGCCCCGACAGCCGCCAGGGCCGAGCCCCCGAGCCATCGCCCCCTATAGGCCATCATGATACCGCCTATGGTTGGTGGTACGTAGGCCAAAGTGATAAATTTCCAGATGTGGCCGGCACCGATTATAATAAGGAAATAGGAGGAGAAACCGTAGGCGATCGCTCCGAAAAGCGACACCCCCAACCCCGCCTTGAGCGCTCTCATCATGATGAAAAATCCCAACATCATCATGACGAGAAGATTGGCCGGCGAGGGCAGACCCAACCCCATCACCTTGTTGATCCAGTCAAACATAGCGTTTGACTCATAACTGGGCGAGATTTGAAACGTCGGCATGCCCGAAAACAACGAGTTGGTCCAACGCGACACATCGCCGGTCTGCTCGGCAAACGCTTTGGCTTCCTGGCCGTTGGCAATACCCTGCTGCGTGTCATATTGGCGCAGCACGTTTCCTTGAGCAGCGTCAGGATAGAAATAGGCAAAAGCCAAAAAAGCCATTATCACCACACAGACGATAAATCCCCAGAAATCGGCCGATTTGAGGAAATTGACAATGCGGTCTTTGGCCGAGCATGACCCCGGCACCACGGCATCGGGGGCCGACGGCGATTCATTAATCACCTGTTTGCCGGTTTTATCTTCAGAGGCAGTCATAAGCGTTGATGTATAGATTTTTTGAATGATCCCGCGGGGTCGGGATCGATAAATAATTCATTTTGACCGTCAAAATTACAACAAATAATTGAAAAATTCCCGATTTAAGGCCAAACAATAGGCGCCGAAGATTTAGATCGTAGATCAATTGGTTATAAATCAGCGTTATAAAATCAAAAACAAGAATTAAAAGATCAAAAGCCCCCAAAAACAGCAAAAAAAATTTGCACAGTAAAAAAATAACATCTACCTTTGCAACGCAAAACCGAAAAGGAAGCAACAAAAGACTCCGTAGCTCAGTTGGTAGAGCAAATGACTCTTAATCATTGGGTCGAGAGTTCGAGCCTCTCCGGGGTCACTTAACAAAGCGGTAAAACGCAGA
>CAYMVS010000060.1:0-13804 GCA_964394205.1 uncultured Muribaculaceae bacterium | reverse complement strand
GTTTAAGATAAATTTTCCATGCTCTTATTTTGCTGCTGCAAACTTAGAGCTTTTCCTTTTTTAACCAATAATCGCCAACGAGGGGAGACCGAAGGCACATTAGAATTATGAAACAGGTTATTTTACCCTTTAAATTGGAAAAGAGGCTCTCCTTGCTCAAAGGCATTATCGTCTTCCTTTTTCTCATCGTGTCTTTCATTGTGTCATACGGGGCGGTCGAAGTTGATGGAATTTTCTACAATCTCGACGAAGCCACCAAGACCTGCGAAGTAACGTATGGCACAAATAGGTATCAAGGACGTATAACAATTCCCGAAAAAATAACATATAATGGCGTAGACTACTCCGTCACATCAATCGGAGATCTCATCTTCAATAATTGCACCGACCTTACATCGATAACAATTGGTAATTCTGTCACTACTATCGGCATGAATGCTTTCTACCGTTGCAACAATCTGACATCGGTGACACTGGGTAACTCCATCACAACAATTGGCCAAAGAGCATTTCTATATTGCACAAGCCTCACTTCGATTGAAATCCCCAACTCTGTCAGCGAAATCGGCGAGAACGCTTTCAGCGGGTGCGATAATTTAAGTGCTTTTTATGGTAAATTTGCTTCTGAAGACCATAGATGCCTTATTATTGATGGTACCATTACATCATTTGCACCGGCCGGTCTAACTTCTTATACAATCCCTGACAACGTCACCGAAATCGGCAATAATGCTTTCAGCTATTGTAGTGGTCTGACAACGGTGACAATCGGTAACTCCGTCATATCAATCGGTCAAAGTGCTTTCAGCGAGAGTAGAGGCCTGACCTCGGTGACAATCGGTAACTCCGTCACATCAATCGGCAAGGGGGCTTTCTCCAATTGCAGCAGCCTAAAATCGGTGACAATTCCAAACTCAGTCAGTTCTATCGGCGAGTATGCTTTCCAAAGGTGCGATAATTTATGTGCTTTTTATGGTAAATTTGCTTTTGAAGACCATAGATGCTTGATTATTGATGGTACCATTACATCATTTGCACCGGCCGGTCTAACTTCTTATATAATCCCTGACAACGTCACTGAAATCGGCAATTATGCTTTCAGCGAGAGTAGAGGCCTGACCTCGGTGACAATTCCAAACTCCGTAACATCAATTGGTACATTTGCTTTCTACTGTTGCAGCAATCTGACAACGGTGACAATTCCAAACTCAGTCACATCAATCGGCCAAAGTGCTTTCTCGGGTTGTATTGGCCTTACAACGGTGACAATTCCAAACTCAGTCACATCAATCGGCCAAAGTGCTTTCTCGGGTTGTATTGGCCTGACATCGGTGACAATGGGCAACTCAGTCACTTCTATCGGCAGGGGGGTTTTCGAGGATTGTATTGGCCTGACAACGGTGACAATTCCAAACTCAGTCACATCAATTGGCATCAGGGCTTTCCTTGGGTGCGATAATTTAAGTGCTTTTTATGGTAAATTTGCTTCTGACGATCATAAATGCTTGATTATTGATGGCTCTATTATATCTTCTGCTCCCGCCGGTCTAACCTCTTATATAATACCCGACAACGTCACCTCAGTCGGCAATTATGCTTTCTGTCGTTGCCACGAACTGACATCGGTGATAATACCCAACTCTGTCACTACACTCCAAATGTATGCTTTCAGTAATTGTAATCGCCTGACATCGGTAACAATTCCCAACTCCGTTACCGAAATCGGCGAGCTCTCTTTCAGTAGTTGCAACAGTCTGACTTCGGTGACAATCGGAAACTCCCTCACTAAAATTGGTGACAGGTCATTCAGATATTGCATAAATTTATCCAACGTCAACTGTTATGCACCTAATCCACCATCTCTTGGCACTGAACCGTTTGAAGGGCTAAACGTGAACGAAATTACTCTCCATGTAATCAAAGATGCCGATGCTGCATATAAAGGAGCCGATGAGTGGAAAGACTTTATCATCTTAGCCGACCTGGAACCTCAGGGTGGAATTGAAGGTATCGAAGCCGACGACTGCAATGTCCCTGTCGAGTATTTCAACCTGAGCGGTATCAGCGTTGATGGCGATGCCCTCACCCCCGGCCTCTACATCAAGCGCCAAGGCGGCAAAACCTCCAAGGTGATAGTGAAATAACCATCTTCCTCAGTTCTTATAATTAATATTCTGTACCATAATAAGTTAGGTATTAACTTATTATGGTACAGGTTATGATAAGTTTAGAAAAAGTCTTGATGGCCCTGTTGTCAGAAGATTGCAGTCAGAGAGTTGATCAGGTGGTTGAGGATGCTTGAAACTTTCATGCCCAGCTCGGCGCGAATCTCGCTCATGGTGTAACCGGTGGCATACATGGAGAAGACACGGCGCGCGCGAGGCTGCAGGCGGTCGATACCCTCGGTCAGGTCGTCAACACTCATCACGCCCTTGACCGACTCCAGACCTCCGGCAACAGGTACCTCGATGTGGTACTTCTTGACCAAAGCATTGTCGTTGATGCTGATATTTGTAGAGACAAGACCACGATAGTTGGCAACATAGATGTCACGCATCATCGAGAATATCATGCCCTTGAGATCCTTGCTGTCGTCGGCGCTCACCCCGGTGGTCAATGCCTGTGCAGCAACCTCGTTGACAAGCCGGTTGGCTGCCGGGCGCGATGAAGTTAAGATCAAAGCATAGCTCATCATGTTTGAACGCATACCTGAAAGGGCTGACTGGAGGTTGACTGACTTTTTCATAATTTCTGTTTTTTTGTTTTGATGTTTCAAAGATAGCGAGTGGGTGCAAATCTTCATGTAACAATTTTAAAGAAAAAATCATCTTTTTTTAAAATAATTTCTATTTAATTGTTTTTCAATTATTTACACTGTAACATCATTTGTAACAATTTTTGTAACAAAAGCCGATTGTTACATTTTTGCAATCTTTTTTCCTCTATTACGGGTCAGCGTACAGGACCGGTTGGTGACAGAACCGGGAGGATAACGCCGCGATGCGGCGAGACAATAATAGCACATTGTCAAGGGCGCGGGGGTGTGGAGCCGGCAGGCTTAACACCCCGCCGCCCGGGGGAGTGTGATCAATGGCGACCCCGTCACCCCGGGCCTCGTATAGGTCCATCAGGGCAAAAATCGAGCCCTGGTCTGTCGATCTGCACCGGCGTCGACACAGCGCCTGTGTCGACAGAGCGCCAGCGGCGCGAGGTTATGGCTAACCCCATGCGAAGCCTTGGCGAGCCTGGGGACTGCCGGATAATAGTAGACATGGAGCCTCGCGAGAGGCGATGTTATGGTTGCAGATATGGCTCAGCGCGCAAGATAGATTGAGGACCTGACAGGTGCAGGCATGGAAGATAACACCCATGCCGCTACCATGACATCGCCTCTCGCGAGGCTCCGGGATTGTGGGCTTGCACTGTCCCCAGGCTCGCCAAGGCATCGCCTGGGGTTCGACATAATCACGCGCCACCGGCGCTCTGTTGCTGCCGGGCACCGGACAACCGCCGTCCGGCGTGTTTGTCGGCGCTAATGGACCTCATCGAGGCCCAAATAGGTCACCCACCGGTCATGTCCGCTGACCCTCTTTTTTATTACACATGGATAAAAAATATTACCCGATGTCGTCAAAAGGTGGAGACATCGGGCAATTATGAGAAAAAGGCTGGGGGAGTGACTTATTTCACTGTGTAGACCTTATACTGGCCGGGGGTGAGTGTATCGGGTAGTCGGGTGACTTTCTCGCCGGTGAAGATGTCGGTGGCGGCCGTGCCAAGCGAGGGGGTATCATCGGTGAAAGTCAAGGGGAGAGTTTCTCCCGACAGGTTTGTTATCACCAGCACAGTGGCGTCGTCCTGACCACGACCGGCACGAGAGAACACATACAACCGCGGGTCGGCGGTGGGATAGCGCTTCATGTCGCCACCCTGATTGCCGGCGAGCAGAGCGGGCTCGGTGTGCTTGAGGTTGTTGAGTGTCTGATAGAATTTGAAGTAGTCGTTGCGAGGCTCCCATGCCGGGGGAGTATCTTTCTTGAAAAATTCAAAGGGGCGGTTCATGCCTGTTTCCTGACCGGTGTAGATGAGCGGCATGCCGGGTAAAGTGTAGGACAACACGGCAAAAGCATCACTCAAATTGCCAAGACGTTCAAACTCGGTGCCCTCCCACGAGTTCAGGTCATGGTTTGTGATCATGTTCATCAGATAGGTGTCGCCGGGATACTGCTCGGCCTGCTTGGCCAGGAGGGAGTCGATGGCAAGCGCTGTTTTCACCGGAAATTGTTTTACCTTACCATCCTTATCTTTAAATGAATATTGGCCGGCGGTGGCTGCAATCTCGCTGAAGAGATCTTTCATCGGCCAGTTGTAACCCATGTCGAAAGCATTTTTGTGGAGCGCAGGCTCGCTGGCCTCGGCAAGCATGAACATGTCGGGAAACTCTTGCCTGAGTTGAGCCGTAGCCTCGTCCCAATAGTCGACGGGCACCATCGAGGCAACGTCGGCGCGGAAACCGTCGACCCCCACCTCTTTCATCCAATATCTCAGGGCATCGGTCATTGCCTGACGCAGCTCCTTGTTGCTGTAATCGAGCTGATAGACATCGGTCCAGTCAAACGGACCAAACATGTTGCCGGTAGAGTCGCGCTGATACCAGTCGGGGTGATCCTTAACCCACGCGTTGTCGCGACCGGTGTGGTTTGGCACCCAGTCGAGTATCACTTTCATGCCCAGGTCGTGTGCCTTCCTGACTGTCTCCTTAAACTGCTCAACGGTGCCAAACTCGGGATTGAATCCTTTATAATCCTGCACGGCATAATAGCTGCCCAATTCACCTTTCCTGCCATCCTCGGAGATGGGATAGACAGGCATGAACCAAAGGATGTCGACACCAAGCTCTTTCAATCGCGGCAACTGGTCGTTGAAAGCGGTGACGGTGCCCGAGTCGGTAAACTGACGCAGGTTGACCTCATAGATCACAGCATTTCTGCTCCAATCGGGATGGGAAACGGTTGTCATGGTCGAGTCTACACCGCCGGTCACCTCAGCTTTTGACCCATTGCCGCCACAGGCCGAGAGCAACGCCACGAGCGCGGCTGCTGCTCCTGAAAAAAATCTAACTTTCATGTAATTAATTAGTGTTAAATATGATATAATCTCAATGCCACAAAGTTAATAAATAATTTATTAAAACTTATAGACCCAAAAGGTTGTTTTTAAACATGAATGTGGACAAACAGAATGATTATTTTTAAATTTTCTTCAAAACATTAACACATTTCCAACATTTTAACCTAATTTTGCACAATAAATATATTATAGAAATGGAAAACAAAGAATTTGACCGTTTGAGCTATGCACTCGGTTTGAGCATGGGAAACAATTTCCGCGCCAGCGGTGTGGAAACAATCAATGCTGAAGACTTTTCAGCCGGAGTAAAAGCTGTCTTTGAGGGCACCAAACCTTTGATGAGCTATGATGAAGCCAAAGAGGTCATCCGTCAATATTTCACCTCACTTGAAGAGAAACAGAAAGCCGCCGCCGAGGTAGCGGGCAAGCAGAACGCCGAGCTCGGAGCAGCCTATCTGAAAGAAAATGCCAAACGCGAGGAGGTTAAAGAGACAGCCTCGGGTCTGCAATATGAAATTCTTGAAGAGGGTGAAGGCGCCACGCCGACCAAGAGCGACCGCGTGACCGTCCACTACACCGGCAAGCTGATCGACGGCACGGTTTTTGACTCGTCGGTAGAGCGCGGCGAGCCGGCCACTTTTGGTGTCACCCAGGTCATACCCGGTTGGGTTGAGGCATTGCAGATGATGAAAGTAGGTGCCAAATGGCGTCTTTTCATCCCCTCCAACCTCGCTTACGGCCCCAACGGTGCCGGTGGCCTGATTGGTCCCAACTCCACCCTCATCTTTGACGTTGAGCTTCTCAAAATCAATTGATAGGCAATGAGATTGACTCTCAAAATAACTTTAGTATCCTCTATGTTTTTGGCTCTCGCTTTAAGCGCGGGGGCCAAAAAGACTACCAAAGCCACCACTGAGGCGCCACGGCCCGGGGTAGAGCGCACCCTTGCCGACGCCCCGGCAGCTGCCGGCATGCCCGACTCGATGGCACTGGCACTTGCCACCACCTGGGCTGAATACCTGCGCCCTTCACTGACCAAAACCTACGGCGACAGCAACACGGTTGCCCTGAGAACCTACATGGAGGGTGTCAACGCGGCTTTCACCACCAATCCCTCGCGCGAGCCCTACTACCGCGGTGTGCTCGAGGGGATGCAGCTTGCCCTTCGCCTTGCCCAGCTCAGGCAAATGGGTATAGACGTGACCCTTACCGACTTTAACAACTACCTGCTCGAATGTCTCTTGGCGGGCAAATCGCCAATGACCAATGAGCAGGCCAATAACATCATCAACAACGCTGTGGCAGCGGCAACTGCCGTTCCACCCTTTTCAATCGAGGAGGAGCAGCGCTATCTCGAGGCCCAGTTTAAACGCGAGGGGGTCATAAAGATGGAAAACGGCCTGCTCATCGAGGTGTTGCGTGAAGGTGAGGGGAAATATCCGACGCTTGCCGACAAAGTGGTGGTCTCCTACACCGGCCGGTTGAGTGATGGCACGGTTTTTGATCATACAGACATGCCCGTGACATTCAATGTTGACAAACTCGTCGAAGGGATGCAGGAAGGACTCCTGCAGATGAAGCCCGGCGGCCGCTACCGCCTGATCATCCCCTCATCGCTCGGTTATGGCAAAGAGGGAATACACGGAGTGATACCGGGCAACGCCGCGCTCGATTTTGACATTGAGCTCCTACAAGTTTTACCAACCCAAGACTAATCATAAATAACTAATTAATAATCAAATGAAGAAATTAATTATCGCCGGCGCCATTGCTGTTATGACACTTGCCGGCACTACTTCCTGCAACGGCTCATCAACAGCCGACAACAATCTTAACGACTCGCTCTCAACCATGCTTGGCCAAATGCAGGGTGGTCAGCTCAACCTCTCTTTTGCCAGCCTTACCGAAGATCAGCGCGACGGCATGGAGAAAAGCCAGATTCTCGCCGGCATCAAGGCTATACTGCTCGCCGACACCGCCAACCATGGCTACATGAATGGTTTGACAATCGGTATGAACATGCAGAGCGGCCTCGCTCAGCTTGAGGCTCAGGGAGTGAAAATCGATCGCAAAAAATTCTATGACGCTTTTGTTTCCTACTTCAACGGCGACACCATCTCACAGACCGAGCTTCTTTCACTGCAGGCACAGTTTGAGCCTCTGATGCAAAAAGCCCAACAAGCCGGTATGGCCGAGATGCAGGCTAAAATGGAGGCCGACCGCAAGGCACGCGAAGAGTCACCCGAGGCAAAGAAAAATATAGCCGACGGCAAAAAATATGTTGATGATGCAAAGGCCAAAGACGCCAATATCAAGACAACAGCCAGCGGTCTGAGCTACAAGGTAGAGACCGAGGGTACCGGTGACTCACCCAAAATGAGCGACCAGGTTCAGGTCAAATACACCGGCAAGCACATCAACGGCGAGGTGTTTGACTCATCGGAAGGTGAGGCTGTGACATTCCCCGTTGGCGGTGTTGTACCCGGCTTTGGCGAGGCTCTTCAGCTGATGAAGAAAGGTGGCAAGATGACAATCTACATTCCCGGCAACCTTGCCTACGGCGTAGACGGTGTTCCCGGCAAAATCGGCCCCATGGAGACACTTGTCTTTGAGGTAGAGCTCGTTGACATTGCCGGTAATTGATCTTTGAAATAAAACCTTACAGTTAAGGCGGCTCGGGCTGAATTTGCCCGAGCCGCCTTGTTATTATCCCTGATCTAAACCTTTATTTTATTTGATATTTCAAGCATTCTCTCGATTGGGAGACGGGCACGGGCGGCGATGGCGGGGTCGACCTCGATGGCGGGCTTGAGGTCGCGCAGGCAATCGCGCACCTTTTCAAGCGTGTTGAGTTTCATGTAGGAGCAATCGTTGCAACCACAGGTGCTGTCGAGCGGAGGAGCGGGAATAAATATCTTGTCGGGACACTGCCGCTTCATCTGGTGCAGAATACCGCTCTCAGTGGCCACTATAAACTCTTTACAGGGACTTTTGACAGCATGGTCAAGCAAGACAGCCGTCGAGCCGAGAACGTCGGCCATGGCGCGCACAGGCCCCTTGCACTCGGGGTGGACCAACACCTGGGCATCGGGATGCTGACGCTTCAACTCCACAATAGCCTCGAGAGAAAACTGCTCGTGAACGTGACACGCGCCATCCCACAACACCATCTTGCGGCCTGTCACCGAGTTGATGTAGGACCCCAGGTTGCGGTCAGGGCCAAACACTATTTTTTCATCTTCAGGGAAACTCTCAACAATCTGGCGCGCGTTTCCCGAGGTGACCACCACGTCGGTCAGAGCCTTGACGGCGGCCGTGGTGTTAACGTAGGAAATAACCGTGTGACCGGGATGCCTTTCTATAAAACTCTTGAATGCACCGGCCTCACACGAGTCGGCCAGCGAGCACCCGGCCTCCATGTCGGGCACAAGCACAGTCTTGTCAGGACATAGTATTTTGGCAGTCTCGCCCATAAAATGCACTCCACACATCACAATCACCGGTGCCTCGACACGCGAGGCTATACGTGCCAATGCCAGAGAGTCGCCTATATAGTCGGCCAATTCCTGTATTTCTCCTTTCTGATAATAGTGAGCCATAATGACGGCGTCACGCTCTCGCTTGAGTTTCTTTATCTCTTCAACGAGAGTCCCGGCAGAGGGGGTGGCATCGGGAGTTTTTTCTACTTTCATTATTTATATTTTAAAAAATTAAATTTTAAAATCTCTTTTCTAAATAACTACTACAATGGCTGTTGATAAGCGTGATAACTTTTTGCCCATTAATTTGCAAATGTGGCTTATTAAAGTCAAAGAAGGCTTTATCAATAGTTTATCAACAGTTTAAAATGCTGATAATAAATCATTAAAAGGAGTTATTAACAACCTGTTGATAACTGCAAAGTTAATAAAAATTGTGTGATTGACTAATGCAAGACTGTGGAAAAGTGTATTGATATCTGTACAACAAATATTTTTAACTTTTTTGGTCAGGGAAAGATTATTTATATACAGCCGCCGGGTTGAAACATGCAAATTTAATTTTTAAAAATTCCTTATCTTTTTTCAACAGTTTTCAACACCCTTATCAACACCTTTTCAATGGATGAAAATTCAAAACATAAAGGGGTGGCGGCCGCCGGCGGGTGGTTGGGCGAGGATTTTGAGCAGAGAGTGCATTATGCTGTCGGCCTCATCGTCGCCTGAAGGATCGGAGGTCACATATCCTGTCAAAATGGCGGTGGCGGCATTTTCCATGGCCAGGCGACACGCTATGGTCTCGGCGCCGGTGAGCCGGCGCGGGGTTGTCAGTTCAAGCTCAAGCAGAGCGTCTTGATAGCTGCTCTTGGTGATGTGGGGATAAAGATTAAGCACCAGGCGCCCCAATATCATCTCGGCGGCACACTCGAGGGCTGCACTGTCGTCAAGCGTAAGGGGTGATTTTTGAGTGTCAGTTGATACTTTGAGAGCCGACATCGCCATGGCCCGGCGGGCAATCTCACTGATAGAAAGAGAAACTGTTATTGTCATATTAAATTTTTTTTAATAGTTAATGATCATCGGCGGGGCCGATGACAGGCGTTGGATTGGAGATAGGGGAGACGGCCACTCATTATACCGTGGTAAAGAACCCACGCTGAGGAGGGTGAAATGAAAAAGGAGGAGGCGTTGCCCGCCTCGAGCACACGCGCCACGGCGTTTTGGCGCGTGCACCCGGTGCGGGCAACGATGGCATCGGCCCTACCCAATATTTCACTCCACATCTGGGCCTTGCGGGTGCGGGGAGTCACCGGCAACCGCCGGCTTTCTCGTCCAGGCATATTGTCAATTATGTGACTGAAAGTTATGTAATACTCGGGTGCCGGCATGGAGGCCGCTTTCTCGACGATCTGCCTGAGAGTGAAGCGACTGTTGGCGGGGTCGCGCAGCAGGCGGTTGACTGTTGCAAGAAAGTCACGGTTGCGTCGTTGGATATATTCAAGCATATTTTAAAAGGAGGTTTGGTTTATATTGCAATATTACCACGATAATAGGGTAAAATACCACGACTTATCTGTTAATAATTGTAAAAGGATTGAGACATCAGCATGTCGCGTTGTTGGCGGAAGGTGCCAAACGTCTCATAAAGGTCAAGCAGAGCCACAGTTGCATTTTCAATGGAGTCTCTCAGGGCGTCGGCCGAGGTGATGGTTTGAGGCAGACGTCCCTGCAGCGCGTTTGACACGCCCGAGACCTGCTCCATCATCTTCATCTCGATAGAAAGCAGCTCGGAGGCTCCGGTGTTGTTGGCGTTGGCAATGACCTGCTCGGGTTTCTGACCCTCATAACCGCAATAAGGCACAATGCCGTCGGGTCGGCCCCACTGGTAGCGTATATCGTCCCATGTGATGTTTTCGGGCAGCGACTCGACCGGAAACATCAGCACCCCCTTTGCCGAGAAACTCATAACCTGGTCGACAAGCGAGATCAGGCGGTTGATGTAGCGCTGTTGGTCGATCACATCTTCAACAAGCGAGTGCACCTCGCCGTCGGTCATCGGGTAGTATTTGACAACAAAAGGGTGGCCCGAATGGCGATAGGGAGAGTCAAACTCGGAGAGAATCATCCCGTCGGGAGTAAGCCACGAGCAGTGCCATTTGAGCGAGACGCGCGGGGTCCAGGCCACCTCACTGTCACCCGTGTCGCGCCGTTTTTTATTAAGAAGCTTCAGTTTCTTACGCGCGGTCTCACTGTCGTCAACCATAAAGAGACTCCCCTTCTCAGGGTCGTGACACTGCAGCAGCGAGCGCGTCTCGAGAGTCCACATCTCAATGACACGGCAGCGACCGGCGCCGGCGCTGAAAAAGTCGGCCACCTCGTCGGCGCCCACAGTGCCGGTGGCGCTGTTGTTCCACAAACTTTGATAGCAGTGCTTGATGGCATCGGCCCGGGCATTGTCGCCACTACCCCATCTCATCATCACCTCTCTCAGGCTCATGTCGTGCAACATCCCGACAAGCTCTATGTCGCTGCTGCGCGGATCGACAAATCTGTTGCAGAAAAAGCGCGAGGGGCTCACATTGTCGACCCACACCCCCTCGCCCCCGGGGCGTCTTTCATAGACAACGCGCTGGATGCAGCACCCCGAGATTATAAACTCCTCGAGGGCGCGCGAGTCGAGCTCGTCGAGCAGATTGCGCCGGGCCGTCTCGTCGGGCATATAGTCGGCGGGGCGCGACTGCTTGAGGTTGTGACGCCAGCGACCGACCACACTTTTGACCAGTTGTCGGGTCAGGTTGTGGGTCAGCGGTTGACGCCCCAGGCGCGAGGCCATCTCCCCTTCGGTCACCGTCCGACCGTCGGCATCTGTGATTTTTTCGCCCCATTGGCGACCGTAGGTGAAATCTTTACAACGCGAGCGGTGCCGGCGCAGGTCGGCACCGGCCTTAAAGGCATCAAGGGCCAGTTGAAGTTTTGGTGTATTCATGTCAGTTTATAGGTTTGATTAGTGAAAGGGCGCTTTCATCCATGCGGTAGCAGTCGGCACCGGTGTCGACCACCAGGCTCAGGCGGGTCACACGGGTCGAGGCCTGACCCTGCGGGAGGGAGTACAGTTTCAGTTTGTTGGAGTTGACGATGGCTACCGGCATCGTCTGGCCGGGGCGTGAGAAGGGGTTGGCCAGACGCCTGAGCAGAGTCTCGTCGGGCGACAGACAGATCGTGGCCGGGCGCGACCAGCATGACAGTTGCACCTCCATCACCCGGCGAGTACCGACGGGCAGCGTGATCTCCAGACTGCCGTCGGCCATCGTCGACAGGTTGACATCGAGCGAGTAGTCACCCGGGGCTAAAAACCGGGGCTCGCCCGTGTCAAGCAGGTTGAGATACCATTGGCGCATCTCCATTTTTGCAATCGCCTCCATGTCGACGCCAAAATGGCGTGTCACGGTGGCATCAACTCTTCCGGCCGGCTCGTGGTAACGCCTGAGCATCCATTGCTCAAGCATTTGCTGTTGGTTGAAAACTATTGTCATAAACAAAATTTTTTTGGGGCAAAATTACCCTCCGGCCCGGCGGGTGGCTCCCCCTATTGTTTTACCTGACGCGCCAACCAATTAGCAAATGTTAGAATTGTTTACTACCTTTGCAGTCTGATTAAAAAAGGAATAACACCATGTTTTCAGGAATAGTAGAAGAAGCCGCTACGGTTGCGGCCGTTGATTTTAAAGAAGGTAACCTTAACCTTACAGTCAAATCATCTTTTGCCGACGAGTTGTCGATCGACCAGTCGGTGGCCCACAACGGGGTGTGCCTGACCGTTGTCGCCCTCAATCCCGACGGCACATACGTCGTGACGGCCATCCAGGAGACACTTGACCGCAGCAACCTGGGCGATCTGAGAGTTGGCTCAAAGGTCAATCTCGAGCGCTCGATGATGCTCAACGGGCGTCTTGACGGACACATTGTGCAGGGGCATGTCGACACGACAGCCGTTTGTGAGAGCGTCGAGGAGGTTGACGGAAGCCGTTACTACAAGTTCACCTATGACGTAACCCCCGAGCTTGTCGCCAAGGGTTATATGACGGTAGAGAAAGGCTCGGTGACGGTCAATGGCGTCAGCCTGACCGTGTGTGACTCGGAGCCACGCTCATTCCGTGTCGCCATTATTCCCTATACCTTTGAGCACACCAATTTTCAGGACATCCGCCCCGGCACGCGCGTCAACATCGAGTTTGACATAATCGGGAAATATCTCGCCCGTCTGGCCGAGCTGTCCAAGTGATAAACCGATGGGGGTAACCCCGGGCTGAATTGACCCGTAACTTTGCGTCAAAAAAGGTTATGGATCAAACTTATTCGGTTGCTTTTGCCGCGCTGAGGCCGGCGCTCTATCTTGTGGCCATCTGTTTTGCAGTGGTGATTGTCGCCGTCATCATCGACTTCATCTCGGGAGTGACCCGGGCAAAGAGATGCCGGCAGAAGACCTCGTCAAAAGGATTCAGGCGAACGGTCACCAAGCTTGGCTCCTACATGACCCTTCAGATGTCGATGCTGGTGGTCGACGTTATCGTCATCGCAACACTGATAGCCGGGCGCATGGAGGGGGGATGGACGCTACCGGTTTTGCCCTGGTTCAGCACTCTCACTGCCCTCGGCCTGACGATAATCGAGGCAAAGAGCGTGAGCGAAAACACCGGTTCGGGCTCGCTGCACCGCGACATCATCGACCTCAGCCGCCGCCTGCTCGGCCGCCTGCTGCATCTATGAGGGTGAAAATCACGCCTGCTATTGGTGCATAATAAGAATAAATGACTACTTTTGCACAAATCACTTTTTTGAAAACCACATTTTTCTGTGTCTCCGATATCAGAGACAGGACAAATTTTAATACTATTTTATGAGAAAACTTTTATTGACAATCTCTCTTGCGAGCGCCTTGAGCCTGTCGGCTCAGACCACCGGCGACGAAAACCCCAACGTGACTCCCGCCGCCATCGGTACCGATTTCACCGTCGATGGGGTGACCTACATAGTGAAGGAGAACACCGACCGCCTGGCAGTCACCGTTTTGCCGCTCGACGATCCTGAAAGCGCCGACTCACAATATTCAGGCTCGGTGAAAATACCCCAGACCGTCACCTACGAGGATTTTGAATACACTGTCACCGCCATTGGCGTTGGCGCTTTCTACAGCT
>CAYMVS010000059.1:0-13904 GCA_964394205.1 uncultured Muribaculaceae bacterium | reverse complement strand
TTTTCAAGCTGCCGATTCAACTTTTTTAGAGCATTCCTTATCCCGAACTCGCGTTGCTATTATTGCGTCGCCGCCTCGCAGCTTTATCCTCCCTCTCTGCCACCCACTTCCCCTGTCACCTGACCCCGGTTGTTGGTTTTGGAGATCATCAAAGTGTTCGGGCGGTTTGCGATTGGTGAGTGGCGATGGATATATAAACAGGCCGGGCGTCGACTGTTGGTCAGTCGGCGCCCGGCGGCGTTTTATCTGGGGTCAGTCGTCAATGGTGGCGACCGACGTCAGGTCGGTTGTTTAGTCGAGATTTTTTGTATCCCACCAAACGGGGATTACCCACATCTCGGGCATGTTCCACCATTCTTTATCAAGCTTAAAGTCTACATATTTCTGCAGAGTCGGACCAACGGCATTGAGGTTTGCTGTGTTGTAGTTAGACTCGTGAGTTGAAACAACCCAACGGCGAGGACCTTTGTTCTTGTCAAGGTCGGGGATGTTTTTCTGTGAACCGGCGTTGATATAATACTCGGCGGGGACGTTCCAGTGCATGAACACCTGAGGATTATAGTCGTAGCGGCGCATGTCGACCCACTGCTCGGTAGAGTACTGCATGGCAAGCATCTTCTGAGTCATGATTTTGCCAAGGGTGAGGTCACCTGAGGTACCGAGGGCTTTGTCACAGTAGTTGTTGATGTCGGCATCGGTCATGGGCACGAACGAGGGGCAACGTGTCAAACCGGGGTCACCGGCAGCCCAGGTGTTGAGCTTCTTGTTCATGGCCTCCATGTGGGCTTTCACACCGGCTTTGTAGTCGTTGTAGGCACCGGCCTTGTCACCGTTGTTGTATTTAACCTCGGCGCGGATGAAGCATACCTCGTGATATGTTCCAACAAAACCGGGGGCGTCGGGACGGGTGAAGAATGTACCTGACTGAGCAGATGCATCGCCACCTTGGCCTTTCTTGTTGTCGAGATAGATCAACAGGTCTTTGCCCTGATAGTAGCCCTTGCTACCGCAACGCTGCTGAACAAAGATGGTGTCGCCCTGACGGGTTTTGCTGTCGCAATAGAAGTGACCGTCTTTGAAAGAGGTGTTGTAGGGAGCTGACTCGGTTCGGATTGTGGTCTGCATGTCAACACCAACGGTGCGACGCCACTTGCCGTCCTCGCTCCATTTAACCTTCTGGCCATAGATCTCGTCGGGGGTATCGGCGCCTTTGCTTGAATATGCCCAGGGGAGGATATGGTCGGCACGGGGGTCCTCGATGCCTTTGTTGTCAAAGTTGGTGAGGCGGTCAACCATTGTCTTGGTGAAGAAGTAGCCTGAGTTCATGCCGATTACAGAGTAGAGCGGGTTGTAGTTTACAGGCTCTGACCAACCAAGCACGTCGTTTGTTGTCCATGCCAGGTCCTCATAGTCGATGGTCATGTTGTCGTTGACGCTTTGGAATGACTTGTTGAGGCAGTCGAGAATCAACGCGGGGTCATAGACGAGCTTGTCGTTCTCGAGAGAGAAAGTGCCTTTCTCTTTCTTGCTGAGACGGAGCAGGTAGCGGGCCTTGAGCAGGTAGGCAAACTTTTGCCATTTTGTCACGTCACCGTGTGCCCAATAGTCGTTGGCCGACAGGGGAGCCACAGTTCCGCCGGGCTGCTGCATTGCCAGATACTCGATGCCTTTGTCAATGTGCTCCATGACATAACGGTACATCTCGCGACCTGTGGGGTAGGTGGGAGTTACGTTTTCGCCAAGAGCGTCATAGCAGGGGAGCTCGCCGTGGAGGTCCATCATCTGACCCATACCGAGGGCAAGGATGATGTGGCCGGCGCCGGCATAGTGGTAGGCCTGATGGGCGAGTGCGTCGTCAATCATCGGTTGGATATTGCAGGCTGCACCTACATAGAACCACTGATAGCATGTTGTTGAGCGGCCTGAGTTCATTTGCCACTGGGCAAACTGACCGTAGTTGGCCGTGCGTGTTGTATAGGTCATATCACCGCACATCATGGTGATAGGCTGTCCGGCAAACCAGTAAGCGTGGTTTGTGTAGAACTCGATGTGTGCCAATCGCTTGTCGTAGGGCGCGGCAGCATCGGTCGGACTGTTCGGGCTGTCATTGACGTCAAGCCAATCGTTGCAAGAGGTCAGCATAAACAAGCTGGCAGCACCGAGAAGGATTGCTTTATTTAATTTCATAATCGAATATGCTAAATGATTGATTAATGTGTAAAGATTAGAACGTCAAGTTAACACCGAACGCGAAGCTTGCAGTCGAGGGAACACCGCAATACTCGAAGCCAACTGATGATGAACCACCAACACCGGCACCTGAAGCAGCTGCCTCGGGGTCGCCATTCTTATAGTTGGTGAAGAGCAACAGGTTGGTTGCGCTTGCTGTGATGAGGGCGCGCTTGATAACTTTGGTCTTGGCCAAAAGTGTGCGGGGCACGTCATAGCTCAGTGAGATTGAACGCAGACGCAGGCTGTTAACCTTTGTCAGATAGTTTGAGGTCTCGTTGGCAAAAGCACCGGTATAGTAGTTCTTGATTACGTTGTAGCCAAGGGTGGGCTGGCCGTTGATGTCATAAACCTGGTCGGGCATATAGGTCTGGTTGATCTTAACCCAATCGCCGTCAACCTCGCGAACACCCTCGATGGTGAGCGCCTGCTGACGCATCTGAGCTGAGAACTCTGATGTACCAACCTGGTCCATGTAGTACTGAGTGCCGTTGAAGACGTCGCCGCCAACGCGGAACTCCCACAACATATTGAACGACCAGTTCTTATAGGTCAAAGTGTTGTTCCAACCGCCTGAGAACTTAGGCTCGCGGTTACCAACCTGATAAACAGTACCGTCCTTGAGGGGCATGCCGTCTTTGCCGAGCACGAGCTGGCCGTCAAAGGGAAGGTCTTTCTCATATTTTGCCATAGCGGCTTTCTGAGCGGCCTCGTCCATCTTGTTCCAAGCCTCCTTGTCAAGACGAGGATCGACAGCCTCAACGCGCTGCAGCTGGCTACCTGAGATTGCCATGAAGTCGCCACCTGAGAATGAAGCAGCCTTGGCTGTGCCATACTGAACGTCAGTTACATACATGATGTCCATGCCTTCCATGAGGCCTTCGAGCTTACCGCGGTTGCCGGCGAGGTTGATGCCGGTTTCCCATGTCCAGTCGCGTGTCTCGATGGGGGTGCCGCTGATTGAAAGCTCCATACCCTTGTTGAGCACGTTACCGGCGTTGAACGAGCAGAAGATGTAACCGGTTGACTGAGGACCGCGCGGCGACAGAATCTGGTTGTAAGAGTCGTTGGTGTAGTAAGCGTAGTCAAATTTCAAACGGTTGTTGAAGAAGCGCAACTCAAGACCGATCTCGGTCGACTTGGTCATCTCGGGCTTCAGGTAGGGGTTACCGCGAGTCCAGCTGTTGCCAAGTGATACAAGGCCGTCAAGATAGGTACCTACAGGCCACAGAGTGGTAGCGGTCTCGTAGGGGCTGGTGTCTTTACCAACCTTTGCCCAGCTGACGCGGATCTTACCGAAGTTAAGAACGCCGGCGGGATCCATCACGTTGAGGTCCTGAAGAAGCTGTGTGAACACAACTGCACCCGATACAGAGGGATAGAAGTATGAACGGTTCTCTTTGGGAAGAGTTGAGGTCCAGTCGTTACGGCCGGTAACGGTGGCAAAGATGGTGTTACGCCAGTCGGCGCGGAACTCACCATAGACACCGATGAGGCGCTTGCGGCTCTGGTTCATCTCAAATTTCTTGTGGTCGTTGTCGGCATTTGAATATGAGAAGAAGTCGGGCACCTGGAAACCATAAGCCATGCGGTAGTCAGTCTTGATGTGGGTGTTGTCGGTTGACATACCGGCGAGGAGGTTAAAGCTGAAGTCGCCAAAGGTCTTGTTGAAGTTGGTCATCAAGTTGGTGTTGATATAATGATAGCGAGTTGTGTTGTCGCTCATCATACCGTCTTGCCACTCCTGTTTTACAACACCACCGGCAGCGATGCGCTTCTGATAGTCGGTTGTGTAGTTGTCGACACCCATGCGGTAGTTGATCCACCACCAGTCGGTGATGTCGGCCTTGATGTTGAAGCTACCTGTGAAGCGGGTGGTCTTGTCGTGGAGTTTGTTCTTGTTGATAATCCAGTAGGGGTTATCGGTCTCGTTCCACGGGTCAAGACGGTCGCCGAACATGCGGAAACGTGTTCCGTCTTCATTTATGTAGTGGGCCATCTCGTCGGTTGTGCCAAAGCCATAGACGCGCTGCAGGGCACCGTTGCCGCTTGAGCCGAAAAGACCGCCTGAGGTGAGGGTCTTGTCGGTGCGTGCCTCCGAGTAAGCAACGTTGGCACCAAATGTAAACCAGCGCCATTTTTGCTCGCCGTTGAAACGGAATGTAGATTTGGTGTAGCCGGTCATGGGAACAACGCCGTCCTGGTCAAAGAATGAGCCTGACAGATAGAAGCTGCCGGTCTCATTGCCGCCCGACACGCTGAGGTTGGTGTCCCAGATGCCACCCTGCTTGAAGAAGTCATCGATGTTGTTGTCATAGATCTTGTCGCCGGCGGCATATTTCTCGCCCCAAGAGCTGTAGGAGTAGTCATTGTAGTTGGTGCCGGTGTATTTGCCGTCAACAATCTGCTCCTCCATGAAACCGCGCTTGAAAGTGGTTTGGGCCTTGGGCACGTTTTTCACCCATGAGGTGATGTATTTGGCCGACAGGTTAACCTCAACCGAGCCGGTTTTACCTTTCTTGGTGGTGATGAGGACAACGCCGTTGGCAGCACGAGAGCCGTAGAGAGCCGATGCGGCCGGGCCCTTGAGGATTGACATTGACTCGATATCCTCGGGGTTGATGTCCATCACACGGTTTGAAGAGGTGGTTGACGATGTGGTAGAGCCGTCGAAGGCTGAGTTACCGCCAACTGCCGATGAGTTATCGTAGATGATACCGTCGACAACAAACAGAGGCTGATTGTCACGTGACTCGGCACCTGAGGTGGCGCCACGCAGGATGATTTGAGCGCCTGAACCGGCGGCACCTGATGACTGGGTGATGTTTACACCAGCAACCTTACCTGAGAGTGAGGTCAGGGGGTTGGCACTCTTGTTACGCATAAGTTCCTCGGCGCCGACATCATCGATGGCATAGCCAAGAGACTTTTTGTCTTTCTTGATACCGAGAGCGGTCACAACAACCTCATCGAGGTCGGTTGTGCTTGACTGAAGAACGATGTTCATCGGGCCGGCGGTCACGGGCACCTCCTGGGTGGTCGAGCCGATGTAGGAGATGACGAGTTTCTGACCCGGTTTGGCGCTGATTGAGAAGTTGCCGTCAGCGTCGGTTGCAACGATGGTTTTCGTTCCCTTCACGGCAACGGTCGCTCCCGCCAGAGGTTCTCCCTGGGGGTCGAGGACCTGACCGGTAGCCTTACCTGCAGTGGCAGTCGTTGACTGCGCGTTGGCCGTCATACCTATTGACATAGGAAGACCGCCGGCAAGTGAAAGCGCTAAGAACAGAGCAATTTGTTTCATAAGCGGAAATGTTTAATGATGGTTATAATAGACTGATTGTTTATTCTGATTATAATGTGATGACTGGTGGAGGGGAGGGGAGTGCAGACTGGCCGTTGACGGTTGGAGAAGATCGGGGTGGGAGAGGGTGCCGGCGCGGCTGTCTGCTTCTCATAGCCCGGTGGGCGGGTTTCTTTCATGTTGTTTTGGTGAGATTGGTTGAGCGTTGCTCGCGTGGGTGCTGAGCGTGGACAATCAGTTTCATCAAAGCAATGGCCGCCGCCGTCGCGGTGGAGGATCCACCTCGTCGGCCCTGTCGCCTGAACGCCCGTGGCGTTGGCGATGGCGCGATGGACTGTGAGAGTTTGTCGGTTTCATTAAGTTTGATAGTTGGTTTTATGTTTATCTTTAGGGTTATCAATGGTTCAAGTCAATGTGGTCGACATTGACTTTCTGACCGAGGAAAACCTCGGCCAGGTCGGCAAACTTGTCAGGGTTTTCGGTCGTCAGGTAGCTGACGCGGCCGTGGCGGCCACAGCGCGACTCGATCTCGGGGTGGCGGCTGAGGTAGTCGGCGAGCGACTCGGCCACGATTTTGCCCTGGGTGATGATGCCGGCACGACCCTCGACGGCTTCCACGATCAGGGGGAGCAGCAAGGGGTAGTGGGTGCAGGCGAGCACTATGGTGTCAACCTCGGGAGAGCGGTCAAAGAGGTTGCTTATGTATTTGTTGACAAAATAGCGGGCGCCGTCGCTCTCGGCCTCATGGTTTTCCACCAGCGGCACCCACAGCGGGCACGCCAGGGTGTCGACCTTAAAGTGAGGATAGAGCTTGTCGATCTCCATCTCATAGCTGCCCGAGGCGATGGTGCCGGGGGTGCCGAGCACGGCGATGTGGCCTGTCGTCGAGGCGTTGCCGAGAGCCTCGACCGTCGGACGGATGACGCCGAGCACGCGGCGCGTGGGGTCAAGGCGCGGCAGGTCGTTTTGCTGGATCGATCTCAGCGCTTTGGCCGAGGCTGTGTTGCATGCCAGGATGACAAGGCGGCAGCCGCGGTTGAACAGCTCGGTGACAGCCTCGAGGGTGAACCGGTAGATGATGTCAAACGAGCGTGTGCCGTAAGGGGCACGAGCGTTGTCGCCCAGATACAGGTAATCATACTCGGGAAGTCGCTCCCGAATAGATTTCAGTATCGTCAGCCCGCCATATCCTGAGTCAAAGACCCCGATAGGACTGCCCTGATTGTTGGTGCTTTCGCTCATGCGCGTTTCTTTGTATCGCCCGGTAAAACCGTCAGGTCTGTCAATTCAACTTTTTTACCGGCAAACGGTAGTTTAAAAAATGAATTTGTGGCCTTTTCCACGATTGAGAGTCATTGGAAAATGCCGATTTTCAATAATTGTCACTTGCAAATATAGGCATTTTGATAAATCTACCATCTGTTTTACCTTTTTTTTTAACCGAAATGTCAGTTGTTTTTCCAATTTTAAATATTGTTAACACATTTTACATTTTCGTTGCCCACCACTTGAAAAAAATAAACCGCTATCGTGGCTTATGGCCTTTGGATAGCGGTTTTTTAATGATGTTATTAAACATAGCTGGGCGCAATCAACGCCTCGCAAGGAGGGGATGTCGCCGCTTGTCAGCCGACCCCGGCGACGGTCAGCAACGAGTCGTAGAAGAAGCTGACGATGCCCAGGGCGAGGATGCCGGCGAGTGTGATCCAAAGCCCGGCGCGCTCGGTGCAGGTTGAGCGGAACGTGGCGATGGGGGTCTCGCTGTCGTTGATGAACATTGCTTTTACAACCAGCAGGTAGTAGTAGAGCGAGATGATGGTGTTGATCAACGCGATCAGCACGAGCACATAGATGGCCACGCTGCCCTGGTTGAGAGCGCCGGTAAAGATGAAAAATTTGCTGAAGAACCCGGCGAACGGCGGGATGCCGGCCAGCGAGAACATGGCGAGCATCATGGTGAAGGCAAGACGGGGGTTGGTCTTGTACAGGCCGTTGTAGTCGGTCATGCTGACTTTACCCTCGGTGTGGTGCTCGATGGAGGCGATGACTCCAAAGGCGGCGAGGTTGGAGAAGACGTAGACCAAAATATAATACATCAGAGCGGCGGTGCCCATGGCGTTGTCGGCAATCACACCGAGCATGATGTAGCCGGCCTGTGAGATTGACGAGAAGGCCAGGAATCGCTTCATGTTGCGCTGGCGCATGGCAAAGAGGTTGCCAACGGTGATGGTCAGAATGATGATGGCATAGAGCATCCATTCCCACAGGTCGCTGTAGCAGCCGCCAAACACTTTTGTCATGATCACCAGGAACGCCATGGCTGCGGCGCCCTTGGAGATGACCGACAGGTAGGAGGTGACTACAGTCGGGGCACCCTGATAGACGTCGGCTGTCCACAGATGGAAGGGGACCAGCGACAGCTTGAAACCCACGCCGGCAATGACAAATGCCAGAGCCACGACGAGCATGGCGCTTGAGGCGTTGAAGGCGATCATCGGGGCGATCTGCTCATAGTAGAGTGAACCGGTCAGTCCGTAGACCAGCGACAGGCCAAACAGGAGCACGGCCGACGAGAAGCATGCCGTCAGCACATACTTGCCGGCGGCCTCGTGGCTCTCGGAGCGGAACTTGTCAAAGGCCACCATGGCGGCAAGGGGGAGCGAGGCTGTCTCCAGGCCGAGGACAAACACCAGGAAGTGGCCCGCCGAGATCATCAGATACATGCCAAAGAGGGTCAGCATGAGCAGCTCGTAGAACTCGCCGCGGCGTATCGACTGGAAATCGCTGTTGGCCCACGAGATTGACTGTATCATGACAATGAGTGTGCCGACATTGAGAATGTTCTTGATTGCCACCAACACCGGTGTGGCGACATACATGCCGGCAAAAGCCTCGACCGACCCTTGGGGATGGCCGCAGGGACAGAAACCAAGCACGGTGACTGCGGCAAAGAGCACACAGGCAAGAGCGGGCACAACGCGTGTGCCTTTTTGTGTTGAAAAGGTGTCGTAAAGAAAGACGATAACAAAGGCGATCAGCAACGCGATCTCCTGTTTCATTGCTAAAAACTGTGAATAGTCCATATCTTAGCTTGCATTAGAGTCCCGCGATGCCGGGGATAACTTTGAAAATATCGTGATGGAAAGTGAACTTTATCAGGTCGGCAAAGAAGTTGGGGAAACAACCGATGGCGGCGACGCTGACGATGAGGGTGATGGCGCAGAGGCGCTCCCACCATGTCGCGTCGGTCAGCTCCAGGTGGTGCTTGTCTTGCACCGGGCCAAGCAGCAGTTTGCCAACCACGCGCAGGATGTAGACGGCGGTTATGACGATAGAGCAGCAGGCGGCAACGGTGAAAGCGCGGTGGAACATGTCGGCATGTTCAAACGAGCCGACAAAGATTGTCATCTCGGCCACAAATCCGCTCAGGCCGGGGAGACCGAGCGAGGCCATACCGGCGATCACGTAACAAACGGCAAGGAATGGCATAATCTTCATCAAGCCACCCATCAGACGGATGTCGCGTGTGTGGGTCCGGCCGTATATCATACCGATCAGGGCGAAGAAGAGGGCGGTCATCAGGCCGTGAGAGAGCATCTGCATGATGGCGCCGGTCATGGCCGTGGTGTTGAGCATCAGGATGGCGAAGAGCACCAATCCACAGTGGCTCACCGACGAGTAGGCGTTGATATACTTGAGGTCGGTCTGCACGCAGGCGCTGAACGCGCCATAGACCACCGAGATGCCGGTGAGGATGAGGAATATCCAGGCGAGCTCGTTGGCCGCCTCGGGCATCAGGTAGATGGCCACACGGAAACAGCCGTAACCACCGAGTTTCATCAACACGCCCGCGTGGAGCATTGACACGGCCGTCGGAGCCGAAGCATGACCGTCGGGGCTCCATGTGTGGAACGGGAACATGGCGCCGAGCACGCCAAAGCCTACAAACGTGAGCGGGAACAGGTAGCGCTGCCAGCCGACGTCGATGGTGTTGCGGGAAATCTCAAGAATGTTCCAGGTCAACGGCTGGCCCTGGGGAGCCGAGTTGTAATAGATGCCGATGAGACCGAGCATCAGGAAGGCCGAGCCACCCATGAGCATCAGGGTCAGCTTCATGGCCGAGTAGTTCTTGTTGCCCGAGCCCCACACGCCGATGAGCAGGTACATCGGGATGAGGGCCACCTCATAAAACATAAACATGGTGAAGAGGTCAACCGAGATGAAGAATCCGAACACACCGGTCGACAGCAGGATGAGCCAAAGGAAGAACTCCTTGGGCATCTCGATTTTCCACGAGGCAAAGCTGCCGGCAAAGACGATGATTGACGACAGTATCAACATGGCGATAGAGATGCCGTCGACACCCACCGCGAGGCAGATGTTGAGGGGCTTGAACCACTCCCACGAGCCGGTGAAGAGCATGGGGTCGGTGTTGCCGGCGGCGCGCAGGTTGAGATAGTCGACGAGCACCCATACCGACAGGGCTGTCAGGGCCACCGAGCCGGCCACGGCCACGGCGCGTATCTGCTTGATGTCGCGGCAAAGACCGAGGCATGCAAGCATCACCACGGGGATTACCACAAAGTATATCAGTATATTGCTAAAAATATCCATAAACTACTGTATTATAAGCACTGTGATTAAAAGATGATATCAGCACACGGCCAAAATGGTGATTGCCGAGAGGATGACGGCCCCGAGGAGATACCACCACACATACATTTGCACATTGCCGCTCTGCAGGCCCTTGATTGACTCGGACGCCTTGTTGGTGACAAAGGCGAGGCCATTCATGGCGCCGTCGATAACATGGCGGTCAAACCAGGCGATGGGGCGGCTGATGCAGCCAAAGATGACGCGATGGGTGATAAACTGATAGAGCTCGTCCCAATAGAAGCGGTGGTAGGCCCAGCGCCACAGGGCGGGAAGGGCATTCCTGAACTTGGCGGGGAGGCTGTTTTCTTTACGGTACATGACGGTGGCCAGGGCAATGGCGGCTACGGCAACTATCAGGGAGATGGAGGCAACGCTCCAGTCAAAATGGGCCATGAAGTCATAGGGCACGCCGTCCCAGCTCACAAACTTGCCAAACGGTATAAAGCCGGCCACACACGTGATGGCGGCGAGGATGACCAGGGGCAGCGACATTGTCCAGGGCTGGTCGTGTGGTGCATGATGACCCTGAGCCACTTTGTGTTCTTTCCACCAGAAGATGAGGTAATAGAGACGGAACATGTAGAACGCCGTCAGGCCTGCCACCATCGACATCCAGATGTAGACCCAGATGCTGTAGCCGCCACACGAGCTGAGTATCTCGTCTTTTGAGAAGAAGCCCGAGAAGGGGATGATGCCGGCGATAGCCAGACAGCCGATGAGGAATGTCCAGTGGGTGATGGGCATATACTTGCGCAGGCCGTGCATGTCGGTATAGTCGTTGGAGCCTATGGCGTGGATGAGGGCGCCGGCTCCAAGGAAGAGGAGCGCCTTGAACATGGCGTGGGTGAACAGGTGGAACATCGAGGCCATGTAGCCCAATCCCTCGTGAAACTCGGGACGAGCCACGCCAAGCGACACCATCATGAAAGCGATCTGGGAGATGGTCGAGAAGGCGAGCACGCGCTTGATGTCGACCTGTGTGCAGGCCACCATGGCGGCATAGAACGCTGTCACGGCGCCAACCACGACAATGATGACCATGGCGCTCTCCTCCATCAGGTAGAGGGGGAAGAGACGGGCCACAAGGTAGACACCGGCGACAACCATGGTGGCGGCGTGGATGAGCGCCGACACCGGGGTCGGACCCTCCATTGCGTCAGGCAGCCAGATGTGGAGCGGCAACATGGCCGATTTGCCCATGCCGCCCATGAAGATCAGCACCAGCGCCCAGGTGAGCACCGACGCGCCCATGAACATCGGGGCGGCCGAGGTGGCGAAGATATTCTTTACATGCTCGGCGGCCGAGAGCGACACGTGATAGGTGTTGGCGACACCGTCGACCGGCACCGAGGTCAGCGACATGAAGTCAAAGGTGCCGAAGTAGTAGCTCAGGGTCAGGATGCCCAGCAGGAAGCCGAGGTCGGCAAAACGGGTCACGATGAAAGCTTTCTTGGAGGCCGCCACCGCCGAGGGGCGTGTGTAGTAGAAACCGATCAGCAGGTAGGATGACGCGCCCACAAGCTCCCAGAAGATATACATCTGGAAGATGTTGGTGGCCACGACCAGACCGAGCATCGAGAAGCTGAACAGCGACAGGAAAGCGTAGAAACGCTGGAAACCGTGCTCATACACCCCGTGATGGTCGCGCATGTAGCCAAGGCTGTAGAGGTGAACCATGAATGAGATTGTCGAGATCACCACCAGCATAAGAGCCGAGATGGGGTCAAGCAAAAATCCCAGCTTGATGACGAGATTTTTGGTAAACTCCAGCCAGGTGACGTTAAACAGGACAACCTGCAGGTGGTCGCCGGCGGCATCGATAAACGACGAGCCGGGGGTGGCGAAGAAATATTGGTAGGCGGTCACATAGGAGAGCACAAGGACAACGCCCATGCCTGCCGTTCCCAGGATTCCGGCCAGGGGGTGTGACATTTTCATCCCGGCCAGTCCCAGCACGAGGAACATGACCAGCGGGATTGCCAATATCAATATAGGTATTGTAATATCCATAGCATAAAGTTGTTAGAATTTCATTTTGCTGAGGTCTTTGACATCAATGTTGTGGGCGGCGCGGTAGATGTTGATAATAATGGCGATTGCCAGCGCCGTCTCGGCAGCCGCGATGCCGATGCCAAAGAGGGTGAACATCATCCCGTCGACGGTATCGGGGGCGAGAAAACGGTTGAAGGCCACAAAGTTGATGTCGACAGCGTTGAGCATAAGCTCAAGCGAGATGAGCATGGCAATCATGTTGCGGCGCGTGATAAAGCCATACATACCACAGCAAAACATCACCAGTGAGGGGACGAGATACCAGATTAAACTATCCATATAACGAATTGAATTATTAACGTTTTCGAGCGATCACGACGCCTCCGATGATGCAGGCGAGCAGCAGAATAGAAATAGCCTCAAAGGGGAGCAGGTGACCGCCGGGACCTGTGCCGAGCATAGAGTCGCCGATGGCTTGCATGTCGAGCTCTTTCATGGCGGGCAGTTTGGTGGTCATGTCGGTCCAACGGCTCAACAGGGCCACTACCCCCGTGCAGCACATAGCCGCGGCGGCAATCAGGCCCAGCACGCGGCGGCGCGACTCAAGGGGCTGTGATTTATGACCGGGGCGTGTGGTCAGCAAAATTGAGAATACAAAGAGCACCACGATGCCGCCCGCATAGACCGCTATCTGCACGGTGCCCAAAAACTCATAGTCGAGCTTGAAGTAGAGGGCGGCGGTGGCAAAGAGCGTGAACAGCAGATAGGTCGCTGAGCGCAGGATGCGGCGCGTGGTCACTGTCATAATCGAGAAAAACACGATCGACAGCGCTATCACCCAATAGATGATTATACTTCCAACTGATTCCATATATTGTGTTAATGATTGATTTCAAAAGATTAATTGCCCTTGTCGGCCTCGGGAGCCTTGGCCCCGGTGTCGCCGGGTTGATTGCCGGCGGCAGCGGCGGCGGCCTTTTTGGCGGCAGCGGCGGCTTTGGCGGCGGCTATCTTGGCCTCGCGCTCGGCCTTGAGGCGGGCAAGCTCTTCGGGCGACGGTGCCGGCTCCTCCTTCTCGGGCAGATAGTTGAGCTTTTTGACCAACTTACTGCGGGTAAACACTGCCTGCTCAAAGTTGTTTGAGAAGTCAATGGCCCCGGTCGGACAGTTGGTGACACACAGCTGACAGAACGTGCAGCTGCCCAGGTCATAGATATATTTGTTGAGTTTCTTTTTCTTCTTGCCGTCGGGCGTCTCGACCGTCTTGATGTCGAGCGAGATGGTGCCGTTGGGGCAGACGCGCTCACACATGCCGCAGGCGATACACTTGTGGCGACCCTCGCTGTCATAGAGCAGCTCGAGGATGGCGCGGAAACGCGGTGCTACCGGAGGGTTCTCCCTATTCTCGGGGTACTTCTCGGTGATTTTAGGGGTGATAAATTCTTTGCCGGTCACCTGCATGCCTTTGATGAGGCTTGAGATGCCCGAGCCTAATGACACGAAATAGTCTTTTACACTACCCATAAGAGATTGTTAAATGCTAAATTAGAATAAGTAAACGGCAGTGGCGCCGTTGTTTATTTGACTTGACCGCCGAGTATGTCAAGGAGCTCGGTGGTGATGCTTTGCTGACGCAGTTTGTTAAACTCGAGCTGGAGCTCTTCAAGCAGTTTCTTGGCGTTGTCGTTGGCGCTTTGCATTGCCATGACACGCGCGGCCTGCTCGG
>CAYMVS010000058.1:0-13973 GCA_964394205.1 uncultured Muribaculaceae bacterium | reverse complement strand
TGTGGATACCGTTGCGCTCCATGAAGATGTAGGGCGCCATTGCAGGATTCCATTTTCTCTTGAGGTGGCCGAAATGGCATCCTGCCTCGAGGAGTTGATCAAATGTAGGTGTTGACATTTTGTCTTGATTGGGTTTGTTTACGTTCTGTCGGTAATTTGTCGGTTTGACTCATGCGGCCGCCTGGGCCGCTGGGCCTCCCTTACAACCGCGGGGTAGGGAACGTGTCCATCGCCGCGGTTTAGATACTAAACACTGTATAGATGACGGTTTCAGGCAGCGATTAACGTTTGCTGAACTGGAAGCGTTTGCGGGCTTTGGGCTGACCGGGCTTTTTGCGCTCGACCGAACGGGGGTCGCGGGTCATGAAACCCTCGGCGCGCAGGGCGGGCTTGTCCTCGGGGTTGATTTTGACCAGGGCACGGGCAATGGCCAGACGCAGGGCCTCGGCCTGTCCTTTGTAGCCGCCGCCGTCAAGGTTGACTTTGATGTCATACTTCTCGGCTGCCTCGAGTGTGTTGAGGGGCTGCTTTACAATATATTGAAGGATTGACGAGGGAAAATATTTGTCAAGCGGGCGCTTGTTGATGGTGATCTCGCCTGTTCCCTCTTTTACGATAACACGTGCGATTGCGGCCTTGCGGCGACCTACTGCATTAACTGTTTCCATAAGGCTTCAATCTTTTATTTAATGGTGTTGATGTCGATGGTTTTGGGATTCTGACCCTGGTGGGGATGGTTGGGCCCGTTGTAGACATACATGTTCTCGATGATGCGGCGACCGAGACGGATTTTGGGGAGCATGCCTTTCATAACCTTGATGAACAAGGGGTGATAGCCGGGTTTGATGTGCTTGTTGAGCGATTTTTTCATCATAATCTCGGGAGTGGCTGTGCGCTGGCCACCGGGATAGCCGGTGTAGCTCAGATACTCGCGGTCGGTCCACTTTTTGCCGGTCAGACGAACCTTGTCGGCGTTGATGATGATAACATTGTCGCCACACTCTACGTTGGGCGAGAAGGTGGGCTTGTTCTTACCACGAAGAATCAAAGCCACTTTGGCACACAGGCGACCGAGCACCTGGTCAGTTGCATCAACCACAACCCACTCTTTCTCGATGCTTTGTGCGTTGGGTGTTAAAGTTTTGTAGCTTAAAGTATCCACGTTTTAATGCTTGATTAATAGTTTGTTACATTAGTTAATTCACACGACCATTCGGCCAAAAATGATACGTGTCGATAACCAACGAGTATTAATTTGGACATAATCGGACTGCAAAGGTAATCATTTTGTGCCATTTATGCAATCTTTTGGCCTCCAAATCAAAATTTTTTTCATTTTTATGCCGGGACTTCGCCCGGCCATCCCCTCTCGGGCTCTTACAATTTGCCCTATCGTTTTGTATAGACAATAATGGCGCCGTTGGCCCCGCGCGAGCCAAACATCGACCCGTCTTTGAGCACCTCCACGCGGTCAACCGACCCCAGGTTGATCATGTCGAACCCCGACACATAGTTGCCGTCGACGATAAACAGCGGCTGGTCGTCGAGCATAAAAGACGTGCGTCCCCTCAGGGTGACATGTCCCGATGCCGACACATACAGTCCCGGCACGAGCCCCTCCAGGGCTTTGAGCAGATTGTTCTGGCCGGTGGCGCGCAGGCGGTCGCCCGAGATGCCGCTTGAGGCTGAATTGTACTCGCGGCGTTTTACCCAGCCATAGCCATAGCTGACAAGCTCGTCGTCGGGCGACGAGGTCATGTTCAGGTCGGTCATCACAATCCTGAGCCCCCTTGAGCCTGACAGCGGGATGTCATAGCGTTGTTTCTTATATTCAATGTGGAGCGTGTCGCCGCTCTCCACATCGCTCAGCCCGAAACGGCCGTCACGGTCGCTCTTGGTGTACTCGCGCGACGATGTGGTCCATGCCTTTACGTTCTTTATACCCTTGCCCGAGCCGTCGACAACCAGGCCGTTGAACAGCTCGCCGGCAAGGGCGGCCGGGATGGCCCACACCGCCACGATGAGTGATAGGAGTCGGCCCATCAAAGCGCCAACAGTTTTTCAACCTGCTCCTTGAGGGTCTCAAAACGCTGCGACCCGGCAAGACGCAGCTCGCTCAGTTGCTTTCCGTCCTTGAAAAAGAGGATGGTCGGGATTGACATGATGCGGTATTTGCCTGAAAGCTCGCTCTCCTCGTCGATGTTGTATTTTCCGACGGCAACACGGCCTTCAAACTCCTCGGCAAGCTTGTCGATGGTCGGTGCCATGCCGACACAGGGACCACACCATGTCGCCCAGAAGTCAATCACAACAGGTTGGCCTGACTGGATATACTCGTTTACGTTCTCGTCAGTAAATGTAAGTGCCATAATAAATGATATTTAAGTGTTTATTGAAAATTCTATCTCTTCATCCTCAAGCGCTTTGACAAGCTGGCGGTCAATGTCGACTTTGAGCGACGAGGTCAGCTTGAGGCTGCGGTTGAGCTCGGGGTCAACCACTTTGACAAACAGGTTGCCGGCCGTGGCCGAGGGATTTTCGGTAAAGTCTTTCAGCACCTTGGCCATGTTCTCGGTGAGCTGCTCGGGGTAAAGCTCGATGGTGATGCTGTTTACAAGCTGACCTTTTACATCGCGCAACAGGCTGATGTGCTTGATGTTGAAGCGCGGCTCTTGAGTGGCGAAGCGGCGTTGCCAGGCGCCGGTGATGAAAATAGGGGTGCCCGGCACGCCATAGTTGTGAAAATCGATATAGGTCTGCCCAAAGAGCATGAACTCATGGGTGCCGCTGTAGTCCTCCACCTTCATGCGGCCATAATAGCCGCCGTTGCGCGAGGGTTGGGACACAAAGTCGACCACCATTCCGCCCAAGGTGATATCCTTGTCTTCAACCGGCTCCATCTCCTGAAACTCTTTGAGCGAGGCGCTGCAGCCATATTGCAGCTCCATGTAGTAGGGGTCTAAGGGGTGGCTCGACAGGTACATGCCGACCAGCTCGCGCTCTTTCTCGAGCTTGACGGCGTCGACCCATGCCTGAGCCGTGATGACCGGCGGGCGCCCGGCCTTCTGGCTGACGCTCTCGTCGTCGCCAAAGAGCGACATCGACGCGTCATTGTCGGCCTGCTGATAGAGTTGGGCATATCTCATCAAAAGCTCGACAAAAGTCTCGCCCTTGTTGTTGGTGCCAAAATAGTCCTCGCGCTTGGCCTCGGTGAAGCCGTCGAGCGCGCCGGCCAGGGCGAGTGACTCAAACACACGTCGGTTCATGATGCCTGCGGGCACCCGCTCGACAAAGTCCCAGACCGTCTCAAAGGGGCCCCCCTTGCGGCGGGCCGCGATGATGGCCTCGACAACCCCTTCGCCAACACCCTTGACGGCGGCAAGACCGAAACGTATCTCCCCCTTGGCGTTTACACCAAACTCGGCGAAGCTTTCGTTGACGTCAGGACCCTTGACGGGGATGTGCATCCTCTTGCACTCATCCATAAATCCGGTCATCTTCTTGATGTCGTTGCGGTTGCGCGACAACACGGCGGCCATGTACTCGGCCGGATAGTTGGCCTTGAGATAGGCCGTCTGAAAGGCCACCCAGCTGTAGCAGGTCGCGTGGCTCTTATTGAAGGCATAGGAGGCAAACTTTTCCCAGTCGGCCCATATTTTCTCGAGTGTTTTCTTGTCGTGCCCGTTGGCCTGACCACCCTCAAGAAATTTTCCTTTCAGGTGGTTCATCTTGTCGATCAGCTTTTTACCCATCGCCTTGCGCAGGGTGTCACTCTCGCCACGCGTGAAGTTGGCGAGCAGGCGCGACAGCAGCATGACCTGCTCCTGGTACACCGTCACCCCGTAGGTGTCCTTAAGATACTTCTCCATCACCGGGATGTCGTAGACGATCGGCGACCGCCCGTGCTTGCGGGCGATGAAGTCGGGGATATAGTCCATAGGGCCCGGGCGATAAAGGGCGTTCATGGCGATGAGGTCCTCAAAAGTGGATGGTTGGAGCTCACGCAGATATTTCTGCATACCCGCCGACTCAAACTGGAACGTGCCCGTGGTGTGCCCCTGGCAATACAGGTCGTAGGTCTTGCGGTCATCGATGTCGATTTTGTCCATGTCGATGGTTATGCCGCGGGTGCGCTCGATGTTTGACACCGCCTCCTTGATGATCGACAGTGTCTTGAGTCCTAAGAAGTCCATCTTGATGAGGCCGGTCTCCTCGATGACGCGCCCCTCATACTGGGTCACGATCACCTTGTTCTTTGTCTTGGAGTCGCTGCTCTTCTCAAGGGCGGTCGACACCGGCACCCAGTCGGTTATGTCGTCGCGGCAGATGATGACGCCACAGGCGTGAACCCCCGTGTTTCTCACATTCCCCTCAAGGCGCTTTGCAAACTCAAGGGTCTCCCTGACAAGGCGGTCGGGGCTGTTGAGCTCGGGCTGAAACTCGGGCACATGGTCATAACAGTTTTTCAGCGTGGGTTTTAGCTCCTTGCCGTTGACTGTCGGCATGCGCTTGGGCACGAGATTGGCCAGGCGGTTGGAGGTTGCCAGGGGCAGCTGCTCCACGCGGGCCACATCCTTGATGGCGCTTTTGGCGGCCATGGTGCCGTATGTTATAATGTGGGCGACCTTCTCGGCGCCATATTTTTCGGTCACATAGCGCAACACGTCGGCGCGGCCGTCGTCGTCAAAGTCGATGTCGATATCGGGCAGCGAGATGCGGTCGGGGTTGAGAAAGCGTTCAAACAGCAGGTCATACTTCACCGGGTCTATCTGAGTGATGCCCAGGCAGTAGGCCACACAGCTGCCGGCGGCCGAGCCACGACCCGGGCCTACGCTGACACCGAGCTGATTGCGCGCGGCGTTGATAAAGTCTTGCACGATGAGGAAGTAGCCCGGAAAACCCATCGTCTTCATGATGTGGAGCTCAAACTTGATGCGCTCCTTGAGGTCGTCGCTCAGAGGCGAGCCATATCGGCGCTCGGCCCCCTCGTAGGCCAATTTTGCCAGATAGTCGGCCTCAAACTTGATGCGGTACAGCTTGTCATACCCTCCCAGTTTCTTGATTTTGCCCTCGGCCTCCTCCTGTGACATGACGACATTGCCGTTTTCATCGCGGGTAAACTCGTCAAACAGGTCTTGCTCGGACAGGCGCCGGCGATACTCCTCCTCGGTGCCAAACTCGACGGGGATTTCAAAAAACGGCATGATCGGGCCGTGGTCGATGCTGTATTCCTCAACCTTTGACAGGATTTCAAGCGTGTTTGTCAGGGCCTCGGGATAGTCGGGAAAGAGTGCCTCCATCTCGCTGCGGCTCTTGAGCCATTCCTGCTTGGTGTAGCGCATGCGGTCCTGGTCGGTCAGATAGCGGCCGGTGTAGATGCAAATCAGCCGGTCGTGGGCGTCGGCATCGTCGGCGTTGACAAAGTGGGCGTCGTTGGTGGCCACCAACTTGATGTTGTGCTTGCGTGCAAGCTCGACAAGCACCGGGTTGACCTCCTGCTGGCGGTCCCAGACGTCATTGTAGATCTCGCCGTTGGGTTTGTGTCGCTGCAGCTCGATGTAATAGTCGTCGCCAAAGGTCTCCTTGTACCATAACACGCGCTTCTCGGCGCTCCCGATGTCGCCTTTCATGATAAACTGGGGTAGCTCGCCGCCAAGGCACGCCGAGCAGATGATCAGGCCCTCGCGATGGAGGGCAAGCTGCTCGTGGTCGGTGCGTGGATGGCGGTAAAAGCCTTTGGTCCATGCATCCGACACCAGTTTGATCAGGTTTTTATAGCCCGTCTTGTTTTTGGCGAGCACGATCAGGTGCTGGCCGCCGTCGCGGTCGGGGCGCTCGTCGTCCATCGGGCACTCCGAGATATACATCTCACAGCCCAGTATCGGTTTGAACCACCGGTTTTTCAGCTCCTCGAGCTCGCCGGCAAGGCGCTCTTTGGCCGCCTCGTCGCCCGCGGCGTCGGCTTCCTTGAGAGCGGCCTCGGCCTCTTTGATCTTCCCCTTGAGCTTGCCGTTGACTTTGGCAACATAGTTGAACAACTCCTTGACACCAAACATATTGCCGTGGTCGGTCAGCGCGATGCCACGCTGGCCGTCGGCTATGGCCTTGTCGACCAAAGCGTTGATTGATGCCTGGCCGTCAAGCAATGAATATTGAGAGTGCACATGCAGATGCACAAAATCGAGCGACATAAAGACAAAGATGAAAAATTGGAAAGCAAAACTACAAAAAAATTCCCGTCTTTTCAACTGTTCATTCTCATTTTAACCCCAAATTAACGTGGCGGCAATAAAATGGGGCCGGCAACGTTATTATATAGGTAAATCGTAATGCACACATGAAACATATACTCTATATCCTCCTCTTTTCAGTGCTCGGCTCTCTCGCCTCGTGTATCGAGGACAGCATTTCCACCTCGCCGGCCCATCAGCCTGATTTTTCAGTCGACACCCTGCACATCGGCACTCTCTTCACCGGGCAGTCATCGCCCACCCACTCGTTTATCGTCTATAACCGCCACGACAAGGTGATCAGCATCGGTTCGATCGCCATGCGCGACGGCCGGTCGTTCCGCGTCAATGTGGATGGAGTGGCCGGCCACTCGTTCTCCAACGTGGAGATACGCCCCAACGACTCGATTTTTGTGTTTGTCGAGGTGACCGTTCCCCCAACGGGGCAGGTGTCGCCGATGCCGCTGGTCGATGTGCTCGACTTTGTGACCAACGGTGTGACCCGCTCGGTTGTGGTCGAGGCCATAGGGCAGGATGTGGAGCGCGTCAGAGCCCTGATTGTCGAGCGCGACACAACGCTTGACCCGACGTTGCCAATCCAGGTGTTTGACTCGATTGTCGTCAAGCCCGGGGCGACTCTCACCATCCCCGAGGGTACGACCATGCACTTCCATGACAAGGCGCGGCTGAGTGTCTATGGCACCCTGCGTGTGCTCGGCTCGGTCGAGCGGCCTGTCAATATGACGGGCGACCGAACCGACAATGTGGTCGGCTCAATCCCGTTTGACCTTATGGCCTCTCAGTGGCATGGGGTGGAGTTTCTGCCCGGGTCGACCGACAACTACCTGAGCCACGCTGTGATAAGAAACACCGTTGCCGGCGTTTTGATTGACTCGTTGGGCGCCCGGTCGACGGCTGCCGATGTGACCCTGGTCAATTGTCGTTTGCGCAACTCGGCCCGTCACGCCCTTGAGGTGATCCACTCGTCGGTCGACGCTGTGGGGTGTGAGTTTGCCGAGGCGTCACAGGGCGTGCTGTCAACTCGTGGCGGCCGCTATCTGTTCAATCACTGCACCTTTGCCAACTACTATCTGTTTACGGTCATCGGCGGTCCCGCCATCTCGCTGAGCCACCTCAATGGCGACGACGATGATGGCTCGGGGTTGCCCTACACCCAGGCATTGTTTTCAAACTCAATTATATATGGATTAGGCGACGATTTGTCGCATGGCGATCTGACATCGACCGGCGTCATCTTCAAGACCTGTCTGCTCAAGAGCGAAGGCACCGACGACGACAATTTCATCTCCTGCCTGTGGGGCAGCGACCCGATGTACTACACCTCGCGCGAGGATTATGTTTTTGATTACCGCCTGATGGAAGGCTCGCCGGCAGCCGCCGCGGCCGATGCCGCCGGCGTTGACCCGCGTGGCAGTGTCGACTTCTATGGCATCTCGCGATTCCCCACCCCCTCGCTCGGAGCCTATCAGTTTGTGCCCGGCGAGGGTGACGGGCGCCCGTGAAGCCATGTCATCGCGGCTCCGACAAACAGCGCTCCACCAACGATATTGCCCAAAGTGGCCGGGATGAGGTTTTGCCAGACGGCCTCGGCGATTGTGAACCCGGCGCCATGAAGCAGCCCCAGCGGCAGGTAAAACATATTGGCTATCGAGTGCTCAAACCCTAACACCACAAAGGCCATCACCGGCAGCCACAGCCCGAACATGCGGGCAAAACCGCCCCTGCACGACAGCCCGAGCCAGATAGCCAGGCAGACAAGCATATTGGCGCCAATGCCTCGGGTGAACACTTCCCACCACGACAGGTTGACCTTGGTTGTGGCTATCTTGACGGCGGCTGTTGAGTACAGCCCGCTGTCGGTTATCCCGGTCGCGTAGGCAAAAAGGAGGGTGAAACCGACGGCCCCTATGAAGTTGCCGATATAGACTATCGTCCAGTTGAGGGCCACCTCGCCGACGGTCAGTTTGTGGCGCATGGCCGCCGGGATGAGCAGGGCGTTGTTGCCGGTGAACAGCTCGACCCCCATAAACACCACTAAAATCAGCCCTATGGGGAACATCACGCCGCTCAACACCCGGCACAGCGCCTCATTGCCGGCCGCAGCCTCGGGAAATCCCTGGCTGACAATCACTGCCAGCAGGCCGCCCAAGGCGATGAATGTCCCGGCCATGATGGCCGAGAGCAGGGCAAGCATGGGCCGGCTTGACGTGAGCGATGACTTCCTTTGACCGGTCGCGACGACGGTCTCGATAACTTGACCAGGGGTGTTGATACTCATTCAGTTATGTTTTATTTGATGGTCATTCCGGTTTTGTTGAACACTACCGTGATGTAGCGCATCGAGTTGACCGGCTGCATGTTGACCTTGCCGGGCAGCATGCTGCGTATGTTGCCGGCGGCAGTCGAGGCAACGGCGTCGAGCGTTGTGCCACTGGTGCGTATAACCCACACATTCTGCACTTTGCCTGTTTTGTCGACCTCAAGAGCGAGAGTGACGGGGTGGTCAAAGTCGTCGGGCAGGGCGCCGACAGGCAGTTTCATGTTGTTGAGCATGAATTGGGTGAGAGCCTCGTCGCCGCCGGGCATGGTGGCCGGCTCTTCGGGAATCATGTAGAAAGGCAACAGGGCGGCGTCGCTGCTCTTTGTGTCGGGCTTAAAGTTCATGTCGACACTCACGGGCTCGGCCTGTTCGATGCCGAGCACATTGTAGACAGCATCGTATGGCCCCGACTGCTTGGCCTCGACAAAGATGCGGTAGGTGCTGTTGCCCTGGTCGTCGAGCATGGTCAGGAAGAAACGTTGGTCGTCAAAGCGCTCCACCTTGTAGATGCGCGCCAACTCGGCTTGATGCTTGCGCGTCAGCTGATTGATCCATGCCTGGGCACGTTTGTTAGGCTCGGAGGCAAGCTCGGGGTTGTCATCGATGCCAAGACGGGCGCGCAGCACCGGGTTGACAGGGTCTTCCTCGCTCTGTATGTTGTCGACATTGTTAAGGTAGTCGCGCTGCAGCAGCGAGTCGATCATCTGGGGGTATAGCAGCCCGTCTTTCTGACGCAGCTGACGCCCGGTGCGAGGCAATCGCTTGATGGCGATGAGGTTGCCTTGCTTGTCAAAAATCATGCTGCCGATGACGCGCAGCTCGGGGTGGGAGGCATACTCGCGATAGTTGAAAGGCTTGGGATAGGTCTCCTCGCGTTTTGTCCATTTGTCGGTGTCGGTCCACGCCCAGTTGAGCACCTGGCTGTCATAGTCGGTCGAGTCCATCATGGCCGGCTTGTTGATGATGGCCGGCAGATAGAAAGGATTGTTGAGCAGTCGGGCTTTCTTGACGCGGGGAGCCGTCGAGGGGTTGTAGAAAGTGCCCATCCAGGCCTCCATGCGGCTGTCACAGTAGTTTATAAACTCGTCAAACGTGGCGGCAAGGTCTTTGTGGGCTTTCCCCTTCTCGCGGTCTTTGACAATCTTGCTGTAGGAGGGGAGAGCGCGGGTCGCCGGGTAGGCGATGAGAGAGTCGAGAGCGGTCAGCTCGTTGCGGCTCAGCCCCTCTTTGCCCCATTTCTCGGGCAGAGTCTTCAGCCCGTTGTGCATGCGCCGGTAGACGCTCACCCAGTGTTTACGTATCGAGTCACTCTTGACCATCTCCTGGCGGGCCGCTATGGTGTCGATTATCAGCGACTCCACCTCGATGGTGGGCGAGGTTGTGTTGTAGGTCTTGGATGTTGTTGAAACAGCACCTGCAAGTGCTGTCAGTGCAATCACAGCTATTGATAATGATCGGTTCATCGGGGATGTTTTTAGATATGAATTTGTTGCAAAATTAATAAAATTTTTGCTAAATCCCATCATAAATCTTCATTGGCACATCCAACCATTGGCGCAGAGTCGGGATTATGTGGGTCGCATTGCGGTTGGGCAGGGCAAAAAAACGCGCGCGACACCTCCTGGTGATGAGGTGTCGCGCGAGCAGTGGGCGAAGATGGATTCGAACCACCGAAGGTAAAAACCAGCAGATTTACAGTCTGCCCCATTTGGCCACTCTGGTATTCGCCCGGTCAATGTGGGTGCAAAGATAGTGAAGAGGTCTCAACTATCCAACTTTTCGGCCATTTTTATTTTTCAGCGTCGTTTTTTTTGTTTTTTATCAGGAGGCGCCAATAGGATGGCTTGAGGTTGACGGTCTTTGTTTTGCCTTTGCGCTCTATCTGCAGCTCGGGGCCGCTGTCGTCACTCGAGAAGGGCTCGAGCGAGATTGTGGTGTCGCCCTGGCTGAACGTGTAGAGGGGGCTTCCGACAGTACCCTGTATCTCGACCGAGCCGGTGAGCGTCATGTCGGGGTTGGCGTCAAGGGCGTCGGGGTCTTTGTAGACAGCGAGCCTGAAGTTATTGTCGCCCGGCATTTTGTCAAGACGGTAGACGGCATTGTCGGCGCCGACAAAACACCCCATCGGGGTGATGCCGTGACCAAGGGTGTCGGGCAGCGACGCGATCTCGTCGGCCACGAGGCGGGCCATCTCGCGGCGCTCGTGGCTCGAGAGATAGTTGACGCTGTACACATTGTCATATATCCACACATAGGCGCCGTCTTTAAGCATCCATCCGCGCCATCCTACCTCGTGCCAGTCGTCGGGGCCGGCAGTGGTGACAACCTGTCTCAGGGAGTCGTCGACCAACACACGGTAGTAGGCGGCCATCTGTGACGAGTCGACAATGTCGGCCAACGGGTAGGGGCGCTCAAGGGGGTAGCCCACAAGCGAGGCAAAGGTGGCGCTGTCGTTGGTGGCCACAGCCTTGACAAACTCTTTGACGGCCGTGGGGATGGAGTCGGTGGCCTCAATCGCGGTCACCTCGGCGGTGGGGGTGGATGACGGGGTGTGGCAACCGGCCAGACCGGCGGTGACGGTCAACAACACACCGGCGCGAGTTAAAAATCTATTCATCTTAATTTTTATTTCTTACTTCAGGTTCTATAATGGTGTCGCGGGGGGTGGCGACGGGATAAAACGGCACGTCAAACAGGGTCTCAAACTCCTCGACACGGCGTTTCCTCAGCCCGGCGTGCGCCTTGCCGCGATATCGGCAGTGGGCCAGATAGCTGTCGCGTATGTTGCGGTCGCCGGCACGCAGTTTTTTCACCACCGACGAGTTTTTCACCGCGCCCGAGCCTATATTGTAGGCCAGCACGCCCAAAAGTAGGGAATCCTTGCCAAACTCGCGGAAGACGGCACAGTTTTTCAACAGATCTTTGCGCAACAGCGCGTCGGCCTGGGTTTCGCTCAAGGGCTGGGTGCGCGAGAATCTCTCGCCGGGGAGCACCATGTGTCCGTAGCCTACCAGCGGCCAGTGCCGCGGCTTGTGAAGGGTCTCATATCGTTTTATGATCTCGACAGCTTTCTCAAAGGTCGTCTCGGGCGGTTGACCCGTGCCCGATGGCTCGCTGTGGCCTGCAGGGGCCAGGAATATCCCGGCCGCGGCGATGCCTACCCCTGTCGTGAGTAATATTCTTTTCAACACATTCATGACACTACAACACCGCCGGGACTGTCATGTTTTGCCCGTTAACACTTTTTATCCCACACAGAAGGCACCCAGGCGGGTCGTGTAGTCGGGCGATTTCATGGCGCGGCGTATGGCGTTGACAAACTTGATGCTCTTGCCGTCGGCGCCGCGGTCGCGGTATTGCTGGGCGCCGAGCACGATGGTGTCGGCCCCGTTGCGTCGGTTTATGGTGTCGATGGCGGCCGAGACATCCTGCAGCTTTTTACTGCGGTCAGGGTCATGAAAGAACATGTCGGGCTGCACGGCGCGCGCCGACGAGATGGCCGACACCATCACCCCGGCGCGTTTGTAGTGGATGCCGCGCCGGTAGATGGCCCGCAGTATCGTCGTGGCGGCCCCGACAATCTCAATGGTGGTCGAGGTGGGGGTCAGAAAGGTGTGATAGGCGCTCGCGTCATGCTGAGGGAGGTCGTCGCGGAAACGGTTTGACTGGATGAAGACACTCACCATGGCACACACCGAGTCCTGCCGGCGCAGTTTCAGGGCACATCGCGCGGCATAGTTGGCCACATGGCTGCTGAGGTCGGCGACATCGGTGAGCATCCTTGGAAAGCTGCGGCTGGTGACGATGGTCTGCTTGGACACGGCATCGAGAGCATCGATCGATATCACGTCGTCGCCGTTGAGCTCGGCCCACGTGCGCTCGCCCGTGACATGAAACCGCGAGCGCACCCAGTCTTTTGGCTGGGTGGCAAAGTCGTAGGCCGTGACGATGCCGTGGCGCTCGAGGTGGCGGCTGATACGCCTCCCGATGCCCCACACGTCGCCTACCGGAAACAGGCGCAGCGCCGTCTCGCGCTGACTCGCGCTGCCAATCATGCAACATTTCCTGTAGGCCGGATATTTCTTGGCAAACTTGTTGGCGACCTTTGCCAGTGTCTTTGATGAGGCTATCCCTAAGCTGATGGGCATGCCGGTGTGTCGGAGCACCTTTTGACACAGCTGCTCGCCCCATCTCTTCAGGTCGAGGTGATCCATGCCGGTCAGGTCTAAAAATGCCTCGTCGATGGAGTATTGGATGACCTCGGGCACCTCCGAGCGCAGCACGCGCATGATGCGCGCCGACATGTCGCCATAGAGCGTGTAGTTGGACGAAAACGCCACTATACCCGCCCGGGGATACTGCTCTAGCATCTGGTAGTAGGGGAGCCCCTCCCTCACGCCCAATGCCTTGGCCTCACGCGAGCGCGCGACAACACACCCGTCGTTGTTGCTCAACACGACAACCGGCCTGCCGTTAAGGTCGGGCCTGAACACACGCTCACACGAGCAGAAAAAGTTGTCACAGTCAATCAGTCCGATCATAAGCAATCTGTTGACGTGATCTCAGCGGCGACGCCGGTTGGCCTTGATGGTGTACATCACCACTCCCCAGACCATAAAGTCATTTTCAGGGGTGATCTCGATAGGTTTGTATCGTCTGTTGGACGGCATCAGATAAAGCCGGTTGCCCGACGAGAAATGCAGCCGCTTGAGGGTGAACTCGCCGTCGACACAACACACCGCCAGGTCGCCGTCTTCAGGCTCGACCGACTTGTCGATCACCAGGATGTCGCCCTCGGTGATGCCCTCGTCGGCCATCGAGTCGCCAACCACTTTGGCATAGAAAGTGGCCGCCGGGTGCTCGATCAGCTCGCGGTTGAGGTCGATGCTCTCCGAGATATAGTCCTGGGCCGGGCTCGGGAAACCGGCCCTTACGCCAATGTCGGCATATTGCAGTGGTTGCCTGGAGGTTATGTCAACAAGATAGATGTTTAGCTTGGTCATGTCGTGACAGAAGGGGTTTTTCAGACGTGAAGATAGTCAAAATAAAGACAAAAACCGGTCCCACCAATGTTAAAAAATATTACACACCATTATGAGGCCACACATTATTTATATATAGGAAAAGGGGGCCGACAGGCCCAAAAACCGTTTGATCGATAAAATTTATTGGAAATATTTTGGTAATTAGAAAAAAGTGACTACCTTTGCATCGCAAATGCGAAAATAGCTCAGTTGGTAGAGCACAACCTTGCCAAGGTTGGGGTCGCGGGTTCGAGTCCCGTTTTTCGCTCAAGAGATCTTTAACATGATTTTATCGCAGTGAGGCTCGTGAGAGTCTTGAGACATACTTGCGAAAATAGCTCAGTTGGTAGAGCACAACCTTGCCAAGGTTGGGGTCGC
>CAYMVS010000057.1:0-14722 GCA_964394205.1 uncultured Muribaculaceae bacterium | reverse complement strand
AAACCGTCAACGCCTACTACAACCCGACAGCCAACGAGATCGTCTTCCCGGCCGCCATCCTGCAGGCCCCCTTCTTTGACCCCGAGGCCAGCGACGCCGAAAACTATGGCGGCATCGGCGTGGTCATCGGCCACGAGATGACCCACGGTTTTGACGACCAGGGCCGCAATTTTGACGCCGAGGGCAATATGATCGAGTGGTGGACACCCCAAGACAAAGAAGCCTTTGAGGCCAAAACAAAAGCCCTTATCGACCAGTTCAACGCCATCGAGGTGCTCCCCGGCCTCTATGCCAACGGACAATACACCCTCGGCGAGAACATCGCCGACCAGGGTGGCCTGCGCGTGGCCATGACCGCCTTCCTCGACGCTCAGCGCAAAAAAGGCGTCGACGTCAACTCCGAGGAAGCCCTCATCGACGGGCTGACACCCGCCCAGGCCTTCTACATGAACTATGCCAACCTCTGGGCCAACAACATCCGTGAGGCCGAGATACGCTCGCTCACCACCGGCGACGTCCACTCACTGGGCCGCAACCGCGTCAACGTCACCCTGCGCAACCTCGACCCCTTCTTCACCGCCTTCTCCATCACCGAGGGCCAACCCATGTTCCGCCCCGCCGCCGACCGCGTCATCATCTGGTAATCCCCTCCCCCCAAATACCCAAGTAGGAGATAAACACCTGTTATTTAGGTGTTTATCTCCTGCTTTCATATTCGGCCAGCTGACAAGACCGGTGGGTGGCAGAGCCGAGAAGAATGGGAAGTAATGTAATGAGAACGCCGCAAGGCGCGCGAGACAATAACAGCACATTGTCTCGCGCCTTGCGGCTTTCTCGTAACCGTGCCCCCTAACCTAACCGGCGTAAAAAGGATACAGATTTGTTGGGGGAGCTGAGGGGGGTAAGGGAATTTGTTTGTACCTTTGTGGCGGCCCGTGGGTTTTGCTCTTGCAAAACCCGGGGTGAAACAGTTTCGATAAACTTGCAGTGAATGAAAAGAGAGGATTTTGAGATTATGGCTCCGGTGGGGAGCCGCGAGTCGCTGATGGCGGCGCTCGAGGCGGGTGCCGACGCGATATATTTTGGCGTGGAGGGGCTCAACATGCGTTCGCGCTCAAGCGCCAACTTCACCCTCGACGACCTGCGCGACATCGCCGCGACCTGCAACGCGCGTGGTGTCAAGACCTATCTGACGGTCAACACGGTCATATATGACGACGATATAGCAAAGTGTCACGCGATTATCGACGCGGTCAAGGAGGCCGGCATCACGGCCATCATCGCCAGCGACATCGCGGCCATCGGCTATGCGCGCTCGATTGGCGTGGAGGTGCACATCTCAACCCAGGTCAATGTGACCAACATCGAGGCTGTCGAGTTTTACGCCCGATGGGCCGACGTGATGGTGCTTGCCCGCGAGCTTGACCTGGAGCGCGTCGGCGCCATCCACCGGGCAATCGTCGAGCGAGACATCTGCGGCCCCCACGGCAAGCCGGTGCGCCTGGAGATGTTTTGTCACGGAGCGTTGTGCATGGCCGTGTCGGGCAAGTGTTACCTGAGCCTGCATCAGATGAACTCAAGCGCCAACCGCGGGGCCTGCACCCAGATTTGCCGCCGCTCCTACACGGTCACCGACCGCGAGACCGGCGATCAGCTCGACATCGAAAACCAGTATATCATGTCGCCCAAAGACCTGCTGACCATCCACTTTCTCAACAAGATGGTCGACGCGGGGGTGAGGGTGTTCAAAATCGAGGGTCGCGCCCGCGGCCCCGAGTATGTCAAGATAGCGGTTGAGTGTTACAACGAGGCGCTCAACGCCATCTGTGAGGGCACCTACACCGACCAGAAGATCGAGCAATGGCGCCGCCGCCTCTCGATGATTTTCAACCGTGGTTTCTGGGACGGCTATTACATGGGGCGGCGACTTGGCGAGTGGTCGGCAAAATATGGCTCGTCGGCCACCCGCGTCAAGCATTATGTGGCCAAGGCGATGGGCTATTTCTCAAAGCTCGGCGTGGCTGAGTTTCTCATGGAGGCGGGCGAGCTGAACGTGGGCGACGAGATTGTTATCACGGGCCCGACAACCGGCGCCCTGATCATGACTGTCGATGAGATACGCGTCGACCTCAAGAGCGTGGATAAAGCTGTCAAGGGCGACCGTTTCTCAATCAAGACCGGCACCAAGATACGCCCCAGCGACCGTCTCTACCGCTGGGATAAAACAGGGTTGGAGGAGAGCCGCGGGGCGACCGGTCAATAGAGAAGATAAGAGGTCAACGGGTCGACGGTGCCGGTGATGACACCCCCTTTGACCTTAAACTCACGGCCATGCACGCGGTCGGTGTACACGCCGTCGGGCAAGGTCGTCTTGATTGAGAGTTTCACCTTTTTGTCGCTGATGTTGACCAGGGCGGCGCCCTTATTGCCTCGCGCTACCTCAACCACTGTCCCCTTGTCGTTGGTGAAGAGTTGCTCTTTCTGGCCATTCATGGCCCTACGGAACTGATTGACGGCCACCACCTCGGGGTGAAAGAACTCGTCGTTGCCGCGGGCACCGATCAGGTTGTTGCCCCAATAGTTGTCGCGCGTGCTGCCGGCGGGACGACTGAAGAAGAGCGGCGTGCCGCCGTCGCGGGCGGTAAGAAACACCCATCCCATCCTTATGGCGTCGTCGCTCAACCCGGCGCTCTCGTGCTCGTTGCAGTAGGTGTCGTGGCTCTCGACCCAGGTCACCAGGCGGTTGGCCGGGACCGTGTGGCGCCATTCGCTCAGGTCTATACCCTCGACGTTGCCCTTCTCGAGAGCGTGGCGCAGCTCGTGGCCGTAGGCGCTCGCTGTCACATCCATATAGGCGGCATACTCATCCTCCTTCACATTCTTGTCCTGAAGCACCTCGCCATAGATATACAGGCTATCGGGCATCAGCATCGACAATCCTTTGGCGCTCTCGCGTGCCGCGGCAAATATTTCCCAGAAGTTGTTGCGGGTGGCCTTGGGGTCGAGGGGGTCGGAGGGGAGGCCGATATGTTTGGCTGTATCATAGCGGAAGCCACGCCCGCCGAGGTTTATCAGGTCGTTGACATACTGCATGTAGTAGTACTGGAAGTCGGGGTTCTCGGTGTTGACGTCGTGCAGGCCGCCCATCTGGCCGGTTGTACACTGCAGGCGGTCGTTATAGTCGGTGATGGGGGTGAACCCGTTGGCGTGAAACAGATTGTCGCGACCTCCAACGGCGGCGTCAAGAGCCGGACTGATGGCAGTCGTGTCGATGGCCGTGTGGTTGGGAAGCACGTCGACAATCACCCTCACGCCGTGCTTATAGGCGCTGTCACACATCGCCTTGAAGGCGTCGCGGCTGCCGAGCAGATGGTTGCCAACCTTCCAGTCGATCGGCTGGTAGTAGTAGTACCATTTGCCCTCGACAGTGTCGCCAGGCTCGCTGAAGAGCGCCATCCCGCCGTTCTCACCCACATAGCAGGTGTTGGCCGGCGAGGTCTGCACATAGGTGTAGCCGGCATCGGCGATGCGGCCCATATTGGCCGCGATGGTGTCAAACGACCATGACCAGGCGTGGAGTATCACATCAGTGTCGGTGGCGCCGGGCGTGTTACGCGTCTTGTGGCCACCAAGGGCGGTCCCTGCCGTCAGTAGGGCGGCGGCCGCTGCTATCAGTGCTGTCTTTTTCATCGGTGATTTGTGTTGATATAATCTCTTGCTTTTGCAAAAATAGTGCAATAATTCGGTCAATCCAAAAAAAGCCCGCAACAAAACTGTCGCGGGCTTTTTTCAGGGATTATTGTCTAATTACTTGTTGACAATCTTGGTAGCGACACTCTCGCCGTTGGCGAGGGTCTCAACCTTGATGACAACACCGCGGTAGAGGGGTGAAACCTCCATGCCCTCGGCGTTGTAGTAAGCGGTCTTGACAACCACAGTGGCGGCGTCGACATCGTTGATGCCCGACTGGCCACCCTTGACGGCGAGCACCTCGGCGCCAAGGCCACCCATCTCGTTGGCGGCACGAACGGCGTAGGTTGCCTCGGGATCGTCAACCGTATAGGCCGGCTCGGTGACAAAGTCAACCACCTTGCCATTCTTCACGATAGCCCACAGCAGGGTGTAGTTGTTGTTATCCCAAGAGAGCTGAGTGCCGTTGATGTTGACATTCGTGGCCTCGGGAGCCTGCTCGGCAAGCGCTGCGGGATCCCAATCGTCGTCGCGGCCCATAACGGCAGCGTAATTGATGGCATCGGCCTCCTCCTTAGTCAGGACGGGGTTGTTGGCGTGCTTGTCGCCATCGTTGCCAAACTCTTTCTTGCGGCCGGCAAGGTCGATGGGGGTGCCGGTGGCAGTCATTGAGTTGTACTCGGCAAAACGCTTGGGATAGCCACCCGACATCTCGTTCCAACCGATAGCGCTGGGCTTAACGGTCATCACGGTGTTGAGCCAGTAGCAGGTCGGGCTGCCCTGACCCCAGGGACGACCGAGAGTGAAGTTGCCGTCAACGCCGTCGGCATCGCCGATAATCTCACAGTTGTTGAACACGTAGCCATATTCAAGAGCGGCCGACGGAGCGGTGATATAACCACCTGAGATCATGCGCAGGGTAACCTCGTTGTAGAACACGTCGCCCTTGCCGCAGAGGTAGTCGGTGCGGCCACGCAGCAAGCCACCCTCAAAGTAGAAGCGGCCCTTGTCGCTGTTTGACACGTATGTGTCCTGGTAAGCCCAGAGGCAAGCATCCTTAAAGATGGTCTTGTTTGACTGGTCGTTGAGCACGATGTCGCGGCCGTTGGCGTCGCCCATGTTGCTCTTGAGGGTAAGGTTCTGGAAGTAGTAGTTGGTGGCGGTACCCTTAAGCTGGAGCACGTCGCCGTTGCCGATACCCTCGAGCACCTTGTTGGCGGTGTTGGTGATGATAACGCCGTCGGTGCTTTCACCGATGATTGACACATTGGGAGTTGTCATGTAGGTTGTGGGGTCGGGATAAGCCTTGCCGTCGGAACCGTTTTTGGTAGCGGTTGCCGAGGCGGGGAGAACGTAGGTGCCGTTCTTGACAAAGATGCGGAAGCGCTTGGTGTTGTCGGCACGTTTGGCTGCGGCCTCAAATGCCTCCTCGAGCTTACCGTTGTCGGGCACGATGAAGTCATAAGCCTCTTTAGCTATCTCGGGACGGGTCTTGGTGGTGAAGTTGATGGTCACCGCCTTGTCGTTGTAGTTGTCGGTGAGGTCGGCCACGGCGTTAGCCTCGAGAGTGAAGCGATAGTCGGTGGCGTAAGAGAGGCTCTTGTACTCAAAGATAACGGTCTTGCCGGTAACGGTCGGCACGAGCTCCTTGTCGCCGAGAGTAGCGGTCACGCCTTCGCGCACTTTCACTTTCTCGTCGTAGGTGAGCACGATCTTACCGTTGATAGAGGCTGTGTTGCTGCCCTCGGCGGGGAGAACAGAAACGAGCACGGGAGCGACGCCGTCGTTGACGAGCTCCTTGTCGCCAACCAGGTAGGAAGCGCCCAGTGTAGCGCCGTCGTTATCGGAGGTTGTACCGGCAATATTGGAGGTCTTGTCGGCGATCCAGCGGATGTAGAGCTCGGCCTGGTTGTTGACGTCGGCGGGGAATGTAATCTCAGCGTCGGTCCACTTTTTGGCTCCGGTCATATTGATAGAGCCGGCCTTTGTCCAGGTCTCGCCATCGAGAGAGTACTCCACATTGTAGGTGGTGTAGGCGTTGTAGTTGTAGACCATGGCGGTGATGAGCTTGAGGTTTTTGAACGCAGCAGCGTTAACCTTAGTCTGCCAGTAGTATTCGCCAAGGCCGGTTGTGCGCCAGTTGACAGCACCGGGACGACCCTCATAGCCGCCGGCTGCCTCCTCGCTCTTGTCAAGCCAACCCGACGAGTCGCCGTTGGCGGTGCGCATGGTAAGAACCACGTTGTCATTGTCGGCCGATACAAAGTCGGCGGCACGGCCGGTGCCCGATTTGTAGAAGTCCCAACCAACCACATAGTCGATGGCCGAGTAGCTGGCGATATACTCCTTGTCTTCGGTCATGTTGACAGTGATCTCGCTTGAAGACTGACCGTCGTTCCAGTTGGTGAAGGTAAGGATGGGGTTGCTGATAGCCTTGAGAGTTACCATTGTGCCCTCCTCATACATGCTCTTGCCGTCAACCATTGTGGGCTTGGGAGTGGGGATAACCATGTAGGGATTGGCACCGCCCTCGACACCCATGGCGAGCTCAAATGTGTTGAGCTTGGCAAAGTTGGCTGTCAGAACAGAGTTGGCATTTACAGTATAGGTAAACTCGGCCTCCTCTGAGATGACCTCGCCGGCGGCGTCGGTCCAGTTGACAAAGCTATAGCCAAAGTTTTTGTTGGCGGTCAGTTTGACGGTCGTGCCGGCGTCGTAGGTGTCGCTCTTGGGATAAACGACCACCGAGCCACCCTCGGCAGGCGAGGCAACAGCCTCGACGGTGTATTTCTCGACAGCCTCAATGGTGCCGTTGAGCAAACCGTCAACCATCACGTCGGCAAAGCCACCCTCTTTAGTGTTGCCAACACCGATTGTTGCAAACAGCGAGAAACCGTCGGTGCCGGTGAGCTGCTCCTGCTGAGCGGCAGTCAGCTCGATGACAAACTGGTTGGTGTAGTCGGAGTTTTTGCCATACTTGTCGTCGGCCTGAGCCTTATTGTTACGCGGAGCGGTGAATGTGCCGAGCTCGACAGTGGTGCCGTCGGCCTTTTTGGCGTAGACATTGACACCGTGTTCGGCATCGGTGCCAAAGCGGGCGATGTAGCCCGACACCTTGGTGGGGGTGAAAGTCAATCCCTTGGCGGGCTTGAGGCTCCACTCAACGGGGTCGGAACCGCTGTTGGCGGGTTTGAACTTCATGAAGTTAACCTTAGAGCCGTCGGGATAGGTAGCCTGAGCGGTAGCCATACCGGTGATAGTGGCGTTGCCATAGTCGATAGCAACGGTAGAGAAACCGCCCTCGGGAGCAGCTGTGTAGGCCCCGGGATTGGCCTCCTCGTTCATCGGCCAGATAACCATGGCGGCCTGGTCGGTGAAAGTGGTGCCCGACAGGTCGGGTTTCACGTAGGGGAGGGTGAGGGCCAGGTAGCGCCAGTAGCTGCCGTCGCCAATCACAACGTCAACGGTGGCGGCGTCGCTGCCAATCTCGACGGTGAATGTGTTTGCACCCTGGCTGATGGTCAGTCCATCGACAGTGGTGGTGGTTGTAGCGCTGTATGACTCCATCGAGACGGTAGCGCCCTTGCATGAGGGAACGGTCAGGATGGTGCCGGGATTGAGCTGTGCCCAGTCGTTCCAGGCGGCGTTGGCCATCTTGCCACCCTGAGCGGTGTCAACGTTCATCAACACATCGATAACCTCGCCGTTAACCTCGGCCTGAGCCACCCAAATCTCTTTCGAGCCCTCATAGCCCACGGTGGGAGCGCCGTTGCGACGCTGGAAGTCCCAGCGGATGTTGACAGCCGTCTGGCGGTCTTTCAGGGCCACGGTGTTGTCGGCAAAGACGGGAGTCAGCTCGACATCGGCAGTGGGGGCAATCTTGTCGCCGGGGAGATAGACGGCAGTGCCGTCAGTCCAGCCCTTGAGGGTTTTGCCCTCGGCATACATGGTGAAGTTGGCCGGGATAACATACTCCTGACCAACCTCTACAATGGCCTCGGCGGGGAGACGACCCTCAAACGAGGCATCGCCGGCACCAAAAGTCAAAGCCACCTGAACGGGCTTTGAGTCAAGTGCCTCGACTGCAAAGTAAGGAGTGTAGCTGCCACCCGAGATGGTGAGCGTGGTGGCATCGCCGGCATAGTTGACCGAGGCGATGTTTTCAGCCTTGTTGTTGTGGAAGCAAGTGCCGTTGTTGGTGTTGAACGTACCGACAACCTCGCCGGCACTGTTCTTCACGGTCACGTCGCCACCCCAGGCACAGGTGCCCATTGAAACTTTAACGGGACCCTCTACAGGTACAGTTGCTGAGAACCAGCCCCAGCCATGTTCATCGGAATGGTAGCCACCATGGATCACAGCGTTGGCGGTCGGATCGTCGGCAGCCACACGGGTCACCGAGCCATCGTCACCAACCACAATACCCATGGTAACCTGATCCTTTGACGCAACCTCCTCGGCGGTGAGGAGGGCTTTGTTGGTCAAATCGACCTTGATGTCTTTGAAAGCGCTTGCCGGCAGCACAAACACTGCAAGCATCGCCACACAAAGAAATCTCATCAATTTACTTGTCATAAAGTGGTAAAAGATTGGTTAAAAAAAGTGTTAATTAAATAAGTAGTCAGTATTTAAGTTTATAGAAACTTCAGGGTTGGCGCGGCTCTCAGTTGACCTGACGGCCGTTGATGGTCACGTCGATCAGCTTGACAGCCGGCGCGGGATAGGCAATCTCAAAGGTGTCTTCCTGGGCCTTGAGGTGAACATTCTCGATCACCACGTCGCTCACCTTGTCGAGAGGATTGCCGGCGATGGTGCCGAGGCTGCGGCACTCGACATCGATATCCTTCATCAGTATGTTGCGCACGAAGCCGTAGGGGCGCTCGTCGCTCCCCTCCAGGTCAAAGAACTGTTTCCAGGGCTTGACATCAATCAGGGTGCCGCAACGGCCGGTGATATTCTCGATCGTGATGTTCTCGTAAATCTGATAAGTGTCGGGGCGCATCTTCAACCGCAACAGCGCGGTGTTGGTCATCAGCTTGCAGTTTCGGACGATGATACCCGAGGCGTGGACACACTCGCTGCCCAGGGTCAACACACCGTGGTTGTTGGGGCCGAAAGTACAGTTGTCGACCAACACGTTTTCCACGCCGCCGCTCTCGTAGGAGCGGTTGGAGTAGACCCCCTTGCCACCCTTGATGCAGACACTGTCGTCGTTGACATCAAAATAGCAGTTGGTGATGACGATGTCGCGGCACACGTCGATGTCGATGGCGTCGCTGCTGGGGGCCTTGACCGGCTTGGTCGGCGCCAGATAGCGGCAGTTGTTTATCTTCACGTCGGTACACTGATACAGGTGCATGGTCCAGAAGGCCGAGTTGCAGAAGGTGATGCCGTCCATCTGGACGTGGTCACAGCCCCACACAAACACAAGGCGCGGGCGCGACACCTCGAGATTGGTGCACACCCGGTTCTCCTTCTTGGCCTGGGCACGACGGTCCCAGAAAGCCACCCACATCTTGTAGGCGGCGCCGTTGACCGTGCCCTCGCCGGTTATGCTGAAATTGTCGACAAAATAGGCGTTGATGACCGCGGCATAGTAGTAGATGCTCCGACCCTCCATGCGCGAGGGGATGAGGGGATAGTTTTCAATCTCGTCGCTCCCCTTGAGCACGCCGTTTTTCACGATGTGCAGCTTGGTGCCGGGCTTGAAGAAGAGGGCACCGGTCAGATAGGTACCCTCGGGCACCACGATAGTGCCGCCACCCTCGGCCTCGGCACGGTCTATAACAGCCTGTATCTTGGCCGTCTGCATCACCGTGCTGTCGTTGACTATGCCAAAGTCGGTCAGCACATACTGCCGCCCCTCGACCTTGACGGCCGGGGTGTCGATAAAGCCGGCGCCGGTGGCCTCGGCCTCGTCGGGATCGACATATTTCTGTTTCTTCTTGGCGCTGATGTCGCCGGCACCGACGGCAACGGCGACCGCCATTGCAATCGTCAGCAGATTCCTAACTTTCATGGTGTCAGAATGTAGGATAGGTTACAATATAATCGGCTTTGATGTAGGGGCGCAACTCGGGCACCGCCTCGGCGATGGCGCGGGCAGCGATGCCGGCAACCACCGTGCCTCCATAGATATTAAGGTGGGTGTTGTCGATTTTCCCTTTGGGGCAGAACTCATATTTCCCCTCGGGTATCCACATGAACAGCTCCTTTGACTTCTCGGGGCCGAGACCCTGCACCAGGTTGTGGGTCAGGGTGTTCATCTCGATAAAGGGCACCGACATCTCGCGGGCGACGTTGCGCGGGGCGTCGACGTAGGCGCCGTGAGTGTCGACGAGCACCTTCCCCTCGGGTTTGAGCTTGTCTTTGAGATTTTCAAAACCCTGCAGGGGCGCGTCATCGCGATCCACATGCACATCGGTGGAGTCGAGCGGGAAGTTGCGGCGCACGATCGAGTTGCACAATATAGGCTTGGCACCCTTCTGGCGAGCCTCGCTCACAAACTTGCGCAGGTTGTCGTCATAAGAGCCTCCGGCATCGCCGTGACGCTTGGGGTCGGGCTTCTGGTCGTTGTGTCCAAACTGGATTATGACATAATCGCCGGGCTTGATGAGACTCAACACCTTGTCCCACTTCCCGTTGTCAATAAAACTTTTGCCTGAATAGCCGTTGAGCGCGTGGTTGTCGACTTTGATGGCGCCCTGAAGCATCAACGGGAGCATCTGGCCCCAGCCGCGCTCCTGGTTCTCTTTGTCAAGCGGCTTGTTGGCCATCGTTGAGTCGCCGATCATAAACACAGTGATGGTGTCGGTCGGCTCGGCACCAAGCAGCATAAGGGGCATCACAAGCCCCAACAACAAGGTTGTGAAAAATTTCATGATATCGTGAAACATTAGATTTTCAGGTCAAAATATTTTGCCTGGCAAAAATAATCAAAAGTTTTTTTAATCACAAATATCATTTTTCATTTAACATTTAATACTCCGAGAGCTCTGAGAGCCCCGGCTCCTCTGCTGCAGGCGCGCTTTGGTCATCTGCTCTTTGATACCCCCATTCTTAAGAAATTGCCGCTTTTGATACTCCAAAAGCCCCGAGAGCATGCGGTCACACTGATGAATCAGTGTAATCACCACGTTTGCAATGGTTTCATCGCTCCACGCCTTGCTTTTCCCTATAACATATTGGCGCGTCATCGGGCGCCTTAACGCCTGGCGCACATTCTCGGAACGCGGGTCTCCGAAACGCCATTGCACAAGACCTCGGTTTATCAAATAATCCTCATAATCAAGGAGCAACTCTTGCCGGCTGCTTTTCCCCACATTGGTCAGAAACATTTCCGACTGTGTAGACATGGCCGACCCACAGCTCCCCTGGGCAATGTTTTGCTTGATGCTGCGGGCGGCCTGTATCATTTGATTTTTGTGCGGTCGCCGGGCTGAAAGCATCTCAAATTTCAAAAGTCACCTTTACGTGACAGAAAATCATTGGCCACGATAAGTCGTGTGTTGGGTTTTTCAGAGCCCTCGGCGAGAGCTCTGAAAAACCTGTTATAACAGAAACAGGCGGTTACCTGCTTTTCTCCTTCTGTTTCTCGAGCTGACGCGACACGGCCTCGATGCAAAGGTCGACGGCCTCCTCAAAGGTGTCGGCGGTCTTGTCGGCCACAAGCTCGGGCGACGCCGGCAGCGTGGTCTTGAAAATCACTTGCTTATTGTTGGCGGTCTCTGGTTTAACGACGTGAAGGGTGACATCGACATCGGTAATGGCGGGGTAATGGCGCACGAGTCGGTCGACTTTCTTATTGATAAAGTCACTCAGGCGAGAGGTGATGTCAAAGCGGACGGCTTGAATTCTGGTTTCCATTGTTTCCTCCTTTTTTTAATGCACGTGGGTGTGCCTGTTGATAATTATTTTGCATGTCACTGAAAGTGACGTGGGTATAGACCTGGGTTGTCGCCAGCGACTCGTGACCCAACAGCCGGGCGACGGTGTTGAGCCCGGCGCCGTTGTTGAGCATGTCGGTGGCAAACGAGTGTCTCAACACGTGAGGAGAAAGACGTGTCGCATGAACACCGGCCTCGCTGAGCCGACGGTTGACCACACGGTAGACAAGCGTGCGATACAGCTGCTGCCCGTCGCTGCGCACCAACAGAGGCTCGTCGCCCGAAGGCTCGCCAAAGATGTCGTCGCGCATGGCCCGGTAGCGGTCAATGATCTGTCCGAGCGACGGCCCGAAAGGGATTACCCTATGCTTATTACGCTTGCCGAGCACTTTTAGTTCACCGGCCCGGGTGTCGACAGCGCCGACCGTCAGCCCGATGAGCTCGCTTTCTCGCATTCCGGTTTCATATAACAACTCGACTATCAGCCGGTCACGGGTCTCGATAAAGTCGTCGGGGTCGTTGGCCGGAGTGTCGAGCATGGCGGCAGTCTCGGCCTGGTCGATGTAGACCGGGAGTGTCTTGTGGAGCCGGGCGGTGACGATGTCGGCAGCCGGGTTGACAGTGACCTCGCCGTTTTTCATCAGGAAATTGTAGAACGAGCGGATGGCCTGCAGATGCCGGCGCACGGTCTTGCGGGCACGCCCCTGGCGCGTGAGACTGGCAATATAGAGGCGGATGTCGGTTGCCGTGACAAGAGCCGGGTCGACCTCGGCGGGCGTCACGCCGGCGGCCGACGCCGTAAAGTCGAGCCACGCGCCCAGGTCGCGACGATAGGCGTCTACCGTGGCCGGCGAGCGGCCAAGCTCGGTTGTCAGATAGGTCAAATAGCGGTCAAGGGTCATGCGCGCTCTGGTTTTGGGACTCGCAATTTAGCACCATTATGCCAAAAAAGCAAACTTCGGTCAGCTGTTTTACAACATCCGATTGAAAAATCGAAAAAAAATTAGCTGATTTTAAACAATTACATCATTTTGTTTGCACTTTCTATTAAAATTTGTAATTTTGCCGCGAGAATTTTTATTTCAATTTCATGAGCCGGTCAACTCGGGTCATGAAACTTATTTTTTTAAACTAATTTCTAAGGTATGAAGAGTTTCTACTCCATTATCACATGTGCAGCCGTGTCGCTGGCCGTGTCGGTGTCGGCACAGACAGCCACGACGCTCACAACGCCCAAGCAGGCCATCGAGCCCGGGCGCGTAGCCACAACCTCAAAGTTTCAGAAATCAATCAAGAGTGACAAATTGGTTCAACCGGCAACCACCGGCCGCCGCCTGGTGAAAAAATCGCCTGCCGCTGCTAAAATCGCCCCTAAAAAGGTGGCTGCATCGGTTGCCGACATCTGTGGCGAATATGAGATTTCCTACACCGTCGAGCTCCAGGGTGCCAACGATTATGCCGGCGAGATGACCGTTACCGAGGGCACCGAGGCAGGAACTGTTGTTTTCAACATCCCGTTTGAAAACAGTGGGTACATCCTCGAGTGGAACGTCGTAGGCACCGTTGATACCGAGACCGGTATCATCAACATCTCAAAAGACCAACCGACCGGTTTTCAGGAAGCAAATTTCGCACTGCGTCATTGGGACTGGGACGCCGGTGCATGGGCAGATATCGATGAGATCAATGTCGAGTACACCGGCGACGCCATCGTGTTTGACGAAGACGATGCTTTAGGTCTTCAGGCAACATCGGGCGGCTGGTACACTCTCTTTGACATGATCATCATGACAAAGATTATCGACGACCCCAATGCCGACCCCAACGAGGGCTGGACCAGCGTCGGTATGGCCAAGTTCACCGACCCCTGGGTGATGCCGGCAATCGTCGACAATCCTCAGGAATACACCTGGGAGGTTGAGCTGCAGCGCAACGATGCCGATGCCGACCTCTATCGTCTCGTTGACCCCTATAAGGGTAATTGCCCCGTGGCCGACCTCAACGAGTCAACCGCACGTCACGGCTACATACAGTTTAACATCAGCAACCCCGACATGGTTACATTTGACGTTGTTGAAGCCGGTTTCGGTTTATCTAACCTCGGTATCACCAAATTCTACTGCATGAACCAGGTGACATCTTTCGCCGAGTATTTTGGAATATCGGCCGATTATGTAGCCTCTGTTATGGGTGACCAGATTCCCTACACTACATTCAAGGACGGCGTGCTCACTCTCGGCTCTGTCGAGACAACCGATGAAGACACAGGTGAACTTGAAACAACCTACGACGCCTGCTTCGGCATCCAGGGCAACAAAGACGCCGGTTACTCATGGACAGGCGCAGAGATGCTCGGTAAGATTGAGTTCCCCAACGATCTGCCCAGTATTGACCCCAACGAAGACTGGACTTCACTGGGCAACGCAGAGTTTCAGGATCCCTGGGTTGTTCCCGCCTTTGGCGTAGACCCCGCCGAGTACACCTGGGAGGTTGAGCTGCAGCAAAACAAGAAAGACGAGAATGTTTACCGTCTCGTTGACCCTTACAAGGGTAACTGTCCTGTAGCCGAGATTAACGAGTCAAGCAAAGCCGGTTACATCATCTTCAACGTGAGCGATCCCGAGCACGTGTCATTTGACGTTGTTGCCGCAGGCTTTGCTTCTTCCGAGCTCGGTCTCTCAAACATCTATTGCTACAACTCATTGACTTGGGTCTCTCTCTATTTGAATCAGAGTATAGCATCTGTGATTGTTGAATACGGCGACATGCTTCCCTTCACCACATTTGCCGACGGCGTTGTGTCACTGCCTGAGACCGATGCCTGCTTTGGCATACCCGGTGAAATCGATGGCGGTTACTCATGGACCGACGCCAATGAACAACCGGTGCTTGCCGCTGGTAAGATCACCTTCCCCGGTCACTCGGGTGTAAACAATGTTGCTGTCGACAGCAACAACGCTCCTGTCGAGTTCTACAACCTGCAGGGCATCCGCGTCAGCAAGCCGACCCCCGGCCAGATGCTGATCAAGCGTCAGGGCAAAACTGCCGCTAAAGTCTACGTCCGCTAACCGCGGTTAACACATAACCATAAAAAAGGAGGGCGTATCAAAATTCTGATGCGCCCTCTTTTCATAACATGTTGTAAA
>CAYMVS010000056.1:0-14748 GCA_964394205.1 uncultured Muribaculaceae bacterium | reverse complement strand
CGGTCTTGTAGGCGTTCTCCTGGCCCTTGATTCTCAGGTCGGGATCGAGCGTTGCTGTGCACAGCCAGAAGTTGGAGTCGAAGACCCCTCCCTGCCCCTCCCCCTGCGGGGAGGGTTGGGGAGGGGCCGGATTCTTATGCATCGTGATGCCATTGACATCCTTGAGCAGCTCGCAGTAGAGCTGCTGCACATGCCTGTGGTGGGCGATGTGATCCTCGAGGATTGTCATCTGGCCGCGGCCGATGCCGGCGCAGATGTTGCTCATGCGGTAATTGTAGCCGATGGCCTCATGCTGGTAATAGGGGTAGGACTCTCGGGCCTGGGTGGCGTACCACATGACGGTGTTCTTGTCCTCCTGGTTGTCGCAGACGAGCGCGCCGCCCCCCGAGGTTGTGATCATCTTGTTGCCGTTGAACGATAGCACGCCATACTTGCCGAATGTGCCGAGCACCTGACCATCGTAGCGGGAGCCGAGACCCTCGGCGGCATCCTCGATCACGGGTATCCCATATCGGTTGGCGATCTCCATGATGCGGTCAATCCTGTATGGCATGCCGTAGAGAGCCACCGGGATGATGGCCTTGGGCGTCCTGCCGGTCTTGGCGATGCGGTCCCTGATAGCCTCCTCGAGAAGATCGGGGTCCATGTTCCACGTCTCTTTTTCGGAGTCGACAAACACCGGCGTGGCGCCAAGGTATGTGACCGGGTGGGAAGAGGCGCAGAACGTGAACGACTGGACCAGCACCTCGTCGCCCCGGCCGACACCACAGGCGATCAGCGCCAGATGCACCGCGGCCGTGCCGGCCGAGAGCGCGACCACCTTCTTGTCAAGAGGCGACGCGCCATGGCGATCGTTGACAAACTCCTCAAGGTCTTTTTCAAAACCATTGACATTGGGCCCCAGGGGCACAACCCAGTTCTGGTCAAAAGCCTCCTTGATAAAATCCTGTTCCTTGCCGCTCATGTGAGCCAAACAAAGCAATATCCTCTCTCGTTTCATTATATGATTGAAGTTTCTTTTATCGTAGAATCAATGCTCGGGGACGGGAGCGGGCTTTAGGCCGGTGACAACGACGGTCGAGGCTCCGCGCCAGGGCAACGTGGCCGGGTAACGCTTATACAGTAGCGTGACGGGCCGATGGCTCGCCTGATACTGCTGCAGAGTGGCGGCAAGTGAATCGTCGGTTATCGAAAACCTGAAGTCGCGCGAGTAGACACCGTCGACCGTCTGGGGGATGGACGGAATCAGCTCCCCTTCAAAGGTCTTGAAGATGACGCCACGGCGCTCAACGTCGGTCACATAGCCGGTTGCCTGGGCATCGACAACGTAGGGATTGAAATATCTCAGCCACACGGCGATGGCGAGCGCCACCAGGACGACCGCGACGATGACGGCACCGACACGCCGCGAGCGGTGGCGACGCCGCGGCTCGACACCGCCGCGACTGTCGCGGTTGTTGCCCCGGGGGGCATCGTCGGCTGTAAACTTGATTTCATTGGGATTATCGCCCTCGTGACGGGCGGCCTCAACCTCGTCGTGGTTGAGGAAGTTGTCGGGGTCTTGATCGAGATCCATCATTGTTTGAGCTTTGATTGACGGCGCTTGTCAATCGAGATTGCTATGAAAGTTATCAAACCGAGAATTATGAGCAGCAACGTCTGTGAGCCCATCACAAGATTGGCAAAAGAGTTGGCATACTCGCGTGTGAGCCCCTCCACGGGGTATAGGCTAAGACCGAAGATGATTGCCCATTGCCACGGGCCGATGCCTCCGTTGGAGGGCACACCCATCGATATGCTCGATAACACGAAGCACACCAACACCGCGAGCGCTCCATATCGGGCAAGGACATCGGACGTGAGCGGGAAGGCAAAAAAGGCGATGTAGAGCTGAAAGAAGTAGCATCCCCACACACCGATGGTCAGGAGCAACCACCGGCCCTTTCCGTTCATCTTTGTGATGACTGCAAAGCCGTCCCACAGATCTTTGACAATGCTTTTGATTTTTACAACTATCTTGTTGTTATGAAAATGGATCATCGCCCACCACACAGCGATGATGGCGGCGATGATGGCGCCCCACAGCCAGGGGGAGGTGATCAGGGCGAGCAGCCGTCGGTAGGTCTGCTCGTTTTGGGCGAGATAGGAGATGAGCTGCCGCGAGGCGAGGCAGAAAGTGACCGCCGTCAGCAGCAGCACGGTGATGGTGTCGGCAAGACGGTCGGCCACCATCGAGCCAAAGACGGTTGTGAACGGTGCTTTTTGCCGCTGGGCGATCCACCCGGTGCGCCAAACCTCGCCCAACCTGGGGAAGACGAGATTGACGGCATAAGTGCCGAAAATGCTGAAAACGAGCACCCATGTGGGCGCTTTCACACCGAGCGCCCGCAGCTGAATACCCCAGCGCAAACCTCTCAAGACATGAGATAGAATACTGACGATCAGCGCGATGCCAATAAAAGCAAAGTTACAGTCGCGCTTGATGATGGCTACCATCTCGTTGAAATCAAAGTCGTTGAAAAGCAGGTAGCACAGCCCGACGGTGATGATCAACGGTATGCCATATTTTATCAACGCGTTAAGCCATCCCGGGCGACCCCCTTTAGGGGAAATCTCGGTTGAGTTTATATTATCGGTTGTCACTTGTCTTTTGATTAATGATGGGGCAAAGATAATGAAAATTCAGCTGACAGGGGCTACTATTGATGAAATTTTACTATCTTTGCGCGTTGAAACTGTTGTAACCAACCATTTGCAATGAATATCTCATATAATTGGCTCAAAGAATATGTCAACTTTGACCTGACCCCCGAGCAATTAGCTGATGCACTGACATCTATCGGTCTTGAGACTGGCTCGATAGAGGAGGTTGAATCAATCAAAGGCGGTTTGCGCGGCCTTGTGATCGGCAAAGTACTCACATGTGTTGATCACCCCGACAGTGACCATCTGCACATCACCACGGTCGATCTTGGTGACGGCAAAGCGACCCAGATCGTTTGTGGCGCGCCCAATGTGGCTGCCGGCCAGACGGTGGTGGTGGCTACCGTAGGCACCACGCTCTATGACGGTGACAAAGAGTTTAACATCAAGAAATCAAAAATACGCGGCGTAGAGTCTTTTGGCATGATATGTGCCGAAGACGAGATTGGCGTCGGGACATCACACGATGGTATCATCGTGATCGACAGCGAGGTGAAGCCCGGCACACCGGCGGCCGAATTTTACGGTCTGACTTCCGACTATGTGCTTGAGGTCGACCTCACCCCCAACCGCATCGATGCCGCCAGCCACTATGGCGTGGCCCGCGACCTGAAAGCATGGCTTGACACACACGCCGCCGGCGGCACGCTGACACGCCCGTCGGTCGACGCCTTCAAGGAGGGTGGTGAGGGCCAGGCGGTCTCGGTTGTGGTTGCCGATGCCGAGGCGTGTCCCCGCTACAGCGGCGTCACAATCAAGAATGTCAAGGTCGGCGAGAGCCCCGAGTGGTTGCGCAACCGGTTGACAGCCATCGGTGTTCGCCCCATCAACAACATTGTTGACATAACCAACTACCTGTTGCACGCCATGTGCCAGCCCCTCCACTGCTTTGACGCGTCAAAGATTGCCGGCAACACCATCATCGTGAAAAAATGTGCCGGGGGGACCCCCTTTGTGACTCTCGACGGCGTTGAGCGCAAGCTTGATGGCAACGACCTGATGATCTGCAACGCCGACGAGCCCATGTGCATTGCTGGCGTGTTTGGCGGTCTTGACTCGGGAGTGACCGAGAGCGCGACAACCATCTTCCTCGAGAGCGCCTATTTCAACCCCACGACAGTTCGCAAAACGGCCCGTCGCCACGGGTTGTCGACCGACTCGTCGTTCCGCTTTGAGCGCGGCATCGACCCCAACAACACGGTTTATGTGCTCAAGCTCGCCGCCCTGATGGTGCAGGAGCTTGCCGGCGGCGAGGTGGTTGGCGACATTGTCGACATCTACCCCACCCCCATCGAGCCGGCCCGGGTAACGCTAAACTACGCCTCGGCCAACGCTTTGATAGGCAAAGAGATACCAACCGAGACCTACGACCAGATTCTCAACTCGCTCGAGATGGAAATCACGGCCCGGCGCGATGGCGAGGTTGACCTTAAGGTGCCCACCTATCGTGTTGACGTGACACGCCCCTGTGACGTGATCGAAGACGTGTTGCGCATCTATGGATATAACAATGTGGAAATCGGCACCGAGCTTCACGCCAGCCTCTCCTACAAGACTACCACCGACATTGCCGACTCGCTCAGACGCCACATCAGCGAGCAGCTCGTGGGCGCCGGTTTCAGCGAGATACTCAATAACTCACTGTCGGCCGAAAGCTATTATCGTGACAATGAGGAATATAAGCTCGACAATTGTGTCAGACTGCTCAACCCCTTGAGCGCCGACCTGTCGGTGATGCGCCAGACACTGCTGTATGGCGGCCTCGAGTCGCTGGCCCACAATGTGAATCGCAAGAACGCCGATTTGCAGATGTTTGAGTTTGGCAACGTTTATCGTTTCAATCCTCAGGCCGAGTCGACTGCCGAGGCTCCGCTCGCGCCCTACAGAGAGTCGTTCCGCCTGGGTATCTGGATGACAGGTGACATCATCGGGGGTGGATGGAACCGACAGGCTGTCAAGACATCGGTCTATGACCTCAAGGCAGTGGTCGAAGGCATCCTGAGCCGCCTGGGCATCACCCCTCGCGAGATAAAGATGAAACAGGACTCGACGGCCACTCTTGCCGCCCGCCTGGTCATCTCGACCCGTTCGGGCAAGAAGCTCGCCACGCTTGGCATCGTGTCGGCGGCCACTCTCCACAAGTTTGACATCAAGCAAGAGGTCTATTATGCCGAGCTTGACTGGGACGCCCTGGTGTCGCTTGTGGCACGTCGCGCCATCAAGTTCAGCGAGCTGCCAAAGACCCTCCCCGTGCGTCGCGACCTGGCCCTGCTGCTCGACAAGAATGTGACGATGGAGCAGATCGAGGCCGTGGTTGCCGAGAGCGAGCGCAAACTGTTGCGCTCGGTCGAGCTGTTTGACGTCTACGAGGGCGACAAGCTTCCCTCGGGCAAGAAATCATACGCCATCGCCCTGACCCTGCAAGACAACGACAAAACGCTGCAAGACAAGCAGATTGACGCCGTTATGAACAAAATCATCGCCAATCTGACCAAGCGCTTAGGGGCTCAATTAAGATAATATCCCGCATATAATACTACATAATTTAAATAAGTTTCTCTCATGGGAAGAGCATTTGAATATCGTAAAGCAAGAAAACTGAAACGCTGGGGCAATATGTCCCGCACATTTACCCGCATCGGTAAGGAAATCACCATTGCTGCAAAAGCCGGCGGTCCCGATCCCGACATGAACCCGCGCCTGCGTGTGCTGATGCAGAATGCAAAGGCCGCCAACATGCCCAAAGACACCGTTGAGCGCGCCATCAAGAAAGCGACCGACAAGGATGCCGGCGACTACAAGGAGATTACCTACGAGGGATACGGCCCCTTCGGAATCGCAATCGTGGTCGAGGCTGCCACCGACAACAACACACGCACCGTGGCCAACGTGCGCTCCTACTTCAACAAACACGGCGGCTCGCTCGGAACCCAGGGCTCGCTTGCTTTTATGTTTGACCACAAGAGCGTGTTTAAAATCAAACCCAAAGATGGCGTTTCGCTTGAAGACCTCGAGCTTGAGCTGATCGACTATGGCGTTGACGAGCTTGAGAACGACGAGGACGAGATTGTGCTCTATGGCGCCTACGAGGAGTTTGCCAACATCCAGAAATACCTCGAGGAGAACGGCTTTGAGATTGTCAGCGCCGAGTTTGAGCGCATACCCCACGACCTCAAGGAGGTGACCGAAGAGCAGCGCGTGACACTTGACAAACTGCTTGAGAAATTTGAGGAAGATGAAGACGTGCAAAACGTCTATCATAACATGAAGGAGGATTGACTCCTCCCCTCCCCGTGACCCGCGGGAAGGCACCGGGGCCCCGACGCCCCGGCCAACACATTGATAGCGGACGCGCCCCGGCGCGTCCATGCTATACTCAAACCAATCAAACCGATTTCAAAGCGCTCGCGCTGTGTGATTTATGGCAAAACTCGATGAGCTCGCCACGGCCCCGGTAGGGCGATTGTTGTGGCAATATTCTCTCCCGGCCGTCGTCGGCATGGTCGTGATGTCGCTTTATAATATTATTGACCGCATTTTTATCGGTCAATGTGTCGGCCCCGAGGCCATCTCGGGGCTCACCATCACTTTTCCGGTGATGAACCTGTCGGCCGCCATCGGTGTGCTCATCGGCGCCGGCGGCAGCGCGCGGGTGTCGATAATGCTTGGGGCGGGCGACCGTCGCGGCGCCGAGCTCGTGTTGGGCAACTCACTGGTGCTCACCATAGTCAACGCTTTGGTTTACATCTCGTTGATGGCCATTTTCCTTGACCCGATACTGTATGCCTTCGGGGCAAGCGATGTCACCATCCCATACGCCCGCGACTTCATGCAGTGGATACTTCCCGGCATGTTTGTGATGAACCTCGCGTTCAGTTTCAACAACATAATGCGCTCGTCGGGCTACCCCATCAAGGCGATGGTCACCATGTTTATCGGCGCCGGCATCAACATCGCTCTCGTCCCCGTTTTCATCTACCTGTTGGGCTGGGGCATAAAGGGAGCCGCTATCGCGACCGACATCGCCATGACCATCACCGCCGGGTTTGTCATGTACCATTTCTTTCAGGAAAAGTCGTCGCTCCACTTTCAGGCAGGCATCTATCGCCTGCGCCGCCACATTGTGATCGGCATCATCGGCATTGGCGCCGCCCCCTCGATAGTAAACGCCTGTGCAAGCATCATCAATATGCTGATAAACAACAATCTGCTGCGATACGGGGGAGACCTGGCGGTTGGTGGTGCCGGCATTTTCTCGACCTATGCCTCGTTGCTGACCATGGTGATCGTTGGCCTTTGTCAAGGCCTGCAGCCGATCGTGGGCTACAACTATGGCGCGGGGCTCGTCGGGCGCCTCAAGAGAGCCTATTTCTTAGCTGTAGGAGTGGCGACAACCATCTGTTGTATAGGGGCGGCGGTCGCCATCAGCTATCCGTCAATCATCGCGCGGGCCTTTACAACCGACGCTCAGCTGATCGGAATTACCTCGACGGCCCTGCGCACGGCCATGATGTGCTTTTGGTTTGTCGGATTCCAGATTGTGTCGACCACTTTCTTCCAGTCAATCGGCAAGGCGAGCAAGTCGATATTCCTCAGCCTTATACGTCAGGTGATATTCCTCATCCCGCTGCTGATGCTGTTGCCGCCAATCTGGGGTCTCGAGGGCATCTGGCTGTCGTTTCCGTGCAGCGACCTGTGTGCGACACTCGTCACCGCGGCGCTCATCATTTTGCAGTTCAGGCAGATAAACCAGAGTTGTCGGCCTTTACCCGGGGAACCATCTCGACCGTAGTGATATCGTTGTCGCTCGAGTAGTTGAACAGTTGCAGCTCAAACACCGACGCCACCATGGCGATGTGCTCAAAGATAGCGCTTTGGATAGCCTCGTAGGCAGTGAAGTTGGTCGTTGTGGTGTAGCACCACAGCTGCAGCGGCAGTCCGGTCGAGGTGGGCGCGAGGGTGCGCACCAGGATTTGCCAGTCGTTGCTGATGTTGGGATTATTGATCAGATACTGACACAGGTAGGCGCGCAAAAGGCCCAGGTTGGTGTCGGTCGTGCCATTGACCACGGCGGTGCCCGGCGAGAAAAGATCCTTGCCGCCACCTTTGTTTATCTGATCGATAAAGGGATTGATGTCGGGCAGTTTCTCGCTCACACGCTTGATAAAGTCGCCGTCGATCTGCTTGACCGAAGTTGTGACAACCGTGATCGAGCGGGCTATCTGCCTGACTCCGCTGTCGCTCATGCCACGCCAGTTCTGGAAACATTCCGACACAAGAGTGTAGGGGGGCAGGGTGACCGTAGTGTTGTCCCAGTTTCTCACCTTGATGGTGGTCAGCGACACATCGGTCACAATGCCGTTGGCTATGGTCGAGGGGACCACAATCCAGTCGCCGACGTGGAGCATATCATTCTGTGACAGCTGTATGCCGGCCACAAAACCGAGTATGCTGTTCTTGAAAATCAACATCAGGGCTGCGGCAAAAGCGCCCAGGCCGGCCAGCAGCGAGCCGGGCGACTTGCCAACCAATACCGACAAAGCGATGATCACCGCCACAATCCAGATGACTCCTTTGACCGAGTTGAGTATTCCCTTGAGCGGCAGGTTTTTCTCATTGTTGTTCTTGTCATACCTGAGCCACACAAAGTTGCACAAGGCACAAAGAGCCAACACAAACGCCACGATGGTATAGACAATCAGACACCGCTCAAACACCGACAGCAGCATCGACGTTGCCTCAAACGCAAAGGGGAGCCACGCCAGGATGACAAGCGGCGGGATGACATGCGACATCTTCTGCAGCACGCCCTGATGGAGGAACTCGCGGCCGGCCTCGCCGTTGCGCAAGGCCACATAGCGCCGGGCCATGAACAGCACGACAACCCTCAGTAGCCATCCGATCAGCATGGCGATGCCCACAATTAAAACGATATAGATAAATTCTTCTATTTCAGGGTCTTTTGAAAGGCCGATACGGTCAAGATAGCGGTCGATGAAGGCAATTAGCCACGCCGCAAACGAGTGGGACGGAACAACAGAAGCAAGCATGTGAAAAATAGTTTTGACGTTTATACATTAATAACAATTGTCAGTGCCATTTGGTTGCAAACACGACTGTATCGCGAGACATACATCATGGATTAAGAGCCTGTTTTGATGTAAGAGTGTCACAGTGGCTGGGAAAGCTTTATGGATGTATCTGCAGGGGATAATTGCGTGACGCTGACCGGCATCTACTGAAAGGGATCGGGTGAGGCACGCCCTGATGCCGTCAGCCGAGCGATGGTCTCCAATTATGCACTTGAGGCTGTATCAAACAATTGACACAGCCTCAAGCGTTTATCTAATCGGGCACCAGGGCTCGTTTACTCGGCAGAAGTGAGAGCGGCCGGGGCGGTATAGGTGCGTGTGGCCAGCTCCTGGTCAAGCATATATCGGCCCATGCCGTTGTCGCCAACCATCTTCACCTTGTCAAGGATCGAGCGCACATTGTCCTCCTCCTCGACCTGCTCGCTGACAAACCAGTTGAGACGGTCGCGGGTGGCATAGTCGTTCTCCTGCTCGGCCAGTGAATAGAGGTTGTTTATCATTGAGGTAACCTTCTGCTCATGCTCGAGAGTAGCGGTGAAAACATCAAGAATCGAGGACCACTCGACGGGGACCTCGGCAATTGGCTGAAGAGTCACGCGTCCACCGCGAGAGTTGACATAGTTCATGAAGATCTCAGTGTGGGCCAGCTCCTCCTGATATTGAACTTTAAACCAGTTGGCGATACCGGGATAACCCTCTGCACTGTAATAATTTGACATCGATAAATAGAGGTAAGCCGACCAAAACTCGGCATTGATCTGGGCGTTGAGCGCGTCTTGAATTTTGTTTGAAAGCATTTTCTGTGTAAAGTTTTAGATTTAGTCTATATCATAAAACAACCCGGGGCTGCAAATGGTTCACAGCGTCATAAAAAATTTGATAAAAAAAGAAAAATTTGAGAGGAGGCAAATACATTTATGATGTTTTTGATTAATTTTGTCACTTGAAGGGTTATACACTCCAATAATCATCAAAAAAAATGAAACTTTTCACGACTGAAGATATACGCGCCATCGACCGCTACACCATCGACGAGGAGGGGGTCAGCTCCCGCGAGCTCATTCGCCGTGTGGCCGATGGTGTCGCCTCACAGATAATGGCGCGATGGAGTCCGCTGGTGCCCCTGACGGTGTTTGCCGGCCCGGGCAACAATGGCGCCGACGCGCTGATGGTGGCTCTGTCTCTCGCCCGCCAGGGGTATCAACCTGAGGTGTTGCTGTTTAACATTGGCGGCAATGCCCTCTCGCGTGATTGCCGCGAGTGTCGTGACGAGCTGTTGAACGAGTCGTCGATCCCTTTCACCGAGATTACCAAGACCATCACCCTGCCCGAGCTCAACCGCAACAATCTGGTGATCGACGGTCTGTTTGGATCGGGGCTGCGGGAGCCGCTGACCGGCGGCTTTCAGGCTTTGGTCAGATACATCAACGAGTCGGGGGCGTCAATCGTGTCTATCGACCTCCCCTCGGGGCTCATGGGTGACTGGAATCCGGTTTCGGTCAACAAAAACATCGTTCACGCCACGCTGACTCTCGCTGTCCAGTTCCCGCGGCTGTCGTTCTTTTTCAAGGAGAACGATGAGCTTGTCGGCGAGTGGAAATTGCTCGACATCGATTTGAGCCACAAGGCGATACGACAGACGAGGACAAAATTTCACCTTGTCGAGGACTATGACGTGCGCTGTGTGCTCCCCCAGCGGTCGCGCTTTGCCGGCAAGAACAGCTATGGCTCGGCCATGCTCGTGGCCGGCAGCTACGGCATGATGGGCGCGGCGGTGCTTGCGGCCCGCGGCGCTTTACGATCGGGTGTGGGGCGCGTCACGGTTCACACGCCGGGGTGTGGCGTAAGCGTGATACAGACGGCTGTTCCCGAGGCGATTGTGCACCCCGACAAGCATGAAAACGTCTTTACCGACCCCACGTCGATCGCCAATGCCAACGCCATCGGTGTCGGCCCCGGCCTGGGCACACATGAATACACGGCCAAGGCTGTTGACATCCTTGTGAAAAATGCCAAGTGTCCCCTCGTTATCGATGCCGACGCGCTCAACTGCATCGCCCACCACCGGCCGGCGCTGCTCAACAGCCTACCCCCAATGTCGATCATCACCCCCCATGCCGGCGAGTTTGACCGGCTCTTCGGGCAGCAGACATCCGACGAGTCGCGTCTGATAAAGGCAATCGAGGTGTCGCGCCAATATAACATAATCGTCGTTCTCAAAGGACATTACACAGCCACCATACGCCCCGACGGCAAAGTGTATTTCAACTCGTCGGGCACCCCCGCCCTCGCCACCCCCGGCAGCGGAGACGTGTTGACCGGCATCATCACCTCTTTTCTCGCCCAGGGCATCCGCCCCGAGCTGGCGGCTCTAAGCGGAGTCTTTGTTCACGGCATCGCCGGCCAGATCGCCGAGGAGCGCAACAGCGAGTATGGTGTCACCGCCGGCGACATCGCCGCCAATGTGGGGGGCGCCATAAAGTCGATTTTTAAAGCATAACCACGATGAAAATGTCACGAAACATAATTGTTGCCCTTATGATATCTTTGTTGCCACTGGCCGCTGCAAGTCAGAACACACAGCGCCTCTCGGCGACAAAAGCCAATGAATATGGCCTCATCTACACCCTGCCGATGACCGGCATCACCGTCACCATCGAGGCCCAAAAAACTGTCGAGACTCCCGGCGAGTTTTATCGATATGCAAAAAAATATCTCAACATCGACCCCATTGTCGAGCCTCGTGTCAGCTGGTCGCTCAAGGATGTTCAGATAACCCGCTATGCCCTGACCGATGAGTCTCAAAAATATCTTGTGAGGTTCAAAAACGGCAGCGGTGTTTATATGATGGTCACCACCGAGTCATTTCCGGTGTCGATCAACGACTCACAATACACCCCGGCCAAGCTCGACACGCCAACGCTCAAGGCTGTCCAGGCTGAGCCGACAATTCTTGAAACCGACATCGCCCGTCAGGCAGTGACCGAGGATATGCTCAGGGCACAGTCATCGGCCAAGCGAGCCGAGTTGGCGGCTGCAAAAATCTATGAAATCCGCGCCCAGCGTAACGAGATCATTGCGGGACAGGCCGAGAACATGCCGGCCGACGGTGCCGCCATGCAGATTGCCCTTGACAATCTCGACCGTCAGGAGAAAGCGCTCACAGCCATGTTTGTCGGGACCACATCGACCTCGACCGAGGTGCGCTCGTTTAACTACGTGCCGCGCGACGATGCCAAGGAGAAGACCCGTGTGGTCATCGCGCGTCTGTCGCCCATCGACGGTATTGTCGATGGAACCGACCTTTCGGGCGAGCCTATCTATCTCGATGTCACCGTGACCCGTCGTGGCGAGTTGCCGGTCAACGACAAGGGGATTGAAAAGACATTCCCCAAAGAGGGTTTTGCCTACCGCATACCCGGCACGGCCGATGTCGCCGTCACCTTCGACGGCCGCAGCGTGGCGTTTAAGACGATGCCCGTGGCACAGTTTGGCGTGGTCTTCGGGCTCGACCCGGGCCTCTTTACCGCTAAAAAAGCTCCCGCCTACCTGCATCTCGACCCCTCGACCGGGGCAATCATCGACCTTGGCGAGCTGACAAATGCCGCCGACTGATCCTGACCTTTCCATACCCACCAAAAAACAGAAGTGCACTTCTTCACAGAAGCGCACCTCCCTCATAACCAAAATTCAAGTATATAAAGTCTTAACTTACCTTTAAAAATGCGTCACAGCCTCGCCCGATCCCCCTTGACGGTGGGACCCGTGCTTATGGCATCGCATTAAAAAAAATAGGTTGGCAGGAGAAAGAGTTGTTTCATATATAATTGAATAAAAAAATGGAAGATGAAGATATAGAGATGATAATAGTATGTCGTTCTATTCCTGATGCAAAGGTAGAACTAAAATTTGAAACCCACAAGACGATTTGATGTTAAAATTGTTAATTATAACAAACAACATATTTAAAATTTATTATCATTTTTCAAATTTTAGTTATCCTAAAGTTTTTTTGCCAAATCATGTCTAATTTCTGCTGATTTATGTAATTTTGCCCGAGTGAGAAACTATTCGCTCACTCTAAAGAGTATTCAATATGAGTTCTGAAAGCCACAAGCTCCCTCTCATCGGTTTGACAAAAGATGAACTGACGGCGATTGCTGTCGACGCAGGGCTGCCACGCTTTGCCGGAGGGCAGATAGCGCGCAGGCTTTACGTAAACCGCGCCGACTCTATAGAGCAGATGACCGAGCTGTCGATGGCCGGACGCCGGCGGTTGATGGAAAAATACCACGTTGGCCGGCAAGCCCCGATCGCCGAGGCCCGCAGTGCCGACGGCACCGCAAAATATCTATTCAAAGGTGTGGGTGGGCGCGACATTGAAGCCGTTTACATCCCCGACCGCGACAGGGCGACCATCTGCGTCTCCTCTCAGGCGGGATGTCGCATGAATTGCCGGTTTTGTGTAACCGGGCGACAAGGGTTTCACGGAAATCTGTCGGCCGCCGACATCATAAACCAGGTGCTCTCCATCCCCGACAGCGACTCCCTGACCAACCTCGTTTTCATGGGTATGGGCGAGCCGATGGACAATCTCGGGCCGGTGATGAAAGCGATCGAAATACTGACAGCCCCGTGGGGATTGGCATGGAGCCCAAAGCGCATCACCGTGTCGAGCATCGGCAAACTTGACAACCTCAGGCAGCTTATCCAAAAAACAAAAGTGCACATTGCCATAAGCGTTCATTCACCATTTCATGAGGAGCGCGAGGCTCTTATGCCCGTCGAGCGGGCCTATCCGGTCGCCTCAGTCCTCAAAGCCATGCGCGACTATGACTTCGCTCATCAGCGCCGACTGTCGTTGGAATATATAATGTGGGATGGCCGCAACGACGACCTGCGCCATGCCGATGCCCTCGCCCGGCTTGTCGACGGTCTCGACTGCCGTGTCAACCTGATCAGGTTTCACTCCTTCCCGGGCTTTGACGGGAAACCGGCCACCCAACAAGCCATGGAACGATTCCGCGACCGGCTCAACGCCCTCGGCATCACAGCCACCATCCGCGCCTCGCGGGGTGAAGACATCGATGCCGCCTGCGGCATGCTCGCCGGTAAAAAGAGCCTGTAGAGACAGTCCTCCCGATGCTCAAGCCCCCTGGTCGTCACCCTTGGCAAGACGGCTCTTGATCAGACGCGCCGGGTTACCCCCAATCACTGAGTATCCCGGAAAAGACTTGGTCACAACAGCGCCCGAGGCCACAATCGTCCCCTTGGCAATCGTGACACCGGGAGTGATGATCACATCCGACCCGATCCAGACATCGTCTTCAATCACATTCAGCCGGCGCGGCTCATTCCCCTGAAAAATCATAGGCGTCAGTGGGTCGGCCGTTAGATGATTCATGCTGTGTATCACCACCCGCGGCGCCATCATCACATATTTGCCAATCCTGATATTTGGCGGAATAAAACAATTGGCACCGATACCACTGTAATCATCAATCTCAACTTGACCGCCCGAGCCAAAATATGCCTTGCGGTCAACCGTGTTTATGCGGCCACAGCGCGCAAAAATCCCCTTCACGCAAAAGATACGTATGCGGTTGCTCACACGCCCTATCACCGGCGTGTAAGACCCCGGCAGATGAGTTGCCACACCATAGTAAAGCATCAGCGACACCACCCGGCGCAATTTCCTGAATATACTCATTGAAAATCCATTTAAACCACAAAAATACAAAAATTTCTGTAAGCGCGTATCGCGCGCCCTATTGTGTGTCCTTGATATGTCGGATTGACAACAGAAAACTGCCGCACGGGGGATGGCCCGGGCGGCAGTTTCTGTTGTTGTGCAGATAGTTGTGTGTTTTCTTTTAACCAATCATTTTTATCCTAATAAACCAATCATTATTTAACCAATCATTATCACTTTATCTTATGAAAATCTTTTGCT
>CAYMVS010000055.1:0-15162 GCA_964394205.1 uncultured Muribaculaceae bacterium | reverse complement strand
TGGCCGTTTGGTTGGTTGTTTGAATATTTTTTGATAATTTTGCGGTCTATGGGGCCGGCAGGCGCCGGGTCCTGACCGACAAATTATGACTGAACAAAAAAACCGATTTATAATGAAAATTAAACTTACATTAGCCGGGCTTGCTGCAGGTCTGGCATTGGTTGGTTGCACTTCAGCGACAGCAGCCAACTATGAGGTGACAATCACTGTACCTGAAAATGAGAATGGCCAAAAAGCTTATATAACCGATTATGACACGGGTCTGAAGCTTGACTCGACAATAGTTGAGGGGAGCCGTGCCGTTTTCAGCGGCAACATCGAGGAGCCTGTTTTGGCCCGTGTGATAGTCAATGGCAACCGTGCGAGTCAACTGGTGCTCGAGCCGGGCACAATCACCTCGACTTTCGGCGGTTTCTCGTCGGGCACTGTGCTCAACGACAGGCTGAGCAGCGCGGTCAAGAAACTCGATGATCTCGCCAACGAGTATCGGACACTTCCTCAATTACCCGAAAATGAGGCCCGTGCCGATCAGATTGTGGCTGAGTATGAGAGCCTTCCGGCCAATATGACAAAAGAGAATGCCGACAACCCGGTGGGATATTTCTTCTTCCTTCAGCAGGCCTATGATTGGAATCTGGCCGATTTGCGCGCTCAGCTGCAGCAATATCCCCAGTGGGCCAAGACTAACAAGGTTGTCAACCTCGAGCGCTCGCTTATAATCGAGGATGAGACCTCAGAGGGTCATCCCTACAAGGACTTCACCATCGACTATAACGGAGAGAAGTATAACCTGAGCGACTATGTCGGCAAAAACGGCAACTACACTTTGGTTGACTTCTGGGCGAGCTGGTGTGGCCCCTGCATGAGAGAGTTGGTGACCATCAAAGACCTCTATGACAAGTATCATGGCAAAGGTCTCGACGTTGTCGGGGTGGCTGTGTGGGACGAGCCGGCCAACTCGATCGAGACGATCAACAACCGCCAGCTGCCGTGGCCCCAGATCCTCAACGCCCAGAAAATACCGACCGACCTTTATGGCATCTCGGGTATTCCCTGTGTCATCCTGATTGACCCGAGCGGCAACATCGTGAGCCGCGGCAAGCAGGGAGATCAGCTGCGTGAGGCTGTCGAGGAGGCTCTTGCCAACTGGTCGCCCGAGGAGGATTGAAAATCTTTATGACCTTACTTAGATGAAACTGAATTTGCGACACTTTGCAAAAACATTTTTGGCGATGGCATTGGCCGCTCTGTGGGCGGTCGGCGCCATGGCCGACAACCAGGCGCGGTATGATCTGGCTAAGAAGTATTACGACGACAAGAACTACGCGTCGGCCTATCCTATCTTTGTCGAGCTTGCCGAGCAGAAATTTGATGATGCCGCCGGATATGCCGGGATGTTCAATGAGCTTGGCTACGGTACAGAGAAAAATCCCGCGATGGCCAAATATTTCTATGAGATAAGTCTGGATCAGCGGCAACCCTGGTGGTGTTACCGGTATGGCAAGATGGCCTTTGACGAGGAAGACTATGACAAAGCATGGCAGTGCTTTAAAGTGGTCGACGAGAAGGCGACAAAAGTTTACTACCGCGGTAGCGCGACTTTCAGGCTTGCCGCGATGGCCATCGATAATCTTGGCGGGAGCGCAACCGACGAGCAGATTGCAGGGTGGCTGCGCGATGCCGCCAAACAATCGTATGACCAGAATGCCCAAAAAAAGGCTAATAATCTGATGAAGGAGCTCAACATCCCGCTTTACACGAGGGATGAGTTTTTTCAGAAGATCAAAACTGTTGGCGAGACAGGTAAATCTCTCTTTGATTTAGGCAAGAGCTATTATGACGGGTTCGGCTCAGAGACGGCCGACTTGGCAAAGGCGTTTGTCTATTTCAACGCCTCGGCCAATAAACACTATCTCCCCGCGTTCCCATATATCGCAAAGATATATAAGAACAAGTCGCTCCCGATTTATGACGAGGAGCAGTCGGCACAGATTTATACCGAGTATCGCGAGCTTCTTGATGACAAATTGCAAACTCCCGAGGCCAAAGCATCTGATTTTTATGCCATGGCCGAGATTTACCGCGACGGGCTCGGTGTCGAGAAAAACAATGATATAGCTGTTTTCTACTACCGTCTGGGTGCCGACATGGGTGATAGCGGGTGTCAGTTGTGGCTAGGCATATTGCTTGACAAAATGGGCCAATACAACGAGGCGTTGTATTGGCTTGAGGAGTCGGGCCGAAATGGTCAAGGATGGAGCGCCTATCTTGCCGGACAGATGTATGAGGAGGGTCGCAATGGGAGCGGCGAAAACTATATCCCCAAAAATCTGGATCTGGCGATCGAGATGTACCGATGCTCGGCGGCGACATCCAACTACTATGCCTCGCGGGCAAAAGAAGCCTTGAGCCGGCTCGGAGCGAGTGTTGACGGTCAGCGCTCAAAGATAAATACCCGCACCAAGCCTACCCCTAAACAATAACCTGCCGCCGCCCGGTGGTCGGTTGAATAAAGAGGGTCGGGAAACCGCGCGCCCTCTTTGATTGTTTATAAACTATGAAAAAGACGATTTATCTTGCAGGCGGTTGTTTCTGGGGCACCTCGCGATTGATGTCGCTCGTTCCCGGAGTGATTATGGTTACCTCGGGATATGCAAACTCATCAATCGCCAACCCGACATATCGACAGGTATGCACCGGCCAGACCGGAGCCGCCGAGACTGTCAAGGTCGACTATGACGACATGGCTGTCGGACTCAGCGATTTGTTGACACTCTATTTCAAGAGCATCGACCCGACGGCAGTTAACCATCAGGGTGGGGACTATGGCACCCAGTATCGGACCGGCATCTATTACACCTCAGCGGCCGACCAATCGGTCGTCGAGGCTATGTTGTCAACGCTGCAGCGGCGCTATAGCCGCCCGTTGGCAGTTGAGTCAGGGCCACTGATCAATTTCTATCCCGCCGAGGAGTATCACCAGGACTATCTTGAGAAGAACCCCGGGGGATACTGTCATGTCGACCCGGCGCTTTTTGAGGAGGCGAAAGCTCTTGGCAAACGACCGGCAGCGGGGGAGAGCCGCGAGGAGTTGCGCCGTCGGTTGACACCGTTGCAGTGGGAGGTGACCCAGCATGGCGCCACCGAGCGACCGTTTGACAACGAGTATGACCACGAGTTCCGTCGGGGCATTTATGTGGATATAACTGACGGAACGCCACTGTTCCTGTCGACGGCAAAATATGACTCGGGCTGCGGGTGGCCGGCATTTACCAGGCCGATTGACCGGACACTTGTCACCGAGCATCTCGATTTGTCTTACGGGCGGCGTCGCACCGAGGTCCGCTCGTCATCGTCCGATGCCCACTTGGGTCATGTTTTTCCCGACGGTCCCGCCAATGAAGGTGGTTTGAGATACTGCATCAACTCGGCGGCATTGCGTTTCATCCCCCTCGAGCAGATGGCCCGTGAGGGCTATGCCGACTACATCCCCCTTGTCAAGTGACAATAGGAACCTGCACCTATAATATATATAAACACTGAGGTTGCATATCTTGGTGTGTTTTTGGTGACATTCCGGTTGAGATTTTGGAAAATTATAAGGGAATGTATATCTTTGCAAACTAATTGAAAGGAAAATTGAACTATCAGGTAACAATACAAGGGGTTGAGGGGTGTTATCACGACGCCGCTGCCCGCGCCTATTTCAACGGCCGGGGTGTCGATGTCGAGACAATCGCGTGTGACACGTTTCCGGCCATGTTTGAGCGTCTGGAGACCGACGCGTCGCTGCTCGGCATCATGGCGATAGAGAATACTATCGCCGGCTCGCTGTTGCAGAACCACGAGCTGTTGCGTAAAAGCAACATGACCATAGTGGGGGAGTACAAGATGAGAATCTCACATGTGCTGGCAGCCATGCCGGGAGTGACGGTTGACACTCTTAAAGAGATTCATTCCCACCCGATGGCCTTGATGCAGTGTGAGCAATACCTGCGGCACAACCTGCCGGGGGCGCGCATGATCGAGGCGTTTGACACCGCCGGCAGTGCGCGCGATATCGCCCGAGCCGGCGAGCGCACCCATGGCGCGGTGTGCGGCGAGTTTGCCGCCGGCCTTTATGGTCTCGACATTCTTGCGCGGGGCATCGAGACAAACAAGCGCAACTTCACCCGGTTTCTCATATTGGCCGACCCTTTGATAGCCGACGAGCTGCGCCCCAAAGCGCTGAGCCTCAACAAGTCGTCGATTGTCTTCACCTTGCCCCACTCGCGCGGCGCGTTGTCAAAGGTGCTCACCATCTTCTCGTTTTACGACATGAATCTGTCAAAAATCCAGTCGATGCCCATCATAGGGCGCGAGTGGGAGTACAGGTTTTATGTCGATCTGACGTATGACGACTATGTGCTCTATCGTCAGTCGCTCGACGCTGTCAAGCCTCTGCTTAACGATTTCAAAATATTAGGTGAATATGAATCGTGCCAAAATGACGTGTGACATCCAGCCGGCCCGGCGTGTCAAGGAGATAAGAGAGTATTACTTCTCGCGCAAGCTGCGCGAGGTGGCCGAGATGAACAGCCGTGGTCTCGACGTGATCTCGCTCGGCATAGGGGGCCCCGACAGGCCTCCCCACCCGCGGGTAATCGAGACTCTCAACCGGGAGGCATGTCGCGACGACTCACATTCCTATCAGTCCTACATCGGCCTGCCCCGGCTGAGACGCGCGTTCGCCGACTGGTATCAGCGTTATTATAATGTGACGCTCGACCCCGAGACCGAGGTGCGCCCTCTCATAGGGTCAAAGGAAGGGGTGCTGCACATTTCACTGGCTTTTCTCAATCCCGGTGACGGTGTTCTGGTGCCCGACCCCGGTTATCCCACCTATACATCGGTGTCGCGTATTGTCGGCGCAAAAATCTACAATTACAACCTGACGGCCGAGGGTGGCTGGATGCCCGACTTTGACGAGCTCGAGCGGTTGCCGCTTGATGAGATAAAATTAATGTGGGTCAATTATCCCCACATGCCGACAGGCCAACCGGCCTCGCCGGCCCTGATGGAGCGCATCATTGACTTCGGCCGCCGGCACAACATCGTCATAGCCCACGACAATCCCTATAGTTTCATCCTCAACCCGACCCCGCTGAGCATCCTGTCAATCGAGGGAGCCCGCGACATAGCCATCGAGCTCAACTCATTGTCAAAGAGCCATAACATGGCCGGATGGCGAGTGGCGATGGTGGCCTCCAACCCGCGGTTTATCGAGTGGATACTCAAGATAAAATCCAACATCGACTCGGGCCAGTTCAAGCCAGTCATGGAGGCCGCGGTCGAGGCTCTGTCGCTTGATGACGGGTGGTACACGGCGCTCAACGACGAGTACCGCCGCCGCCGGGTCATCGCCGGGCAGATACTCGACGAGTTGGGGTGTCACTACGACCCGCGCCAGCAAGGGCTCTTCCTGTGGGCACGGGTCCCCGACCGATACAAAGACGGCGAGGCGCTTGCCGACCGGTTGCTCTACCAGGCGCGGGTTTTTATCACGCCCGGCAGCGTCTTCGGGTCGCAGGGAGCGCGCTATGTGCGCCTCTCGCTGTGTGCCACCCGCGAGGCTCTCACCGAGGCTTTGGCCCGCATAAAGCAGTTACAGTCATAAAAACAACAGTCAAGCTGAGCTAAAAATGGAAAATCTACAATCGATATATTTGCCCGGAATGGACCCCGATAGTCCGTTTGTCATCGCCGGGCCATGCAGCGCCGAGACACCCGAGCAGGTGATGACAACCGCCGTAGCGTTGGCTTCTCACGGTGTCAAGGTGTTTCGTGCAGGCATCTGGAAACCGCGCACAAAGCCGGGTGGTTTTGAGGGGCTTGGAAGCCCGGCTCTCCCCTGGCTCAGAAAGGTCAAGGAGCGCACCGGGATGTACACCGCCACCGAGGTGGCCAACCGTCGCCATGTCGAGGAGGCGGTCAAGGGTGGGGTTGACCTGCTTTGGATCGGGGCACGCACGTCGGCCAATCCTTTTGCCATGCAGGAGATCGCCGATACCCTCAAAGAGGTGGCGTCGACCGACATGCCCATTCTTGTCAAAAACCCGGTCAACCCCGACCTGGAGCTTTGGATCGGCGCCTTGCAGCGTCTGTATAACGCCGGTTTCCACCGCCTCGGGGCGATTCATCGAGGGTTCACGGTCTTTGGCAAACACCTTTACCGGAATATGCCCCAATGGCACATACCCATCGAGCTGCGCCTGCGCTACCCGTCGCTGCCCATCATCTGCGACCCCAGCCACATCGGGGGGAAGCGCGAGCTGATCGCTCCCATCTCACAGCAGGCCTACGATATGGGCTTCAACGGGCTGATTATCGAGACACACTGTGACCCCGACCAAGCCTGGAGCGACAGCGCCCAGCAGGTCACGCCCGATGTGCTCAACTATATTCTCGACACTCTCGTGATACGCGACGCGAGCCACAACACCGAGAGCCTGACAACCCTGCGCCGGCAGATAGACACGCTCGACAACGAGCTGCTCGAGATTCTGGGCAAGCGCATGAGCGTGTCGCGCGAGATTGGCCGGTATAAAAAGGAGCACTCGATGCCGGTGGTGCAGAGCGGCCGTTTCAACGACATCATCCGTTCACGCGTGTCGATGGGCGAGCAGATGGGGATGAGCGAGAAGTTTCTCAAGCAGGTCCTGCTTGCCATCCATGACGAGTCGGTTGGTCAGCAGATCAAGATTTTAAACGAAGATAAAACGCCCGAAAAGTGAGAATCCTGATAATGGGAGCCGGCAAGATGGGCTCTTTCTTTTGTGATCTTCTGTCGGCCGACCACGATGTGGCGATGCTCGACAACGACCCCAAGCGCCTGCTGTTCACCTTCAACTGCCGGCGCATGACCGCTCTTGACGAGGTTGACAGCTTTGACCCTCAGTTGGTTATCAATGCAGTGACCGTCAAGCACACCCTTGATGCTTTCAAGTCGTTGCTGCCCCACATCTCCGAGTCGGCCATACTGAGCGACATAGCGTCGGTAAAGACCGGTCTGCCCGAGTTTTACCGCAGTGTCCCCAACCCCTACGTGTCAACCCACCCCATGTTTGGCCCCACCTTTGCGTCGCTCAGCAACCTTGCCGACGAGAATGCAATCATAATCAAGGAGGGAGACCACCTTGGGCGCGTTTTCTTCAGGGATGTTTACTCCCGCCTGGGGCTCAACATAGTCGAGTACACCTTTGACGAGCATGACCACACCGTCGCCTACTCTCTATCAATCCCCTTTGCGTCGACCCTGGCCTTTGGCAGCGTGATGCGCCGTCAGGATGCCCCGGGCACCACTTTCAAACGCCATCTTGCCATTGCCCGCGGCCTCTTGGGCGAGGATGACTATCTGCTGCAGGAGATTCTTTTCAATCCCCTCACCCTGCCGCGCCTGAGAGAAATTCAAGACAAGCTCGCCGAGCTCGCCTCGATAATCGACCGCCACGACAGCGGGGCGATGAAAGAGTATCTGGACCGCGTTCGCGACAACATCGATAAACAATTGTAATTATTTTGCGCTTATTGTTAAAAATTTGCGCGATTTCTTTGTGTTCAGCTAAAAAAGCGTTACATTTGCCGTCTAATTGATATTGTTTAACATCCAATAGGACCATTTCATTATTCACATAAACCAACACTTTATGAAAAAACTTTTACTCTCATTATCGGCGGCCGTTATAGGTGTATCGGCCATGGCGATGGAGCCAACCGTTTATCCCGGTGAGGCATTTGTTGCCTTCTCGCCCAACGGTCAATATGGCGTGAGCTTCTATTACGACCGCATAGCCGTCTATGATTTCGTGTCGGGACAGCACCATGTATTTGATCCGACCGACGACGGCTCGGCTGCCTACATGAAAGGCAACGGCAACTGTATTTCAAACGACGGTGTGCTTGTCGGCTCGCAAACCTATATGATGGATATGTCATATTACAAGGATGGCGAGTGGCACTTCATCGAGTCGGTCAAGGGCAAGCAGGGTTCGGTTGACGGCATCACTCCCGACGGAAGCCGCATCTGCGGTTCAATCGCTCCCCCCGAGTATGGCGGCAGCATGATGGGCTTGATGCGACAGCCGGTCATTTTTGACCGTCAGGATGACGGTACCTACGGCGAGCCTGTCTATCTGCCTTTCCCCGAGGTTGACATGACCGGTCGTGTGCCCCAGTATGTGACCGCTCTGTGCATCAGCGACGATGGCAAAACCATCGCCGGCCAGCAGCAGGACAACTATGGCGGCATGGCTATCCCCGTGATCTATCATCAGGATGAGAACGGTATGTGGACCTACACCATACCCAACGGCGAGCTTTACAAGATTGACGGCATCGAGTTTCCCGAGGATCCGGGCGAGCACGACTACGTTCAGCTTGAGGCGTTCATGAGCGAGGAGCATCTCGCCGCCTACAACGCGGCCGTTGAAGAGTGGTCTCTGCTTGGCCTGGGTTGGGATGAGTATCCTGCCATCGAGGCTTTTGCATCGGAAGAGGAGATCGCCGCCTATAATGCAGCTGCCGAGGAGTATAACGAGTGGGTTGAACGCCTGACCGCTTTCCAGATGGTTTATGAGCAGTATGTACAGAAAGCTCCCTCTTTTGTCTATAACAATGTCGCTATGACTCCCGACGGAACAAAGGTGGCCTTGACCCGCCAGGTTCTTGTCCCCTCCGAGGATCCCTGGAGCCGCTCTCAGACTTTCTATGCTCCCTATTGCTTTAACCTGGAGGCCAAGACCTACACGGCATCCAATCCCTCGCTCAACGTTATCGTGTCGGACATCGCTGCCGACGGTACTGTGATCGGCGCGACCCCCATGCAGGGCCAAACTCCCCCCGAGGCTTACATCCTGCTCGCCGGAAGCGACCAGTGGGAGACCCTCTATAACTATTATGCATCGGTTAAACCCGGTCTCGCCGCATGGATGAAGGAGAATATGACTCACGAGGTTACCACTCTGGATTGGGAGACCTGGGAGGAGAAAACCGATGTGTACATGATCACCGGTATACCTTTCTGCAGCGACGACATGTCGATTGTTTCGACCTACGCCGAGAATGTCTGGGACTTTGATGACGAAAACATGGTATTCTCTTACGTCTTCACTCCCGAGCTGTCGGGCGTCAAGAGTGTGATAGCCCAGGCCGCTGTCACAGTCAGGTCTCTTGGCGAGGGTGTCATCGCTATCGAGGGTGACGCGGCAGCCGTCGAGGTTTACGACCTGAGCGGACGTCTCGTCTACAGCGCCGCCGCCCCGGGCGCGTCGGTAGAGACCGGCCTTGGTGCAGGTGTCTATATGGTGTCGGTTAAAGATGCAGCCGGTGCCTCTAAGGTTGCTAAAGTTGCTTTCTGATAAAACATTTTGACTGAACAATTTCAATAACAGCCCTGCCGCGACAGCCGTGGCAGGGCTGTTATTGTCAACGGGTCTCGGCGCCGGGATGAACTTTGTCAACGCCTTGTGGTTATATTGATATAACCCCATTAATTTCAACTATTATGAACAAGAAGACAAACCTTTTGACAGCTGCGGTGATGGCAGGCGTGGGTATAGCGCTGATCATACTCCACAATCATGTCGACATCCTGCAGTGGATCTCCATACTGCTGGGAGTCATGTTTATCATCCCAAGCCTCTGGGCGCTTGGAGTCTCTTTTTTAGGTCATCGGCCCGGCGACGACAGCGACAGCAGCACGCAGGTGTCGACGATTGTAGCGTCGATTGGCGGTATCGGTCTGGGTGTGGCGATGTGTCTGATACCCTCGACGTTTGCCGGCTTGTTCATCTATGTTTTTGCCGGTGTCCTGATTGTGGCCGGCATCTATCACTTCATTGTCGTCAGATTCATGAGCAAGACATTTGTCATCCCCGGCTTTTACTATATCATCCCGTCGCTGCTTGTCGTGGCCGGACTTGTGATAATGTTCTCATCGCTCCGAACCCTCAACAATGTCGTCGTGCTGATCACCGGCGTGATGTTGATCCTGTCGGCAATAAACTCATTTATTGAATATATAGGCACCATGCGTCAGCCGCGCCGCGCCCTCCCCCGACACGAGGAGAGCGCCGCAAAAGAAGAGGCTTGATAGAAACTTGCTGAATAACATTATCCTGCGACACGATTGACCTCGTGTCGCTCTTTTTTTTTCATTTTACCAAATTTTTTTTGCAGAAGTTGTTTTTAATCTCTATATTCGTGGTTGAAAATGACTGAACCCGCCATAGGCCGCCCTCTCCCGCGACAAGACTATTCAGCCTGTGATCATTCATAACCATCTTGCAAAAAAAATATTTTACATCATAGCCTAAATAAATTTAACCCTGTATGAGCTATTTGAAATTTGATAAAAACCTGATGATTAACCTGGAGCAATCGCTGCGCAAGGAGATGCTCCGAACCAATCAGGCGGGCGCTTATCACTGTACTACAGTTGTCGACTGTAATACCCGTAAACAGCACGGTCTGCTCGTGATCCCCATCAAGGAGATGGGAAACACATCACATGTGATGTTGTCGTCGCTCGACCTGACTGTTGTGCAACACGGTGCACCCTTCAACCTTGGTCTGCATCAATATCGCGGTGGCGTGTTCAGCCCCAACGGTCACAAATATATACGCGAGTTTGACTGTGAAAGTGTGCCTCGGACCACCTATCGCGTGGGCGGTGTGATTCTCACCAAAGAGAAAATCTTCATTTCTCATGAGAACCGCATCCTGATACGTTACACCCTTGTCGAGGCCCACTCTCCGACAACCCTGCGTTTCAAACCGGTTCTCGCTTTCCGTGAGGCAAACGCCCTTTGTGTGGCCAACGATGCCATCAACACCGAGGCCCTGCCGGTCGACAATGGTGTGGCCTGCTGCCTCTATCCGGGCTACCCGACGCTCTACATGCAGCTCAGCCGCAAGCCCACGTGGCATTATGAGCCCAACTGGTATAACGGCTTTGAGTATGTCAAGGATATGGAGCGCGGCGTCCCCTATCAGGAGGATCTTTGGGTGCCCGGCTACTTTGAGGTGCCCATCAAGAAGGGCGAGTCGGTCATCTTCTCGGCCGGAGTGTCGGAGGTTTCGCCCCGTTCGCTCAAAACGATGTATGAGAAAGAGATCGCCGGGCGCACATGCCGCACCTCTTTCTTCAACTGCCTCAAGAACGCTGTCAAGCAGTGTTACCTCAAGGAGGATGGCCGCATGTACCTTATCTCAGGCTACCCCTGGGGGAAGATTCTGGCCCGCAACACCTTCATGGCGCTGCCCGGCGCAACCATCGCTATCGGTCATAAGGATGACTTCAAGCTGATACTCAAGACAGCTCTCGACGAGCTCGACAACTATATCAACACCGGGGCCCTGAGCGAGCGCATCCAGGGTATAGACCTGCCCGACGTTCCCCTGTGGGCCATCTGGGCCGTTCAGCAATATGCCAAGAGCTATGGCATGGAGGAGACCCGTGAGCTCTATGCCGGCGAGGTAGCCCGGCTGCTCAACTACATCCTCGACAACAAGGCCGCCAATCTCAAACTCGTTGACCGCGGTCTTGTGGCCACCAACGGCTCTGACACCCCTGTCACATGGATGAATGCCGCGATGGGTGGCCGACCCGTGGTGCCCCGCTCGGGTCTTGTGGTCGAGTTCAACGCCCTTTGGTATAATGCCCTCGTCTTTGGCACCAAGCTTGCCGAGGGTGACGAGGCATTGGCCGCCGATGCCGACCGCTGGAAAGCGACGGCCGACGAGCTCAAACCGGCTTTTGTCGACACCTTCCTCAACGATTACGGCTACCTGTTTGACTATGTCAACGGCACATACGCCGACCCCTCGGTTCGCCCCAACATGGCGATCGCAATAGGGCTCGACTACTCTCCACTCGACCGTCGTCAACGCAAGGGTGTGCTCGACATCGTGACCCGCGAGTTGTTGACCCCCAAGGGACTGCGCACTCTCTCTCCCAAGAGCTACGGCTACCGTCCGTTCTACCTCGGCTCGCCCGAGGAGCGCGAGATAGCGCTCCACAACGGTCCCGCCCGCCCCTGGTTGATAGGGTTTTATGCCGATGCCTACCTTAAGGTGTTTGGCATGAGTGGCGTCAGCTACATCGACCGGATGTTGATCGGGTTTGAAGACGAGATGTCTCAGGGATGTATAGGCTCGCTCTCACAGCTCTACGACGGCAACCCGCCGTTCAGCGGCCGCGGCGCCATCTCCCATGTTACCAACGTGGCCGAGGTGCTCCGAACTCTCACAACCCTTAAGAAACTGAATGTATAAACCAACGCCCGCTTAACCACACATAAAAATCATGAAAGCATTAATGTTTGGGTGGGAATTTCCCCCTCATATTCTCGGCGGTCTCGGAACCGCCAGCTACGGCCTCACTAAAGGAATGTGGGAGTGTGGCAACATGGACATTACATTTGTCATCCCCCGTCCCTACGGCGACGAGGATAAACACTTTGCCCACATCATCGGCGCGTCACAGGTGCCGGTGTGCTGGCGCGATGTGAACTGGGACTATGTCGATCAACGCATCGGCAAAGTGATGTCGCCCGATCTCTACTTCCGTCTGCGCGACCACATCTATGCCGATTTCAACTACATGAGGACCAACGACCTGGGATGCATCGAGTTCTCGGGACGCTATCCCGACAATCTGCTTGAGGAGATCAACAACTACTCGATTTGTGCCGGCGTCATTGCCCGCACAATTGAGTGTGACGTTATCCACAGCCACGACTGGCTGACATATCCTGCCGGCATCCATGCCAAGCAGGTGACCGGAAAACCGCTCGTGATCCATGTCCATGCGACCGACTTTGACCGCTCGCGCGGCAATGTCAACCCGACGGTTTTCGGCATCGAGAAAGATGGCATGGAACATGCCGACCACATCATCACCGTGTCAAACCTCACCCGTCAGACGGTGATTGAGAAATATGGCATCGACCCGGCCAAGGTGACGACAGTCCACAATGCCGTCACCCCGCTCAGCCCCGAGTTGCTCAACGTCCAGGTGCAGAAACCCAAAGAGAAGGTTGTCACTTTCCTTGGACGCATCACCATGCAGAAAGGCCCCGAATATTTTGTCGAGGCTGCCGCCAAGGTGTTGAAAAACCAGCACAACGTGCGCTTTGTGATGGCCGGTAGCGGCGACATGATGGACAAGATGATTCAGCTTGCCGCCGAGCGTGGCATCAGCGACCGTTTCCATTTTCCGGGTTTCCAGAAAGGTAAGCAGGTCTATGAGATGCTCAAGGCGAGCGATGTTTATGTGATGCCCTCGGTGAGCGAGCCCTTTGGCATCTCGCCCCTCGAGGCGATGCAGATGGGTGTCCCCTCGATCATCTCAAAGCAGAGCGGGTGTGCCGAGATTCTTGACAATGTCATCAAAACCGACTATTGGGACATCGACGCCATGGCCGACGCTATCCACTCGATTGTCAGCTACCCCGCGATGTATCAGCAGCTCAAGGAGGACGGCCTGGCCGAGGTTAACCAGATCACATGGGATAAAGCCGGCCAGAAGGTGATCGACATCTACAACAAAGTCATCAATAAATAAACCAAATCAAGTAAACATTTCAACCGTTATATAATCATGAAAGCAATTTGCTTCTATTTCCAGATACATCAGCCGTTTCGTCTAAAACGCTACCGCTTCTTTGATATCGGCAACGATCATTACTATTATGATGACTTTGCCAACGATGACATCGTGACCCGCATCGCCCAGCGCAGCTATATTCCGGCAGCCGAGAGCCTGCTGAAAATGATAGAGGAGAGCGGCGGCAAGTTCCGCTGTGCCATCTCTGTGACCGGTACCGCCCTTGAGCAATTTGAACAATATGTGCCCGAGTTTATCGACCTGCTGAAGAAGCTCGCCGCCACCGGTAATGTGGAGTTCCTGGCCGAGACCTACGCCCACTCGCTGTCGTCGCTGACCGATGTCGACGAGTTTGTAAACCAGGTGAAGGTGCACGACGAGAAGATAAAGGAATTGTTTGGCGTGACCCCCAAAGTGTTCCGCAACACCGAGCTTATCTACTGTGACGACCTCGCCCCGGTTATCTATGGCATGGGCTACAAGGGTGTCATAACCGAGGGTGCAAAGCACATCCTTGGCTGGAAGTCGCCCGACTATGTCTACAGCGCCGCCTCTTGCCCCAAATTGAAACTGTTGCTTAAAAACTCTAAGCTGAGCGACGACATCTCGTTCCGTTTCAGCAACACCGAGTGGGACGCCTATCCTCTGACCGCCGACAAGTATATCGACTGGATCGCCTCCACGCCGGCCGACGAGCAGATTGTCAACCTGTTCATGAATCTCGAGACATTTGGCGAGATGCAACCCCGCGAGAGCGGTATCTTCCAGTTCCTGGAGGCTCTTCCCCGATTTGCCGCCGAGCGTGGCATCGACTTCTGGACCCCGAGCGAGGCTATCTCAAAACTCAAACCGGTTGGCGAGCTCTCGGTGATGCACCCCATCTCGTGGGCCGACGAGGCTCGCGACATCTCGGCATGGCTGGGTAACAAGTTGCAAAACGAGGCTTTCAACAAGCTCTACTCGGTGGCTGAGCGCGTTCGCCTCTGTGACGACCGTCGTTTGAAACAGGACTGGTATTACCTGCAGGCGTCCGACCATTTCTACTACATGTCGACCAAACATCTTGCCGATGGTGCCATACACTCTCATTTCAGCCCCTACGAGACCCCGTTCCAGGCGTTTACAAACTATATGAACGTTTTGGCCGACTTTATAGTGCGCGTTGAGGAGCAGTACCCCCTCTCGATTGAGAACGAGGAGCTCAACTCGCTGTTGACCACAATTCGTAATCAGGCCACCGAGATCGAGTGTCTTAACAAAGAGGTGGAGTCGATGCGCAAGAACATTGAGCACTACAACGAGGAGCACGCCCTGCGCGAGAAACCGGCAGAGAAACCTAAGGCCGACGACGAGCCCAAGCCGGCAGAAAAAAAGCCGGCGGCAAAGAAAGCGGCCGCCAAGAAGCCGGCAGCTAAAAAGGCAACCTCCAAGAAAGACTGAGAACAATTTTCACTGAATGACAAAAAAATGAGGGCGTATCATAATTAGGTTTATGGTGCGCCCTCCGTTTTTTTAGG
>CAYMVS010000054.1:0-15263 GCA_964394205.1 uncultured Muribaculaceae bacterium | reverse complement strand
CAATACCAGAGCCTCTGATAGCGGGATGAGCAAACAGTACGGCTCTCACGTATTCCTTTTTTAACCAATAATCGCCAACGAGGGGAGACCGATGGCGTAAATTTTCATAATATGAAAATCAGGATTTTTACATTATTTCTTTTGTGTTTTATACCCTCCCTGTGTTTTGCGTATAAGGATACCTTTAATGTGAATGTAGGCGATAAGATTACTTGTAGCGGTGGGAGTTATAGAAATATTCAGGCCGTTTTGTGGGATTACGATGCATCGGTGGTGGAGCCATCAACTGTTACAAGCTACTCAACTAAAGGATTTTTCAAGGCAATCAAACCTTCGCCGTCTGCTGGCACAATTATTCAGGCTACCATTTACTATTATAAAGATGGAACAACATCGTCTGGGGTTAATAAGGACGTAGTAGCGTGGAAAGTCTATGTGGCTGACGATGGTTCTGAAAGCACCGTGTCACTGCCATATTCAATGAGTATGAATTTAAATGAGATAAAAACTGTAACAGCCACAACCAGTAGTCCGAAATGTTCTGGTAAATTCAAGTGGAAATCATCTAATCATTTCGTTGTTGAAGTGATAAATGATAATGGCAAAACAGCAACTTTACGTGCAAATTCCGAGGGATCCACATATATTTATGTAACACTTGATAATGGCAATTCAGATGCGGTATACGTTACGGTCACGGACAATGAACTTCCTACTGTTTCTGCATCTCCATCATCAGGAACCTACGAAAAAGGAACAAAAATTTATCTTACCGCCTCTAAAAGCACTGCAACTATTCGATATACAAAGGATGGTACTACGCCTTCAACAAGCTCTCCAAAATATTCGTCCTATTTGACGTTAGACGATTCATTTACTCTTAAAGCACGCGCCTACAACGCTTCAGGTAATGCTGGAGAGGTTTTGACCTGTAGCTATTATGTAAAGGATGACCCTGTTTCACTGACATATAATATACTTTCTGCAACAAATAAAACAGCTGAAGTGATTGCTCCTTCGTCAGGCTCATATAAAGGCGATATTGTAATACCATCATCTGTGAAAATCGGAAATACCACATATTCTGTTGTTCAGATTGGTGAAAAGGCGTTCTACAATTGCACGGGATTGACATCTGTGAAGTTGCCAAATACAATAACTACCATAAAAAACAGTGCTTTCTATGGGTGCAGAAACTTATCGTCATTCACAATGCCAAGTTCTGTAAAAGAGATATATGGCGACGCATTTTGGGAGTGTCCCATAAATAAACTATATATTTCTGATCTTCAGAAATGGTGTAGTATTGATTTTAAAGAAAATTCCGGTGCTAATCCGTTTGGATATTCAGGAGGTGATATCTATTTAAACAATGAAAAAATAGTGAATTTAGTTTTACCAGAAGGGGTAACAATGTCGTTTACTGCCTTTTATAAATGTAGAAGTATTGAATCAGTGCAGTTCCCAACTACGTTTAATGGATATAGAGATGGCCGATGGTTCCAATACTGCACAAAGCTTCAAAAGGTCCGTATTACCAAGAACGTGTCAAAAATTCCGGGATACACCTTTGCAAATTGTACTAAGTTGACGGACATATATTGCGAGGCGACAACTCCACCCAAACTTGATACAGGATGGAACAATCTGTCGTTTGATGAATATTATGCATTTGTCGCTTGTCCAATCAACTCCATTACACTGCATGTACCTAAAGGCTGCATGGAAAAATATGCCACAGCAATTGGATGGGGAAAGTTCTCTATAATTGTGGATGATGAGAATGATGCCGGAATTGACTGCATTGAGGTGGACGATACCTCAGACTTTGATGTCAATTCGCATGAAGTTGAAGTTTATAATATGCAAGGTTTCAGAATCGACCTTCCTGCAAGTCCTGGATGCTATATTTTGCGAAAAGGTAATCGCATCAAAAAGGTGATTATCAAATGATGTCAGTTGGAACATTATAGCAGTAGAGATGGTTAAATGAACTGACCCCTATAAGATTGATAGATAACTTTTAGGGGTCAGTTCATTTGATTGTTAGAGTTTTTTTTGTTGGCTCTTTCTTGGTTCTCGGTTACTCATTCAGCCTTTGTACTGCTTGAATGTCAGCGATGTAACAAATATACCAAACAGGCAACGCTAAGAAGCCCTTGCAAATAGCGCAGGCTCGGCTCTTACAATTTGCAATAGTGTGTCGCAGGGCGCCGTGGGTTATGGGCGTCCTTAGGATGTTGGGGATTGGATTTGTTACAGCAGTGTGGTCTGGGAGGGGCCGGGGGTGACGAGATGCTTGCGGTAAAGGGCGCCCACGGCGCGCTTGAAGTCTTTTTTTGAGCAACCGAGGGTTTGTGAAATGGCCTCGGGGTCGCTTTTGTCTCCTAAGGGCAGGGTGCCTCCGGCCTGTCGCAAGGCGGCCAGTATGCGCTCCTCCAAGGGGGTGATGCGCTCGCTCAAGGGGGGTGTCAGCGTCAGGTCGAGCTTCCCGTCGGGGCGCACATGTTTGATATAGGCTTTAATCTGTTGGCCCAGGCTGAGCGGCTCGGTGAGCGAGTCGGCATAGATGATGCCGTGATGGGCATTGTTGACCACTACCGATGCCCCTAAAGGGCTTTGGCTGTAGACCATGCCGTCAACCTGCTGGCCGTGACGGTAGGCGGGGAAGACGTTGCCCAGATATTTCTCAAGTTTGGCTGTGGCGACAATGCGTCCCGAGTTGTGGTCGAGATAGACATAGACGGGGTAGCTGTGGCCCGCGACCATGCGCGACTTCTGCTCGCGGAAGGGCACCATGAGGTCTTTTGCCAACCCCCAGTCAAGAAATGCTCCCACATTGTTCACCTCTTTGACACGCAGCCAGGCAAACTCGCCAACCCGGGCCAACGGGCGCTCGGTTGTGGCGACCGGGCGGTCTTCGGAGTCAAGATAGATGAAGACATCGACGGTGTCGCCGGGGTGGAGCGGGGTGGTGATGTACCGCGCGGGCAGCAGAATGTCGCCCAACCCGGGGGCGCCGTCAAGATATGCGCCAAAGTCGACCACGCGGGCCACGGTGAGGGTTTGTGTCGTTCCGGTCATATCACCTCGAGATTGTCCTTGAGACGCTGGTTGACAACTTCATATATCACCACCGAGGCGGCACACGAGACGTTGAGCGACTGTATTTTGCCAAACATGGGGATGGCCACTTTTGTGTCACACAGTCCCATGACCGAGGGAGAGATGCCGACATCCTCGGCTCCCATCACCAAGGCAACCGGGTCGGTGTAAGAGCCCATCGTGTAGTTGAAATCGGCCTTCTCGCTCACGGCTACTATGCGGTACCCGTTGTCTTTCAAAAACTTGACGGCGCGGCTGAGGTTGTTCTCGCGGCAAACCGGCATGTGGTTGAGCGCCCCGGCCGATGTCTTGATGGCATCGCCGCTCACGCTCACGCTGCCATGCTTGGGAATGACGATGGCATCGACACCGGCACACTCACACGTGCGCGCGATTGCCCCGAAGTTGCGAACGTCGGTTATCCCATCGAGCACCACAATGAAGGGCAATTTGCCGGCCTCATACAGCTCGGGCACGAGGTGCTCGAGATTGTAGTAGGTGACAGCCGAGAGGATGGCGAGGGCTCCCTGGTGGTTTTTGCGGGTGACCCGGTTGATGCGCTCAACCGGCACGCGCTGCACATAGACGCCGGCTTGCCGTGCCTTGTCAATAAGCTCGAGAGCCAGTTCGCCCTTGGCATCTTTGGCTATCATCAGTTTGTCAATTTCGCGTCGGGCCTCGATGGCCTCCATGACGGCGCGCAGGCCGAATATATAATCTTCTTTTTGCATACTTAGGTGGTTATGAGATGTTTCCGCTCAAAAGCGATCGCGCGTTGGCTCGCGCCTCGCTGCTTACGGCCGTTCCGCTGAGCATGACGGCGATCTCGGTCTCGCGCGCCGCATGGTCGAGGCGGGTGATGCGCGTGTGGGTTGAGTGCTCGTCATCCTCCTTGTAGACCTTGAAGTGGGTCTCGCCACGGGCTGCAACCTGAGGCAGATGGGTGATGGCGATGACCTGGATGTTTCGGGCGAGGTCGAGCATCATGCTCCCCATGCGCGAGGCCACATCGCCCGACACTCCTGTGTCAATCTCGTCAAAAATTATCGAGGGGAGCTGCATCTTTGAGGCAATAATCGACTTGACGCAAAGCATCAGGCGTGACATCTCGCCACCCGAGGCGGTGTTGCCAATGGGCATGAGCGGTTGGTTCTTGTTGAAGGCGGCTAAGATCTCGACCGAGTCGGCGCCGGTGGCCGAGAGGTCGGCGGGAGCGACTGTCACTTCACATTTCAGGTTTTTCATGCCCAGGGGAGCCGCGAGCTCATAAAGCGCCGTTGACAGCTTTTTGGCCGCCTCCTGTCGGGCTTGGGTCAGTGAGGCCGCGCTCTCGCGGGCAAGGGCACGCGTGCGCCGGGCCTCCTTCTCGAGGGCCGCGATGTGATCGTCGCTGCCCTCGAGGGCGGCGAGTCTGGCCGCGAGATTGTCGCGTATCTCGATGAGCGCCTCCACCGAGTCGACGTTGTGGCGATGTTCCATAGAGTAAATGTCGCTCAGGCGCTCCTGAATCATTGTCAGCTCGGCGGGGTCGGCCTGCAGGCGCTCGTCGGCGCGCCGCAAGGTGTTGACGATGTCGCTCAGCTCGATTGACAGAGAGTCAAGCCTGGGGCTGATATCGGCATCGCTGGGGAGGATTGATGTCAGGGCATCGATTGGCGACTGGGCATCGGCGACAAGCTCGAGGGCGTTGGCATGACCGTCGGCAAGCAGGTCGAGAGCCTCGGCGAGCGAGGTTTTGAGCTGAGTGAGGTTTGACAGCGTGTCGCGCCGTTGCTCAAGGTCGGTTTGCTCGCCCGCTATGAGCGACAGCTCCTCGAGCTGAGCCAGTTGAAAACGGGTGTATTCCTCGTCGGCGCGGTCTTTTTCAAGTTTCATTTTGGCTGCCTTGAGCTTTTTCATGGCCTGACGGAAGGCCGTGAAACGCGCCCCGTGCTCGGCGAGGCACCCGCGGTTGTCGGCAAGGTGATCGATGACCTGCAGTTGATAAACCGGGTTGGCCAGAAGCAGATTCTGGTGTTGGGAATGAATGTCGATCAGTTGGATTGCCACGCCGCGCAGTGTGGCCAAGGTCACCGGCGAGTCGTTCACAAAGGCGCGTGAGCGTCCCGTGGGTGAGATCTCGCGCCTGAGGATACATACCTTCGGGTCCCACTCAAGGTCGTTCTCGTCAAAATAACTCTTGATGGCGGGATAGAGGGTGATGTCAAAGATGGCCTCGATGACCGACTTGGCGTCGTGGTTGGCCACCGAGCGCGAGTCGGCCCGCTCGCCGAGAATGAGCGAGAGCGCCCCGAGCATTATCGACTTGCCGGCGCCGGTCTCGCCGGTGATTATGTTAAGCCCGCGGGAGAAGTCAATCTGTATTGAGTCAATCAGGGCGTAGTTTGAAATGGAAAGTTGCTGCAACATAAAGGTTAGATTATTACTTGTTGACCCCTTTCTTTATCATTTCAAGACGGGTTTGCTCGGTAGGGTAAAGAGAGTAAAGCAGCTCATAGACATTGTCACGCTCGTCCTGAGGGCTTTTGGTGTAGACATTTACCAGCTCGTCGAGCTTGGCATCCTTAAACATCGAGAGGCCCACCGACATCGGTGCCACCTCAAAGACTTTCTTGAGGGCGCTGAGGCTCTCGGTGATCGAGGCGCGTCCCTTGTCGGGGCTGACCGACATCTCGTCGAGCCCGCGGCGGTGGTAGGTGTAGAGCATGTCGCGCAGGCTCGAGGTTGACGGGTCGGTATAGGCGCTCAGCACGGCGGCGCGGTTTTTGGAGTCTTCAAACTGTTTCCATCCCGTCTCGCCCGACGATTGAGCCAGCCTCACCACCTGCTCGGCGCGCTCCCAGTAGGGGTTGCCGCCGCGTGGCGAGAATGTGTCAAAGTCAAGAGCGATAATAAGATAGGCATAGAAGTTGAGTATCGCCGTCAGGTTGCTCTCCATGTTGTTCTCGCTGAAGATGAGGGGCTCGTTTTCCTGATAGGTAAACTCTATTTTGGTGTCTTTGAAGTTGAGAACCGTTGACGAGTAGCTGCTGTTGTAGACCGGCCGCGTTGACTGGAGCTGCAGGTCGCCGCTTATCTTTGTGTCGTCATATTCCTTGACGGTCAGGAAGAGTTTGCACTCGATCTTCTCGTTGGCGGCAAACTGGGCGTTGGTAAACTTTGTCTCGTTCATGTAGTCATTGATGGCTCCCTGAAGAGTTTCAAAAATCTGCTTGCTGCCGGTGTTCTGCACCTGCGACGAGTTAACCTCGACAGTGCAGTTGAGCTCCTGGGCGGCGCCGGTCAGCGGCGGCAGGAGCAGGACTGTGATTGAGAGAAAGAGATAAAAGAGTGGTCTGTTCATGTTCATAAAAGGATGTTAGACCGGGATATTGTCAAGGATGGCCGCCGCCACCTGTGCCTTGGGCATCAGCTGAAGCTCGACAGGGGTGGCGTTTTGGCGATATATAATCGTCACCTTGTTGGTGTCGGTGCCAAAGCCGGCCCCGGCATCGCGCAGCGAGTTGAGCACGATTGCGTCAAGATTTTTGCGCTCAAGCTTTTCGGCGGCGTTTGCCATCTCGTTGTCGGTCTCAAGGGCAAACCCTACAGTCACCTGGCGGGGTTGTTTCATCGCCCCGAGGGTGGCCGCTATGTCGGGGTTTTTTTTGAGCTCGATGACCGGTACCGCCGTGTGCTCGCGCTTGATTTTGGAGGAAGCCACACTGACCGGCGCATAGTCGGCCACGGCGGCACAGAGGATGGCTATATCGCTGCCGGAAAAAGCATCGACACATGCCTGACACATCTGCACGGCGCTCTCCACTTTCACTATCTTGACGCGGGGGTGGTTGAGGCTGAGCGAGACCGGCCCGCTGACAAGGGTCACCTCGGCGCCGCGCCCGGCGGCCTCGGCAGCAAGGGCATATCCCATTTTCCCGGTTGAATAGTTACCTATAAAACGAACCGGGTCAATCTTTTCGTATGTAGGGCCGGCGGTAATGAGGATTTTTTTGCCGGCGAGAGCCGTGGCCGAGTCAAAATAGCGGTCGAGAGTGGCGGCGATCTCCTCGGGCTCCTCCATGCGCCCTTTGCCGACGAGGTGGCTTGCAAGCTCGCCGGCTTTTGGCTCGATGATGATGTTGCCGTAGGAGCGCAGGCGCTCGATGTTGGCCACGGTGGAGGGGTGGGCCATCATGTCAAGATCCATCGCCGGCGCGACAAAGACGGGCGCTTTGGCCGACAGGTAGGTGGTCACCAGCATATTGTCGGCAATGCCGTTGGCCATCTTGCCTATGGTCGAGGCGGTGGCGGGCGCTATGACCATAGCGTCGGCCCAGAGACCCAGGTCGACATGGCTGTGCCACTCGCCGGTGTTGGCGGTGAAAAACTCGCTTATCACCGGTTTGCCCGACAGGGCCGACAGTGTCACCGGGGTGATAAACTGCTTGCCGGCAGGGGTGATCACCACCTGCACCTCGGCTCCGGCCTTAATGAGCAGCCTGAGCAGGGTGACCGACTTATAGGCCGCTATACCGCCGGTGATACCTAAGATGATATGTTTACCTTTTAACATTTGCTTTGGCCAGGCGTATGTTTAGAAACGCGTTTTTAGTGTCGCGGCTGAAGTCGCCCTGCTCAACCCACGAGAAAAATCCCGGGTCGCGGCTGAGCACCTCGGCGGCGAGACGCCCCTTGTATTTGCCGAAGTTGATGACCTCACGCCCTTTGTCGTCATAGACAAGGCGCCCCATCAGGTCGACATTGTTGTTTTGGGTTGAAAACTCGCTCAGGGCGTCGACATCATTGGCAAGGTCGGGATAGCGGTCAAGCTGGGCCTTGAGCACCTCGAGAGTGGCGCGGGTGTCGGCGTTGGCCGAGTGGGCGTCGTCAAGATTGCGGTCACAGTAGAAACGATAGGCCGCCGAGAGTGTGCGTTGTTCTTTCTTGTGAAAGATTGTCTGCACATCGATAAACTTCGCTTTCCTGAAGGGGAAACTGATGCCGGCGCGGAAAAGCTCCTCGCTGAGCATCGGCACGTCAAAGCGGTTGGAGTTGAACCCTGCGATGTCACACCCGGTCATAAACTGCTCGAGCGAGCGGGCTATCTGGCGGAATGTCGGCTCGTTTTTCACATCCTCGTCGCTTATGTGGTGAACGGCGGTCGCCTCGGCCGGAATGGGTCGCTCGGGGTTGATGCGACGTGTTTTCTCCTCGATTTTGCCGTCGGGGTAGACTTTTATCATTGAGATTTCAACCACCCGGTCGTTTGTGATGCTGAGGCCGGTTGTCTCCAGGTCAAAGAAGATGAGAGGTCGCTTGAGTTTCAATTCCATTTCAATCAGTCAATTACGGTCATTGGCATGAGGAGCATCAATTGCTCGGTGTTGTCAACGTCTTCGGACGGGGTGAACACGCCCGGGCGCGAGGGGTCGCTCAGGCTTATGACGACATCGCCGGTGGTGATGGCCGCGAGAATCTCGGTCAGATAGGGCGCGCCAAAGCCAATCACCATCTCGTTGCCGTTAAAGCTGCAGGGCACAGCCTCGCGGGCCGACAGGCAGTAGTCATTGTCGGCGGCACGGAGGGTGAGCAGCTCGGGGCTGATGTTAAATTTGATCAGGCCGTGATCGGCCGATACAAAGCCGCCTACACGGCGCACGGCGTTCTGCATCGCCTGGCGGTCGACGCTGAGCGTGTAGGGGTTTGACTTGGGGATGACGCGGTCGTAGGGAGGGAAGGTGCCTTTTATCAGGACGCTGTTGAGGGTGAACGCGTTGCTTTCAAAGGTCACCCCCTTGCTGCCGACGGTCACTTTGACCTCACCCTCCTTGGCGCAGGCGTTTTTAAACACTGCCGCCGTCTTGACCGGAAGTATCATCGAGCCCTCGGCGCCGGGCTTGATGTCGTTGTCGGTGAATTTCACGAGCTTACGCGTGTCGGTGGCCGCAAAGACGAGACATTCGGGCTTGAAGTCCCACAGGACGCCGGTCATGTTGGGGCGCAGCAGGTCGGTGCTGACGGCAAACATTGTCAGGTCGAGGCCGCGTATCAGGCGGTCGGCCGGAGCGGTGACCGTGATGGTCTCCTCGTCGGCGCTCACCGGGCTCTGGATGACGGGATACTCGTCGCCGCTTATGGCCACGAGGTTGTATTTGCCGTTGGGGTAGGAGATGTCAACCATCATCGTGTCGGGGTGAATCTCTATGGTAATTCCTTGGTCGGGCATCTCTTTGAGCAGGTCAACCAGACGACGCGCATCAATGCAGAACGCTCCCTCCCCTTCGGGCTCGGTGACCGTCAGCCGGGCCTCAAGCGAGTTTTCCATATCGGAGGCGAGGATGGTCAGTCTATCCCCTTGAAGCTTAATTAGAAAGCTGTTGAGAATAGAGATGGCGTTCTTTGAGTTTATTATCTTGCTCACAGCCGACGCGTGAGTGTAGAGCAAACGTGAAGCGACGTTGAATTTCATGATTGTATCGGTAATGAATGGTTGCAATTTTATTTAAGCAAAGGTAGATATTTTAGTTGACATACACAACAAAATTTGGCCGTATCGGTTTTTTTGTGACAATTAAATGCTCTTTGGCGATTCAGCTGAGGCGATATCTTGACTGTAAAGGGAAAAATGAGTAATTTTGCCAGGAGAAATGAAAAAAGGATAAAGAATGAATTTCCTCGATATACTGATACTGGTTGTTGCTGTCGCCGCTGTCATCTTCGGAGCGGCAAAGGGGCTCATCAAGCAGCTTGGGTCGATGGCGGCAGTTATCGCCGGCATTGTGATGGCCCGCCTGGCAGGAGGTGCTGTCGGCGCGGTCTATGGGTCAATGTTGCCCGAGGCGTTTGCAGGGAGTGCCGCCGGGCAATATGCCGTCGGTGTGGCAGGCCGAGTGACGGTGCTTGTGCTCGTCTATTGCCTGGTGCTGTTTCTGGCCAAAGGGGTAAAAATGGTGGCTCACGCGCTGCTGTTGGGGCCGCTTGACCGCGCCTTGGGGGCAGCGCTCGCGCTGTTTCAATGGATGCTGGGGCTCAGCGTGTTGCTCAACATCTATGCGGCCCTCAACCCCGAGGCTGTCTTGAGCCGACACTCGGAAATTGCCGGGGGCCTTGCCCTCGAGGTGATAATGGCGCTCGCCCCGGCGTTGCTGGGCGGCAGTTACGCCCCCTGGCTTTCGTGAACCATTGGAGATATATCATGTTAGAATTGTAAACTCATAACCGTTGATATGGATAACGATAAAGAATTGATTGATGATGTCACGTCGGGGAGCTACAAATATGGCTTCACAACCGATATTGACACCGACATAATACCGCGCGGCTTGAGCGAGGATGTGGTCAGGCTGATCTCCCGCAAGAAGGGGGAGCCCGAGTGGCTCCTCGATTTTCGCCTCAAGGCCTACCGCCATTGGCTGACACTCGAGATGCCCCGGTGGGCCCACCTGGAGATTCCCCCCATCGATTTCCAGGCCATAAGTTATTATGCCGCGCCCAAGAAGAAAGAGGGGCCAAAGAGCCTCGATGAGGTTGACCCTCAGCTTCTTGAGACATTTGACAAGCTCGGCATACCCCTCCACGAGCAGAAGATACTCTCGGGAATGGCCGTCGACGCCGTCATGGACTCGGTGAGCGTCAAGACCACCCATCGCGAGAAGCTGGCCGAGATGGGCATCATCTTCTGCTCGCTGTCGGAGGCCGTCAGAGACTATCCCGACCTGGTCAGGAAATACCTTGGCAAAGTGGTGCCCTACACCGACAACTTTTTTGCGGCGCTCAACTCGGCGGTGTTCTCCGACGGGTCGTTTGTCTATATCCCCAAGGGGGTAAGGTGCCCCATGGAGCTGTCGACCTATTTTCGTATAAATGCCGCCGGCACGGGCCAGTTTGAGCGCACGCTCATCGTGGCCGACGATGATTCTTATGTCAGCTACCTTGAGGGCTGCACAGCCCCGATGCGCGACGAGAATCAGCTCCATGCCGCCATTGTCGAGATAATGGTTGAAGACCGTGCCGAGGTGAAATACTCGACGGTGCAAAACTGGTATGCCGGCGATGCCGAGGGGCGTGGCGGCGTCTACAATTTTGTGACCAAGCGCGGGCTGTGTCGCGGCGACTACAGCAAGCTGTCGTGGACCCAGGTCGAGACCGGCTCGGCCATCACCTGGAAATATCCCGGGTGCATCCTGGCCGGTGAAGGCTCTGTCGGCGAGTTTTACTCGGTGGCGGTGACCAACAACCGGCAGCAGGCCGACACCGGCACCAAGATGATACACCTCGGGCGCAAGACACGCTCGACAATCGTGTCAAAAGGCATCTCGGCCGGCCACAGCGAGAACTCCTATCGCGGGCTTGTCAAGGTGGCGCCGGGCGCCGACGGGGTCAGAAACTATACCCAGTGTGACAGCCTGTTGTTGAGCTCGACGTGTGGCGCCCACACCTTCCCATACATTGACGTGCAAAACGAGACGGCCGTGGTTGAGCACGAGGCTACCACCTCAAAGATATCTGAAGACCAGCTGTTTTACTGCAATCAACGAGGCATCCCGACCGAGGAGGCCGTGGCTCTGATTGTCAACGGATATGCCCGCGAGGTGATGAACAAGCTGCCGATGGAATTTGCCGTCGAGGCACAGAAACTCCTGGCAATTACCCTCGAGGGGAGTGTGGGATAGAATTTGTCAATAAAAATTTAGAACCGATATAAGAAAATGAGTGATATATTACTGGAGGTTAAAAACCTGCATGCCTCGGTTGAAGGCAAAGAGATATTGAAAGGAGTTGACCTGACTGTCCGCGAGGGCGAGGTTCATGCCATCATGGGGCCCAACGGGTCGGGCAAATCGACCCTGAGCGAGGTGTTGGCCGGCAATCCGGCATTCACTGTCACCGAGGGCTCGGCCCTGTTCAGGGGGAAAGATCTGCTTGCGCTGTCGCCCGAAGACCGCAGTCACGAGGGGCTTTTCCTGTCGTTTCAATATCCCGTCGAGATACCCGGCGTGTCGATGGTCAACTTCATGAGAGCGGCTGTCAACGCCAAGCGCAAATATTTCGGCCAGGAGCCGATGGGGGCCGGCGAGTTCCTGAAACTGATGAGGCAGAAACGCGCCATTGTCGAGCTCGACAACAAGCTGGCATCACGCTCGGTCAACGAGGGCTTCTCGGGGGGCGAGAAAAAACGTAACGAGATTTTCCAGATGGCAGTGCTCGAGCCCCGGCTGTCGATACTTGACGAGACCGACTCGGGCCTTGACATCGATGCCCTGCGCATTGTGGCCGGCGGCGTCAACACCCTAAAGACTTCCAACAATGCCACCATTGTCATCACTCACTATCAGCGACTTCTCGACTACATCAAGCCCGACGTGATACACATCTTATATAAGGGGCGCATTGTCTATACCGGCGGACCCGAGCTCGCCCTCGAGCTTGAAGAGAAAGGTTATGACTGGATTAAACAACAGATTGACTGATGGAAAACGCGCTCAAACAATATCTTGACCTCTATGACTCAAACGAGTCGACGGTCAATTCAGGCAGTGGAGAGGCTATGAATCTCCTGCGGGCCGAGGCCCGCCGCCAACTGCAACAGGCGTGGCTGCCCGGTCGGCGCACCCCCGACTATGAGAAATCGCCGGTCAACGACTGGGTGTTGCCCGACCGCGGGGTCAACATTGGCCGCGTGGCTATTCCTGTCGACCTGGCCGATACGTTCAGCTGTGGCGTGCCCAACATGTCGCCGCTCAGGGCTTTTGTGGTCAACGATGCCTTTGCCGGGCTCAGGCGTGAGCTCCCCCGGGGGCTGACAGTGATGTCGCTGCGCGAGGCCTGTTCAAAATTTCCCGCGACGGTAGAGCGCTACCTGGGTAAGATTGCTGAAAACGACTCATTGATAGCCTTTAACACTCTGTTGGCACAAGACGGCGTGTTTATCCATGTCGATGCAGGCGTCAAGGTGGAGCGCCCGTTGCAGCTTGTCAATCTGCTCTCATCGCCGGTGTCGCTTGCAGCCTTCCGCCGGGTGTTGATTGTCGTTGAGAAGGGTGCATCGATCGACCTGTTGGTGTGTGACCACACAGCCGATGCCGACCGCGATTATCTCGTAAGCCAGGTTGTTGAGATTCAGTTGGAACAAGGCGCCACGCTCAACGTTTGTGACATCGAGGAGGCGAGCGAGAAGACCAATCGCCTCAACTCGCTGACGGCTCGCCTCGAGGCCGGCTCATATCTGGGATTGACCGAAGTGTCGCTCACAAGCGGACACACCCGCAACAATTTCACCGTCAATCTCGTGGGGCAACGCGCCGAGGCGCGTGTCGACGGGATGGCGATCAACAGCGACCGCCGTCATGTCGACAACTGCACCCACATCAACCACTTGGCAGAGCACTGTCTGAGCAACCAGCTGTTCAAATATGTGCTCGACGGCGAGTCAACGGGAGCCTTTGAAGGGGAAATCCTGGTTACCGACAAGGGCCGGTTTACCGAGGCGTTCCAGACCAACCGCAACATCATTGCCTCACCCACGGCCAAGATGCACGCCACGCCGCGCCTGCTCATCTATAACGACGACGTCAAGTGCAGCCACGGCGCGACAACCGGTCAGCTCGACAGTGAGGCCATCTTTTACATGCAGACACGAGGCATCCCCGAGGCCGAGGCCCGCACGATGCTCATGCAGGCTTTCATGGTAGATGTCATTGACCAAATCAGAATCGAGGGGCTCAGAGACCGGCTCCGACTGATGGTCGACAAGCGTTTTGGCGGCGAGGAGTTTTGCCGCGGGTGTAATCTTCACAAATAATCGCCATGATGCTCACACCACAGGATATTGACCGACTGCGCCGGGATTTCCCGATCCTCGAGCGGAAAATCTACAATCGACCCCTTGTCTATCTTGACAACACCGCCACCACCCAGACCCCTCGCGGCGTTGTCGACTCGATTGTCGACTCCTATTATCACACCAAGGCCAATGTGCACCGAGGGGTCCACACCCTCTCTCAGGAGGCAACCGAGCTGATGGAGAAGACGCGCCGCCGCGTGAGAGAATTTATCAATGCCCCGTCGTCCGACGAGATTATCTTCACCCGTGGCACCACCGAGGCTATCAACCTTGTAGCCTCAAGCTATGGCGACTCGTTCAACGATGGAGATGAAATTATCCTCACTGTCATGGAGCATCATGCCAACATTGTGCCCTGGCAGTTGCTTCAGCGACATAAGCGGCTCATCATCAAGGTCGTTCCTGTCGACTCGCGTGGTGTGCTCGACATGGATGTGTATCGCTCGCTCCTGAGCTCCCGCACACGCATGGTCGGCGTGACCCACGTGTCAAACGTGCTCGGCACGGTCAATCCCGTCAAAGAGATGATATCACTTGCCCATGACGCCGGGGCACGAGTGCTCGTCGACGGCGCACAGGCCATCGCCCACCTTAAGGTTGACGTGACCGACCTTGATGCCGATTTTTATGTGTTCTCGTCCCACAAAATGTACGGCCCCACAGGGGTCGGGGTGCTATATGGCAAGCGGGAACTCCTCGAGCAGATGCCCCCCTATCAGGGTGGGGGCGAGATGATAGAGTCAGTGTCGTTTGAAAAAACAACCTTTGCCGAGCTCCCCTTCAAATTTGAGGCCGGCACACCCGACTTTGTCGATATCGCGGCTTTCCATACCGCCATCGACTATATGACCGGCATCGGCGTGGAGCAAATCGCCGCCCACGAGAACGAGCTGCTGGAGTACACGACGGCCCGGCTTTTGGCCGAGATACCCGATATTCACATCTTTGGGACAGCACCCGGCAAGGCCGCGATAATCTCATTTTTGGTGGGGAGCGCTCATCACTACGACACCGGCATGCTGCTCGACAAGTTGGGTATAGCCGTGCGAACCGGTCACCACTGCGCTCAGCCCCTGATGCATGCCCTCGGTGTCGAAGGCACCGTCCGTGCATCCTTCGCCCTTTACAACACACGCGACGAGGCCGACGCCTTTGTCGCCGCGCTGAGCCGCGTCGCCGCCATGCTCTCGTGACAGATCCAAAAATTGGGATGGCACGTTGACCTTCAGTCGTATAACACCCCGGGAAAGAACTCGGGATAGTAGCATATATAACTATTTAAACTATAACTTTCATTGAAGTTACGTAATATCCCAGCCGATCTCAGCCATGA
>CAYMVS010000053.1:0-15464 GCA_964394205.1 uncultured Muribaculaceae bacterium | reverse complement strand
GTCGCGGATCACGCAGCCGATGCGGTCGGCGTCGGGGTCGGAGGCCATCACCAGGTCGGCGCCTACCTCCTTGGCCTTGGCGATAGCCATAGCCATTGCCGAGGGGTTCTCGGGGTTGGGAGACTCGACGGTGGTGAAGTTGCCGTCGGGCACGTCCTGCTCGGGCACGTGGATGATGTTGGTGAAACCATAGTTGGCCAGCGAGTCGGGAATCAGCTTGACGCCGGTGCCATGGATGGGGGTGTAGACAATCTTGAGGTCTTTGTGACGCTCTACCGACTCGGGGCTGAGCTGCAGCTCCTTGATCTTGGCCAGATATACCTTGTCGATGTCTTCGCCGATAATCTGGATTTTGGATTTGTCGCCGGTGAATTTGATCTCTTTGACATCGGTGATGCGGTTGACATGGTCAATGATGTTGACATCGTGGGGCGAGAGCACCTGGGCGCCGTCCTCCCAATATGCCTTGTAGCCGTTATACTCTTTGGGATTGTGTGAGGCAGTGATGTTGACACCGCTCTGGCAGCCTAAGTAGCGGATGGCAAACGACAGCTCGGGGGTGGGGCGGAAGCTGTCAAAGAGATACACCTTGATGCCGTTGGCCGAGAAGATGTCGGCTACCAGCTCGGCAAACTTACGGCTGTTGTTGCGCACGTCGTGACCAACGGCGACCTTGATCTCGGGCAGGGCGGCAAAGTTCTCCTTAAGGTAGTTGGCCAGGCCCTGAGTGGCGGCGCCTACGGTATAGATGTTCATGCGGTTGGAGCCGGCACCCATGATGCCGCGCAGGCCGCCTGTACCAAACTCAAGGTCTTTGTAGAAACACTCGATCAGCTCGGTGGGATCGTCGGCATCGAGCATACGTTTCACTTCGGCACGAGTCTCTGCGTCATACTCGTCGGCCAGCCACGCTTGAGCTTTGGCTTTTACTTGTTCAAGTAACTGATTGTTTTCCATATCGGGGAAATTAGGGTTATAATGGTCATGAGATTGTTGAGACGGAGCGTCGGTCCACTCCGATGAATGTCAACAAAGTTACAATTTCACACCGATATAACAAACTTATCGTGACCTAAATTTTGGAAAAAACAAGAAAAAAAGTGAAAGATGGTTTATGTTGTTTTGTATAACTATGTTTTATGACAGCTTGCCGGTGTCGATGGCCGGCTCGATGTTGGCGAATGTCTGCCACAGGGGATCGGGCGGAAGAGGGGCTGTGATGTCGATGAGCTGCCGTGACACCGGGTGGATGAAAGCGATGCGCCGGGCCAGCAGCGAGATGCCCCCGTCGGGGTTTGAGCGGCGGTCGCCATACTTCAGATCGCCTTTGACGGGGCACCCTATCGATGCCAGCTGAACCCTGATCTGGTGCTTGCGGCCGGTCTCGAGATTGACCTCGAGCAGATGGTAGCGGTCCGAAGCCCCGGCATAACGGTAGTTGAGCACCGCCTCTTTGGCCCCTTTCTTAGGCGTTGGCCAGGCGGTCGATTTGTTGATTCGCTCGACGGTGGTGATATAGCTCACCAGGCGGTCGGCGTCGCGGGGTGGCCGGTTGCGCGACAGCGCCCAGTAGGTTTTGCTGACCTTTCCCAGGCGAAACATCTCGTTGAGTCGCGACAGGGCCTTTGAGGTCTTGGCGAAGACCACGACACCCCCCACGGGGCGGTCCAGCCGGTGCACCACCCCCACAAACACGTTGCCGGGCTTGTTGTATTTCTCCTTGAGATAGCGCGCGATGGTCTGGCTCAACGGCTCGTCGCCCGTCTTGTCGCCCTGCACAATCTCGCCAACGGTCTTGTTGACCACGATTATGTGGTTGTCCTCGTAGAGTATTTCCATTGCTGCAAAGTCGGGTTAGTTGTGGCGGGCGTCTTTGGGGAAGAGGCGCCACGGGCGGTAGTTGTCGCCAAGGCGTGAGATGACACGGTGCCAGTAGCTGTTGTCGGCGCCTGTGAGCAGCTCGCCGGCTGTCCCGACGTTGTCGACATCGCTCACGGTCCAGACATGCTTGTCAAGCTCGTCGCCAAGCTGACGCGCGCTCCACCCGCTGTAGCCAACAAAGAAACGCACGTGTCCCTCGACCGGATAGCCCGAGTTGACATAGTTTAGCAGGTCGCTGAATCGGCCGCCGATATAAAGGTCGGTGCCGGCTATGGGCTGTGACTCGGGGATGAGGTCGCCAAGGGTGTGGAGCGTGTAAAGGCGGTCAAGCCCTAAAGGGCCGCCGCAAAACACGGGTACATCGATCTCCACCCCGCCGATGAGGCTGCCCAGGGTGTGGTCGCTCTGGTTGTTGAGCACCACGCCCATCGACTCGTCGTCGCGGCTGCCGTTGACAAGCATGATGACAGCGTGGTTGAAGTAAGGCTCGCTCAAGAATGGCTCGGAGATGAGCAGCGACCCCGCCTCGGGGGTCTTTGAGCTGTTGGCCGGGTTTATGTTGAAGATGTTGTTAAGTTTCATATAGTCAGGAGAAAAGGATTTGCATAATATAGGCGTCGCTGAAGGTGCCGTTGTGTTTTAACCACGACCTGAGCGTGCCGGCGACCTCAAAGCCCGCTTTTTTGAACAAGGCCAGCGAGGGCTTGTTGTCGGAGGCTACCACACACCACAGCGAGTGCATCGACAGCCGGCGGCGGCAATGGTTGACAAGCCGGCTGACCGCCTCGAGGGCCACCCCCCGGCGGCGATAGGGGAGGTCGACAAAGATGCCGATGGCCGCCCGAGAGTTGACCGGGTCGAAGTCAAACAGGTCGATGGCCCCGACGGGAGTGGCCTCGCCGCCGAGTGTTATCATGAGCCTGAGCTGACGGTCGGCATAGATGTCGGCGTTGTAGTTGTCGATATATTGGGCGATCTGATGGCGCGACAATGGAGCCATCGTGTCGCCGGCGGGCCACAGCGAGCGGTCATTCTCCCAGCGATACACCATGTCGAGGTCGCCGGGCTCGAGAGCGCGTAGGGTTATGGGGAGGGAACTCATGGAGGTGTCAGTTTTTGCCGAAGGGGGTGCGGTTGACCAGCGAGCGCCCTAAGGTTATCTCGTCGGTATATTCAATCTCGTTGCCAACCGACACTCCGCGCGCGAGCTGGCTTATCTCCACGTCGGCCTCGCGCAGGCGGCGATAGATGTAATAGCCGGTTGTCTCGCCGTCCATTGTCGGGCTGAGGGCGATGATGATCTCTTTGACGGCGCCGTCGCGGGCTCGGGCCTCGAGCGAGTCAATCTCGAGCATCTCGGGGCCGATGCCGTCGACGGGCGAAATCAGGCCCCCCAACACATGATACAGCCCCTTGAACTGGCGCGTGTTCTCGATGGCCATCACGTCCTTGACATTCTCGACAACACAGATTGTCGAGCTGTCGCGCAGAGGGTCGGCACACACCGGGCAGAGGTCGGTCTGGGAGATGTTGTGGCAAACACGGCAGTATTTTATGCCCCGGCGCAGGTCGATGATCGCCTGCCCCAAAGCGACCCCCTCGCTGACATCGCGGCGCAGCAGGTGCAGGGCAAGCCTGAGCGCCGTCTTGCGGCCAACGCCCGGCAGCCGCGAGAGCTCGGTGACCGCGTTTTCAAGCAATGTCGATGAAAATTCCTGTGTCATTGAGTGGTTTTGAGACATCAAAATTACTCAAAAAAAGTTACATAGCCAATTTTTTGATTGACGCTTTTGGCATTGTTAATATTTATTGTGTAATTTTGCATCCGCAAAATCGTTTTTTAGTGATGGAAATAGTAAAAACTGTTGCCGGATTAAAGGAGAAAGTGGGGGCGGCGCGTGCTGCCGGGCTTTCGGTTGGCCTTGTGCCGACCATGGGTGCCCTCCACGACGGCCATCTGTCGTTGGTCGAGCGTGCGCGCCGGGAGAACGACGTGACGTTGGTCAGCGTGTTTGTCAATCCCACTCAGTTCAACAATCCCGACGACCTTGCCACATATCCCCACACCGAGGAGGCCGACGCCGCGCTGCTCGAGGCAGCCGGTGTCGACTACATATTCATGCCTACGGTCGAGGAGGTCTATCCCGAGCCCGACACCCGCGTGTTTGACCTTGGCCCGGTGGCCGAGGTGATGGAGGGGAAGATGAGGCCGGGACACTTCAACGGCGTCGCCCAGATTGTCAGCAAGCTTTTTGCAATGGTCGAGCCTACGCGCGCCTATTTTGGCGAGAAAGACTTTCAGCAGATAGCCGTCATCAAGCGCATGGTTGAGCTTGAGGGATTTGACCTGACGATTGTCGAGTGTCCCATACGCCGTGCCGACGACGGCTTGGCGCTGTCGAGCCGCAATGTGCGCCTCACGCCCGACCAGCGCGCCACGGCGCCGGCCATCCACAGCACTCTTGCCGATGCCGTCAAGCTAAGCCAGAAAGGAGCCTCGATTAAGGAAACCGAGCGATATGTGGTCGACACGCTCAACTCCATCGACCCTCTCAAAGTTGAATATTTCACGATTGTCGACTCGGTCACGATGCAACCGCTCGACCGCTGGCCGGTCAAGGGCGAGAACCGCGCCGTTGGTTGCGCCACGGTCTATTGTGGCGATGTGCGCCTTATCGATAATATAAAATTCCCCTTACATTAACAGATGCAGATACAAGTCGTCAAGTCAAAGATACATCGCGTCACCGTCACCGAGGCTCGCCTCGATTATATCGGGAGCATAACCATCGACCGTGATCTGATGGATGCAGCCAACATCCTCCCCGGCGAGCGCGTGTTTATTGTAGACAACAATAACGGCGAGCGGTTTGACACCTACGCCATAGCCGGCGAGCGCGGCTCGGGGGTGATATGCCTCAACGGCGCGGCGGCACGTAAGGTGCAGGTGGGCGATGTCGTTATTATAATGTGTTATGCGCTGATGACCCCCGAGGAGGCCCGCGACTTCAAGCCGGCGGTAATTTTCCCCGACACAGCGACCAACAAACTTTAACCTGAACACCAATGTTTGAAAATCTAAGCGAAAGAATAGCCACCAGTCTTAAAAAACTCAAAGGCGAGGGGCGCATCACCGAGATCAACGTTGCCGAGACGCTCAAGGATGTTCGCAAGGCACTCATATCGGCCGACGTCAACTATAAGGTAGCCAAACAGTTTGCCGACACTGTCAAGGCCAAGGCTCTTGGCCAGAATGTGCTTTTGGCCGTCAAGCCCCAGGAGATGATGGTCAAGATTGTCAACGATGAGCTCACGGCCCTGATGGGCGGCGGGGCCACCGACATAAATCTCTCGGGCAACCCGACGGTGATTCTCATGTCGGGCCTTCAGGGCTCGGGTAAGACCACGTTTACGGGCAAGCTGGCGCTGAAACTGAAAAACGAGAAGGGGCGTAACCCGCTGCTTATCGCCGGCGACGTCTACCGCCCGGCGGCTATCGACCAACTCAAGGTGCTCGCCGGGCAGATCGGCGTGCCCGTCTACACCGAGGAGGGTAACACCGACCCCGTGGCCATCGCCACTGCCGGCGTCAAATATGCCAAAGCCCACAATCATGACCTGGTGATTATCGACACCGCCGGTCGTCTGGCTGTCGACGAGCGCATGATGAACGAGATCGAGGCCATCAAGAAGGCTGTCCGTCCCCAGGAGACTCTCTTTGTTGTCGACTCGATGACCGGCCAGGATGCCGTCAACACAGCCAAGACCTTTAACGAGCGTCTCGACTTTGACGGCGTTGTCCTGACCAAACTTGACGGCGACACCCGTGGCGGCGCCGCGCTCTCGATACGCTCGGTCGTTGACAAACCGATCAAGTTTATCGGCACCGGCGAGAAACTCGACGGCATCGACGTGTTCCACCCCGACCGCATGGCCAGCCGTATCCTCGGCATGGGCGACGTGGTGTCGCTGGTTGAGCGCGTTCAGCAGATATATGACGAGAAAGCGGCCAAAGCCCTTGAGGAGAAAATTCTCAAAAACAAGTTTGACCTCAACGACTTTGTGGCCCAGATACAGCAAATCAAGAAGATGGGTAACCTCAAGGATATCGCCTCGATGATACCCGGCGTTGACAAGGCGATCAAAAATGTCGACATTGACAACGATGCCTTCAAGGGTGTCGAGGCCATGATCTCGTCGATGACCAAAAAGGAGCGAGCCAATCCACAGATAATCAATGCCTCGCGCCGTCGCCGCATCGCTGCCGGCTCGGGCACATCTCTTCAGGATGTCAACAGGCTGCTGAAACAGTTTGAAGATATACGCAAGATGATGCAGATGACCTCGAGCATGAAGAAAAATCCCATGAAGATGATGCAGCAGATGAAGCAGTTGCGTCGCATGGGAGGCATGGGCGGAATGCGCCGCTGATAGCGCCAAAAGACTTTAACACATTTTAACACCAATCATTTAAACTATATTCACCCCGGGGTGTTTTAATAGTACAAGCAGCGACAGTTGCTTTTCAAGAAGAAAATGTGATAATGATTGGTTTAATATTACAACACGGGCGGTGTCGGGAGACACGGCCCGTGTTGTTTCTGCCGTGCCCTGCGTTAGGCGCTGGCTGTGTTGTGGAGCTGTGATATTTTTGTTAATTTTGTCACAAAACCAAATTTTCAGCTATGGACTATGAACCGACCGAGACAGTGGGTAAGTTGCGGGTGAGCGACCTCGACATGAGCGACCGTCCACGCGAGAAGGCCTTGGCGGCAGGTGTCAACACGCTGTCGGATACTGAGTTGCTTGCCATCGTGCTTGGCAGTGGCTCGGAAGGATTGTCGGTTGTCGACCTTGCCCGGCAGATGCTTGCCTCGTGTGACAACTCGCTGTGGAGGCTCTCGCGGCTGAGTGTCGGCGAGTTGACGCGACAGTTCAGGGGCGTGGGGCCGGCAAAGGCTGTCTCGCTGTTGGCGGCGTTAAATCTGGGCATGAGGTGTGCAACCGAGCAGACCGAGCCTCAGCCAAAAATTGGCTCGTCGGCCGATGTGTTCAGGATTATGCGCTCACAGGTGGCCATGATTGAGCACGAGGAGTTCTGGATACTTCTGCTGACCCAGGCCAACCGCGTCAAGCACAAACTGTTGATAAGCCGCGGGGGGCTGACCTCGACCGTTGTCGACACGCGCCTCATCCTGCGCCACGCCATTGTCAATTCATGTCCCGGCATTGTGCTTGTGCATAATCACCCGTCGGAGACGGCGATGCCCAGCGGTGCCGACGACGCGTTGACCCGCCGCATTGCCGAGGGGGCCAAGCTGCTCGACCTGCGTGTGCTCGACCATATTATCGTGGCCGGCAGCGACTACTATTCCTATAGCGACCATGGACGCATGCCCTCTTAGCTATGGGACAGGCGCTCAGTCGGCGCGGCGACGATAGGCGGTGGGGGTGACGTTGTAGGCCGCCTTAAAGCATTTTGAAAAATAGTTGATGTCGGAGAAACCGCAGTCAAAAGCGATGTTTTTGACGGCATCGTCGGTTGTCTCGAGCAGGGTGGCGGCACGCTTGAGCCGGCTCTGTTTGATAAAGTCGGCGGGAGTGACTCCCACAAGTGAGCGCATCTTGCGGCTGAGCGAGCTGCGGCTCACACCGATGGCTGCCGACAGGTCGTCGACACTGACCTCCGAGTTTGACAGGTTGGCGTCGACAAATTTCACAATCTTGTCCATCAGATCTTGGTCGGCGGCACTCACTTTTGTCGGCTTGACCACGATGGGCTCGGTGGCGACAGGCTCGCCGGCGGCCCGTTCCTCGACCAGACGCAGGTAGGCCTCGAGGGTCTCCCGACGGCTCCGCTTGATGCCCCTTATGTATAGCCATAGGTAGATGCCCGCGCCGAGACAGGCCGCTATCAGCAGCGCCAACAGTGCCTTGGCGAGTGGGGTCTCGCTGAACCGTGGCGTGACGATGATGGTCATGGTGGTCTCGTTGTTGGCCGACAAGCCGTCGGGTGTGGTCGAGCGGATGCTCACGGTATGGGTGCCCGGCTCGAGATCCAAAAAGGTGATGCTGTTGGTGTTGTCAATCGACGTCCACTCGTTGTCGTCGATTTTGAACGAGTAATCAATCTCGCCGGGCCGGTTAAACTCGAGGGTGGCAAATCTCAGTGTCAGGTTACGCTCGTTGACGCTCATCACCAGCGTGTCGGTAGATGCCGACAGCAGGCTGTCGGGCCGGTTTTGTATCGACACAGAGGTGAATCTCAGCGGGAGATGCCTCTTGACGCGGCCGGCCTTGAGGTTGAGTATGAGTGCGCCGCGAGAGTGGGCGAGCAGTAACGTGCTGTCGCTAAGGTAGATGGGCCGGGGCTCGGTGAAGCTTATCTTTTCCCGCTCGATTGCTGTTTTCAGCAGCTGTGACTGGGGCGACGTTGGGTTGAAGGTGTAGACGGTGTTGTTTGACACGGCTGTGACAAGCGAGTCGGCGGGCGATTTGACGAGTGAGAGGAAAGGATCGGGCAGGCCCCCTGTCGGCGATGAAAACTTGCTGAATACAAGTGGGTTACCCAGACCTATGTTGATGCCGGCGGTCTCGGTGGCTGTCACGACCGAGCCGTTTACGACGACAGCGTCGCTGATGGCCACACCGCTCAGGCTCCCATCGGCGCCTGTGGCTGTGTGTAGAGTGGGCTTGAAACGTTCTATGCGGTCGGGCAGGGGGGCCACAAGCAACCCCGAGGTGGTCGCCACAAAGAGTGAGTCGGGGGTGACGTGGATTGTTCGGGCACGCAGTGCGTTCTTGGGATATTTGCTTGACGATGAGAGGACTGTGGCTGTCAGCGGCGAGGAGGTGGGTTTGGCGATGCATGACACGCCGTTGTCAATCGAGGCAATCCATAGGCGCCCGTAACGGTCGGGGGCGATGTCATACACGCTTATCGGGGTGTCGGTGTGGCCCGAAGGGATCAGCGAGCCGTCGCCCGAGAGTGTGTAGCGGAACAGCCCGTCGGGTTTAGTGCCTATCCAGAGGGTGCCGCGCGGATATTCGGCCAACGCATACACCTTGTGGCCAAAGGGGCGGTAGACGGTTGACAATGAGCCGTCGGCCGCCAGATATCCAATCAGTTTCCCCTCGTTGCTGTAGATGCCGATGGCGTTGCCGTCGCTTTCGGCCAGCCAGACGCGCCTTTGAGAGTCGACCATCGTTGCCCTGACTTTGTCGGCCCGGGCCACCGGCAGCGGGATGTGCTCAGATAAGCTGATGTTTACCTTGAACAGCCGGCCGGCGCTCCTGAGCCATATATTGTTGTCGACATCGGTGTCTTGAAAGGCCAGTGACTTGCCGGCGACGGCGAGCGTGCAGACCTCCGAGTAGTCGTTCAAGCCGGTGTGGCCGGCAATGATGCGGCCGTCGCGCGTTATGACGACGTCAACACCTCCGCTTGAGGCTGAATAGATGAAATCATCGATGCCGGTGGCGTCAATGACTGCCTTGACGTAGGGCTTGAGCGGGCGCGCTCTGTGATAGTCGGGCTTTGTCGGTGATATTGTCGCCGATGAGGCTTGCTCGTTTTCTCCTATGGTTATCCATCGCCCGTCCTCGGTCTCAAGGAGCAGCCGGCGGTCGTCGGTGGTCACCGTGCGCTTGACCTTGAATTTGGTGTTGAGCCGTTTCTCAAGGTCGGCGTGGATGTCGCTATATATATATGTGTCGGTGTTAAAATGGAGCAACCGCTCGTCGATCACCGCCCAAAGATTCCCGTTGCCCGAGGTGTTGAGAGAGTGGAACCGCTCGGAGGTGGGGCGGTCGCCCGGGCGCATCTTCATCGGTATTTTTGCCGCGCGCTGCCCGTCATATCTCAGCAGGCCGTTCCATGTGGCGACCCACAGGTAGCCGTCACTGCCGGCTATGACCCTCGACGCCGACAGCAAGGGCACCCCCTCGAGATTGTCGATTTCAGCGACATCACAATAGATGTCGCCGGGCGAGGACTGCAGCGGCAATGACCAGAGCATTAATATGACCAACAGAACGATGTTTTTCATGATTGACGCAAATTTAGTGATTTTGAATGTTAAAAGCACGTTTTTGAGCCAAAATTACTATCCAATGAGTGAAATTTACCGATTGTTTCAGTTGCGAAAGATATAATTTTGTGAAAAACTTTTTAACCCATTTCTATGTTCATGAAAAAATTTACTGCTTTGATGGCTGCCGCCACTCTTCTCTTTGGCGGAGTCAGTGCATCAGCTCAGGTGACTGTCCACACCATCGGTGACAGCACCATGGCCAACTATGACGAGAACACAACCGTCACCCGTGGCTGGGCTCAGTATCTCGACCAATATGTGGTCGACATGCTTGTCAACAACCGTGCCAAGTCAGGCTCATCGACACGCAGTTTCTATGAGGGCGCCCAGTATTGGCCCTCGGTGAAAAAACAGATGAAACCGGGCGACATCGTGGTCATCTCGTTTGCCCACAACGACGAGAAGTGTGGTGGCGTTGACGGCGTCGAGCTTCAGAATTGGCATAAGTCTCAAGGAAATGATTCCTACACCGAGACCCGTGGCACCAATCCTTCGACCACCTATCGTGAATTATTGCGTAAATATGTTCAGGAGACCCGCGACGCCGGGTGTACCCCCATCCTCTGCGGCCCCATCTGCCGCATGTATTTCTCGGGCAACACCATCCGCCGCAACGGTCGCCACGACCTTGGCGACAGCTTTGACGTGTTGACCGAGACCGGTGTCAAGTCAGGCCAGAAGGTGCCCGCCGACGATCACTCGATGGACTATCCCTATCAGATGAAGCTCGTGGCCGAGGAGATGAACGTGCCCTACGTTGACCTGACCACAGCCACCGCCGAGCTTTACCTGAGCTATGGCGATGCCGACTGCCACTCAATACTTGGCGACGGCGACGGCTCTACCCACCTGTCGGCCACCGGCGCCGCCCTCATCGCCCGCCGTTTTGCACAGCTTTGCAAAGATGCCGGCCTGCTTGAGGGTCACATCAATCTGACCAGCGACCTCTCGGTGACCCCCACCAACAGCGACATGGGTAAGGCTTATGTGGGCCAGCAACTTGTCAAGGAGTTTATGGTGAGCGGCTTTGACCTCCAACCGGCTGCCGGCAATGTGACTGTCTCTGCCCAGGGTGCCCTTGAGGTTTCCAAAGACCGCACAAACTGGAGCAAGTCTGTTGAACTTGCCTACGCCGGCGGTACTTTGATCGAGCGTTTCTATGCCCGCCTGACTGTCACTGCCCCCGGCGACTATAACGAGACAATCAAGATTGCAGGTGGCGGTAAAGAGACCGTCATCCCCGTTACCGCTCAGGGTGTCGAGCTTGGTGGCGGCACCGAGGTGACTGCCTACTGGCGCCTGGAGAAAGATGACAGCTACACACTCGAGGGCCCGGCCATCGTGCAGCCCGAGACATGGGAAGGAATGTACGTTCAGCGCTACGCCAATCCCAATGCCAACACCGTTTGGCCTGCCTCTACCGGCTTTACCGCCGACCGCAAGACACAGCGTAACCTCCTGATTGGTGACGAATGGCCTGCCGGCGAGGAGGATGAGGTCCCCACTCGATATATCGACTTTGGTATTACCGCCACCGAGGGTTCGGTGATCAACATCGACGAGATCAGCTACTATGTTTGTGGTTGCGGCGGCAACGGCATGTGCCTCAAGGTTTATTACTTCATCGGCGATGATGGCGCTCCTGTCAACATCTTTGAGATGAAGAGCATGCCCGCCAACAACATGCAGGATGGCCGCGTGACTCCGGTCATCGCTCTCGAGGAGGGCAAGACACTCCACCTGCGCTTCTACCCCTGGTATAACGGCAAGGCAACCGGCAAGACCCTGTGTATCTCCGATGTCAGGTTCCACGGCTATGCCGAGGCTATTGGTGCCTCGATAAGCAATGTGGCTGTCGATGCCGAGGCTGCTGTCGAGTACTTTAACCTCCAGGGTATTAAAGTCGACAACCCCGCTGCCGGCGCGCTCTACATCAAGCGCACAACCATGGCCGACAACTCTATTAAAGCTGAAAAAGTAATCTTTTAATCAATAAATCCATGACAAACAATATTCTTAAAAAAATTTCTTTGTCGTTATTGATGGCTTTGACGGTCGTGATGACCGCCTCGGCAATCAATGCTCCCGGCGTGTCCATCTCGTGGAAGCTCGACAAAGGCATAGACAATCCAACATCGGCTGTGGTGTCGGTTGACGACCTGTTCACCTATACAGCCCACACCGTCGGCACCGAGCTGGTGCAGACTGCCGACAATTTCCAGACCGCGCGCGCTGCCGGCGACAAGACCGAGTCGCTCTTTCAGCCCACGGTGAGCAACGCCGGCAGCCCCAGCCCGGAGGCCGCGCTCCATTTCAAACTTAAACCCAAAAAGGGTCTCACTTTCGCCCCCAAGTCGCTGTCGTTTGTCGCCACCAAGTGGGGCACAGGCGGCGGTAAGCTCGACTGTGACGTGATTGTCAACGGCAAAGCCACTAAGCTGGTGACCGGCTCAAATCCCGCTCGCAACAACGAGACTCCCCCCTACACCGAGTATAATCTCGACCTGTCGGCTCTCCCTGCAACCGGCGACGAGGTGGAGGTGGTGATCTACATCTATGCGCTGGCCGACACTAAGCAATATGGCGTGGCCGACGTTTTGATCACCGGCGATGTCAACGGTGAGGTGCAGGAGGTTCCCGTCTACACTCTCTCGGTTGGCTCAAACATGGAGGAGGCCGGTATCGTCAGAGTGACCCCCACCGGCACTGAGTTTGAGGAGGGTACACTCATCTCTGTTGAGGCTTCCGAAAACTTCAGCTATCACTTTGGCTACTGGGCCGACGCCAACGGCAACAAGGTGTCCGAGGCCAATCCCTACTCGTTTGAGATCAACGCCAACACTTCGCTGACTGCAGTTTACACCAAGTCTACTGTCTACACTCTCGATGTTGACATCACCGGTGGCGCAGCCCCCTATCATGTCACCCGTATTCCCGCCGGCTATATTGAAAATGGCAAAGTCTACTATGAGGAGGGCACCGAGGTTCTGCTCCGCACATGGGGCAACCGCATCATCTCGTTCACCTCATGGGATGACAACAGCACCTCTCCCGAGCGCACCGTCATTATGAACGGCGACATCAACGTTACCGCCAACTTCTCGGCTGCCGACTACATTGTCGGTTGGGATCTCTACAACGATTCGCCCAACAGCGAGCGTGCCGCCGACTTCAAGGCCGAGACCGACAACGCCGGTCTGCTCAGCCTCCACAATGCAAGCGGCGCCACCACATCGTGGCTCACCCGCGGCATCGTCAACGGTCAGGAGGGTGGCCGCTATGCCGCCCGTATCTGGAAACTGCGTAGCGACAAAAACTATTTTGAGATTTCGTTCTCTTCCAAGAACTATAAGAACCTGGTGCTCGTTGCCTCGCTCGGTTGCAACAGCTACAACACCTATAGCCGTTTCTTCGTCGAGTACAGCATCGACGGCGGCGCCACATATAATAAATGTGACGAGTATGCCATCCAGGTAGGGTGGACCGACAAGGAAATCACTCTTCCCGCCGATGCCGCAGGCGTTGACCGTCTCTTCATCCGCTTTATTCCCGACTTTGACGCTCCCCTCGTTGGCAACGAAACCGACTATGACGGCGTCGCTATCGCCGATATCTATGTGCTCGCCGATGCCGAGATGGCCGACGACGATATCGCTCCCCGTCTCGTTTCTACCATCCCCGCCAATGGCTCAACCGACGCCTCGGCAACCGGCTCTATCGTCCTCACTTTTGATGAGAAGGTAAAAGTCGGCACCGGCGACGTTACCCTCGGCGGTGAGGTACTCACCCCCAAGGCTGCCGGCAACGCAGTGGTCTACAACTATGCCGGTCTTGACTATGGCACCGAGTACACCTTCATCCTCCCCGAGGGCGCGATTGTTGACCGCAGCGGCAACAAAGCTCCCGCCTGTGAGATCAAGTTCACCACCATGCAGCGCGTTCAGCCCGAGGTACGCCTCTTTGACGCCATCGTGGCCAAAGACGGCTCAGGCGACTACACCTCTGTCCAGGCTGCCATAGATGCCGCTCCCGAGGGCCGTGTTAAACCCTGGCTCATCTTCGTTAAAAACGGCAACTACAAGGAGCATGTCGACATTCCTAAGTCAAAACCGTTCATGCACATCATCGGTCAGAACCGCGACAAGACTGTCATCCTTGACGATCAGCTTTGTGGTGGCGAGACTGCCGTTCACGTGAGCGTCGGCGCTACCGTGGTAGTTAATGCAAACGACTGTTTCTTTGAGAATATCACCCTCGAGAACAGCTACGGCCACGAGAAACAGACAGGCCCCCAGGCACTCGCCCTCAACACCATCGGCGACCGCGCTATATTTAATAATGTGGCAATGCTCTCCTATCAGGATACATGGATCACATCGTCCAACTCAAAATATCGTGCCTACGTCCGCAATTCACTCATCGAGGGTGCTGTCGACTTCATCTACAACAGCGGCGACCTCTATGTTGAGAATACCACCCTTTACATCAACCGCAAGAGCGGCGGCTATATCGTGGCCCCCTCTCACGCCCTCGATGTAGCCTGGGGCTATGTGTTCAACAACTGTACCATCACCGCTCCCGGCAACCCCGTCGAGACCTCGATTTGGCTCGGCCGTCCATGGCACAACTATCCCAAGACAGTCTTCCTCAACACCCGTGCCGAGGTTACAATCCCCGCCGCAGGCTGGTATGAGACAATGGGTGGTCTGCCCGTTATCTGGGCCGACTGGAACACCACCGACATCAACGGCAACCCCGTCGACCTCTCTCAGCGTCGCGACACATATTACAAGACTGAAAACGGAGAGAAGATCTATGGCAAGGCCAAAAACCACCTCACCGACGAGGAGGCCGCTGAGTACACCGTCAAAAATGTCCTCTCAGGTTCCGACGCCTGGCAGCCCGTCATCAAGACCGAGAGCTGTGCAGCCCCCGCTCCCGTTATCGACAACAATGGTCTCATCACCTGGGATCCCGTCCCCTACGCCATCTGCTATCTGATCACCGACGGTGATGACGTTGTTGAGTTTGTCACCGAGACCTCTTATCAGACACTCACCCGCGCAGCCGGCAACTACACCGTGCAGGCAGTAAACGAGTTTGGTGGTCTCAGCGTTGCTGCTAAGGTAACCAACGGTGCCGGTATCAACGCTGTCGACACCGACAGTACCCCCGTCATGGTAATCTACCACGACATCTATGGTCGTCAGCTCGGCGCACCCGCTCCCGGTGTCAATATCGTCACCCGCATCGATGCCGCCGGCAACCGCGTAACCACAAAGGAAGTCTATAAATAATTCCGACAGTTTGTTAAAAAAGTAGATAGCCCTGGGGGCCTCGAGGACACATTTCCTCGAGGCCCCTTTTTGATTATTTTGCAACCCTTTTTGCAACCTTTTTTTGTAACCTGTTTTTGAGTAACAGTGTCGGCCCTGCGTAACCATACGAAATAGGCCGACTTTTGCGTAGCGTTTTTGATAGCGAACTTTG
>CAYMVS010000052.1:0-15624 GCA_964394205.1 uncultured Muribaculaceae bacterium | reverse complement strand
ACGACCCCCTGATTAACAGTCAGGTGCTCTAACCAACTGAGCTACTGAAGCATTCACATTTAACAGCCCTCCCTTGGGGCTATTGCGTTGCAAAAGTATATAGTTTTTTTTAATTGTGCAACATTTTTCTCTTTTTTTAAGCGATTTTTATGGGTATGGCGGCCGAATGGCTGTTTTGGAGTTGTCCCGGGGGCCTCTTATCATCCTGAGTCTCCCGGTGTCCATCCATACCGGTGTTTTTGTCTTTTTCCCTCATCAAGGTTGAAAATGTGCCAATTTTGGCTATCTTTGTGGTCAAAAATTGTATATTATAGGAAATAATGGAAAAGTCGGTCAACATATCACAAATCAGCGCCCTGGCCACAATCGCCACTGAATATTGCCGCATGGACGACAACTATCTGCTGGCCCACATCAAGGGCGACTCCAAAACCCACACCATCGCCACCACTCCCATGAGGATTGACGGGATGGCGTTTGTGCTGTGCCGGCAAGGCTCTATCACCCTTAGCGTCAACTTAGAGCATCAGCTCGTCACGGGAAACACCCTGCTGGGCATAGGGCCCGACAAGCTGATAAGCTTTGAAAAGGTTGAGAACGGCGAGGTCGACCTCTACATCCTTTTTCTGAGCCACTCTTTCCTGCACAATCTCAACATCGACCTGAGGGTGCTTGACTCAATCCCGGCCATCAACATCTCCCCCAACCCGGTGCTCCCACTCGACGCCGAGGAGATCTCGCTGCTCGAAAACAGTTTCAGCTCGCTGTATCTCAACACATTGAAGTCCGACAAATTTTATCTCAAGCCGATAGCACAGGCTCTGGTGGTGCTGATCTGCTATCAGGTGATGCAGTTTATGAGCAAGCGCGTCGACCACAACCAGGTGTCGGAGCAGCCCCGCTCGAGGCGCGCGATGTATGCCCTGCAGTTCCGTCAGCTGGTCCACAAATACCATTGCCGGGAGCGCTCGGTGGCTTTCTATGCCGGCAAAATGTTTATTTCGCCAAAATATCTCTCACTGGTCATAAAGGAGACGACCGGGCGCACTGCCGCCGAGTGGATCGACGACTATGTGATTTTGGAGGCGAAAAATCTGCTTAGATTTTCAGGAAAGAACGTGCAGCAGATAGCATACGAGCTCAACTTCCCCAATCAAGGCTCTTTCGGCAAATATTTCAAGCACCTGACAGGCCTCTCCCCCACCGCCTATCAGCGCAGCTGAACAAACAGCGCCCCCGGCCGGAGAGGCCGAGGGCGCTGCCATATCGCTCAATGAGCATCGATTCTATTATGCTTTACCGGCGCTACCAAGCACATTGATGATTTTGTGCTTGTAGAGTTTCTCCATATTGTCGCGGGCGGGGCCGAGATACTTGCGGGGGTCAAACTCACCGGGTTTGGTGGCGAGCACCTCGCGGATGGCGGCTGTCATGGCCAGACGGCTGTCGGAGTCGATGTTGATTTTGCAAACGGCGCTCTTGGCGGCCTTGCGCAGCTGCTCCTCGGGGATACCGATCGCATCGGGGAGCTTGCCTCCATATTTATTGATGGTGTCAACCTCTTCCTGGGGAACTGACGACGAGCCGTGGAGCACGATGGGGAAACCGGGGAGCTCTTCCATAACGGCGTCGAGCACGTCAAAGGCCAGAGGCGGGGGAACGAGCTTGCCCTCGGCGTTGCGTGTGCACTGCTCGGGGGTGAACTTGTAGGCGCCATGGCTTGTGCCGATCGAGATTGCGAGCGAGTCACAACCGGTGCGTGTTGCAAAGTCGACAACCTCGGCGGGGTCGGTGTAGGTGTGATGGTCGGACGAAACCTCATCTTCAACGCCGGCGAGCACGCCGAGCTCACCCTCAACTGTCACGTCAAACTGATGGGCGTAGTCGCAAACCTGCTTTGTAAGGGCCACATTCTCCTCGTAGGGAAGATGGCTGCCGTCGATCATAACCGACGAGAAGCCGTTGTCGATACATGACTTGCAAAGCTCAAAGCTGTCGCCGTGGTCGAGGTGGAGCACAATCTGGGGATCTTTCCAACCGAGCTCTTTTGCATATTCAACGGCACCCTGGGCCATGTAGCGCAGCAAGGTGGCGTTGGCATAGTTGCGGGCGCCTTTTGACACTTGGAGTATCACCGGCGATTTCTCCTCGGCTGCAGCTTTGATGATAGCCTGAAGCTGCTCCATGTTGTTGAAGTTGAACGCGGGGATGGCATAGCCGCCCTTGATTGCCTTGGCAAACATCTCGCGGGTGTTGACCAGACCTAATTCCTTATAACTTACCATTGTTTTGTTATTTTGGTTGTTTATCTATATCTTGGGGCAAAAGTACACAAAATTTTCACCACTCCCAACTATCGGGCCGATTCTTTTTTCAATCTGTCGGCCGGAACCGGTGAGTCGCCGCGGCGGTGATGGAGAGTGTAGCCATGCTCCTTAAGACATGCCGTGAGTATCGGTGTTACTTGGGCAGTTTGAAGACACGTGTCATCTCGGCCATCTGCTCGTCGCTCATCCCGTCGGGGGTGAAGCCCATGCAGCAGGCGTCCATATAGATGATGGCGCTTTTGTTGAGGGTGTCAATCATGTCAAACGCCTCCATCACATCGGGGCCGACGGCAAACACGCCGTGTTTCTCCCACATAACGACATCATAATCGTCGTTAATGGCGTCGATGGTGGCTTTGGCGAGATCGTTTGACGAGGGCAACATGTAGGGCACGATGCCAAGACCGCGGGGGCAGAATGCCTTTGTCTCGGGAATCATGCTCCAGAGCAGCCGGCTGAGCACATCTTTCTCAAGGAATTTCTTTGTGTGGCTCATGGCGACAAGCTCGATCGGATGGGTGTGGACCGACGCTTTGTAGTCCGACCCCTTGGCGATCAAGTCGTTGTGAACAGCCAGATGGCTCGGCAGCTCGCTCGTTGGCATCACCGGCTCGTCGCCGACAATCTCATAGGAGGCGCAGTCGTCGAGGATGCGTATCACCGAGCCGTTCTGCATCGGCCAACGCGCCAGGTCGCGCATGCGGCGGTTGGTACCCTTGCAATAGAAGTAGCACCCTTTGAGGTTGGGCAGCGTAAGCCCGATCTCGAATGGACCGGCAATGGCCGCCTTGGCGCGGATGGCATCGTCTACCTGGTCGGTCACATTTACCGTTATATTGCCGCCGTTGCGCTCGGCCCACCCCTTTTGCCAGAGATAGCCGGCCACTTCGGCCACGTTGTCGACCTCGGCTTTCAGCGCCGGGCAATTGTCAAGTATTGAAGACATAGTTAGTATAAATATGTGATAAATTTTTTAAATCAATTGGGGCAGGAAACATGAGATGACCAGCACCACAATGCCCACCACCAGGACGGCGATGGTTTTCTTTGAGCATCCTTTCCACTCGTGCAGTATGATACCCCACACGTTGGAGAACACGACATTGAGAGCCATCAGGATGCAGAACGAGAGGGTCATCAGCGTTGGCGACTCGGTCAGGAAGCCCTTTCCAAGCGCCAGGCCAAAGAACTGGCTGTACCACAGCGCGCCGGCCAGCAGGCAATAAACCAGATTGTTGGCCAGCACTCCCCCCTTGCGATAATCGCCCCAGGTGTGATTCTTCTGGTTCTGATAGAAACAATAGACGGCATTGGTCACAAAACCGCCCAGGGTGACAAGCAAGGTTGCCGGGAGGGTCTTGTATATGTCGGGGGTGAGGTCGCCAAAGTTGATGTCGCTGCCAAACTCGAGGCCAACATTGAAACATCCGCTCATGAAGCCGGCGAGCAGGGCGATGACAATCCCCTTGGGGAAATTGAAATCCTTGACAGCAGCCTTCTTCTCCTCCTCGCTGAGCGACGACGCTTTCATCGAGCCGGCGACACCGATGATGGCTATACCCACCAACGTGACAACCACGCCCAGTATTACGGCAAACGTCAACTGTGACAGAGGGTCGTTCTCGGGGAAGAACACGTTCAGGAGCACCGGGCCAAGTATCGTGCCCAGGCCCGCGCAGGTGCCCAAAGCAATCGACTGGCCCAGGGCCACGCCCAGATAACGCATCGACAGGCCGAATGTCAGGCCGCCGACACCCCACAGGGCGCCAAAAAGGATGGTCATCCAGATGTTGAACGTCAGGTCGGCCCTGAACAGCTCACACAACGAGTGACCCGCCGGAACCGCCAGCAGGGCTCCCAGAAGCGGGAGAACGAGCCATGCAAAAACTCCCTGCACAATCCAGTAGCTCTCCCAGCTCCACTCCTTAATCTTGTTGATAGGGACATAGCAGCTCGACTGACAGAACGCGCCCACCGCTATTATTAGCAATCCTATTATGATTTCCATTATGATCGGTTTTTATGAACCTTGAGGGTGCATCAAAATTGCAATCAAGAAAACTTTGACACACCCTCCCGGCGGTTTTAAATCGGCAAATGTGGTTAATTACAACTTGCCGGCAACATCTTTATTTGACAGGGCGAAGCTATGTTTTTTGTCGGCATCGGCCTTATCGACATATTCAAATCTCACCGAGGTGTCCGAGTCGACGATCTGCTGCAAGGCGCCACGGCCCAGTATGGGGAGATCGTTCAACGCCATCGAGGGGAGCCATTTCAGCCCCTCGGCATCGTCAAGCGACCCCGCCGGCGAGGTGCAATGGAAAGTCAGCACACCCTTTTCAAAGGTGATACTGTCGATCGGGGTCGACGTCTTTCCCGACTTGAACACCTCGTTGAGGCGCTCAACGGCTGCCGTGATACTGTCGGTTGCCGCCTGTGGGGTCTCAACGGTCTCAACGGTCTCAGCGGCATCGACAGCGTCGGCTGTCGATGCCGGCTTAGAGTTGCAAGCCCCAAGAGCCAACGCGGCCAAAACCGGAACTATCACCCTGTGTTTCATCGTTTTGAGGTCACTTCTTTCTCATACTGCTGCACGGCGGCGATGTAATCCTCGCCAACAGGCACGTTGTTCTTCAGGCAGAACATGTCGTAAACAGCGTTCCACGGTAACACCTTGGCCTCCTCGAGCAGGGCGAGACGCTCAAACTTCTTGTCGTCGAGCTCATACTGACGCAGGGTGGCGATAGGCTCGAGCAATGCACGGATCATACACTTCTGGGCGGCGCGGCTGCCGATGACGTATGCACCGATGCGGTTGAGGGTGCCGTCAAAGTAGTCAAGGCCATAGTGAACACGGTTGAGAGCGCCGGCACGCACAATCTCGCTGAACAAATCGAGCGTCGGGTCGTCCATGATGGTCACATGGTCAGAGTCCCAGCGCACGGGGCGGCTGACGTGCAGCATCAGCTCGGGCACAAACAGCAGCATCGCCGACACCTTGTCGGCCACGCTCTCGGTGGGGTGGAAATGGCCCGTGTCGAGGGTGATCATCATGTCGTTTTTGGCGGCGTAGGCGGTGTAGAAGTCGTTGGAGCCAACGGTGTAGCTCTCCAGGCCGATGCCAAACACCTTAGACTCGACACAGTCTTTCATCCAGTCATATTTGTGCTCGAAAATCTGGTCGAGAGAGTCTTTGAGCAGCTCGCGGTACATGTAACGGTTGACGGTGATATCCTTAGAGCCGTCGTGCACCCATGTGTTCATGATGCAGGGATCCTGCTGAGCCTCGCCGATGGCCTGTGAGATGGCGCGGCAACGCTTTGAATGTTCGATCCAGAAATCGCGGATGCTCTTGTCGGGATTGGCAAGCGACAGGTCGCCGCTCTTTGAGTGTGAGAACGATGTCGAGTTGAAGTCGAGCTTGACATCGTTGGCTTTGCCCCAGTCGATCCAGCTCTGGAAGTGCTCGGGGGTAACCTGGTCGCGGTCGACAAACTGGCCCTTGAAGTCGCCATATATCTCGTGGAGGTTCAACCGATGCTTGCCGGGGATAAAACTCATGGCCTTGAGGATATCGGCGCGCAGCTCGTCGATATTGCGAGCCTTACCGGGATAATTGCCGTTCACCTGAATACCACCGGTGAGGCTACCGCCCTGATTTTCAAAGCCGGCCACATCGTCGGCCTGCCAGCAGTGCATGCTAAGGTGAAAATCCTGCATTTGGTCAAGCACCTTGTCGGTGTCAACGCCGATGGCGGCATAGCGTTCTTTGGCAATTTCGTATGCCTTGGTAATCGTTTCTTTGTTCATGGTCTAATATTGTTTAGGTTTTTGATTTTCATTGTTTGGTCACCTCAAGATACCGGGGATAGGCGGCATCCCAGGCGGCGGTGTCGGAGGGCAGGTATTCTACAGTCTCGACGTTGGGTATCACCATGTCGCGAAGTTGCTGAAGCGACCCGTGGCCAACCTGCATCATGATGTTGCCAATGGCCGAGGCCTCGGCGGGGCCGGCGATGACGGGCAGCGCGATAGCATCGGCTATAAAGCCGTTGAGCAGCGCGTTGCGCGAGCCGCCGCCAATGACGTGGAGCACATCGATCTTGCAGTCACCGGCCTTGGCCAGCAGGGCGAGCACCTTGCGGTACTTCATGGCAAGGCTCTCAAAAATCATGCGCACAAACTGGCCGTGGGTCTCAGGCACGGGCTGTCCTGACTGCCTGCAGTAGTCTGCAATAGCCTCAGGCATATTGGCCGGAGCGACAAAGCAAGGGGCGTCGGTGTCGATAAACGACCGGAAAGGCTCGGCCTCCTCGGCGAGCTTGACCATCTCGGGATAGGTGTAGCTCACCCCCTCGCGTTTCCACTGCTTGAGACACTCCTCGACAACCCACATGCCGGTGATATTCTTGAGCAGACGGATGGTGCCGAACACACCGCCCTCGTTTGTGATATTCTCGGCGGCCGTGGTCTCGTTGACAACCGGGCCCTGGGTCTCAACCCCCATCAGTGACCAAGTGCCGCTCGACAGATAAGCGAAACGGTCGGTCTTGGCCGGAATGGGCGCGATGGCCGAGGCGGTGTCGTGACCGGCGACGGCCACTACCGGCAACTCGCCCAGGCCGGTAAGCTTGCCGATGGCCGGGAGCAGGGTGCCAATCACCGTGCCCGGCTCGACAACCGGAGCAAATTTTGACGGGTCAACGCCGACACGCTTGACAAGCGCCTCGTCGACACGGCGCGTGGCCGGGTCAAGGATGGCTCCCGTCGAGGCGATGGTGTATTCGGTCACCTTTTTTCCGGTCAGCATATAGCTCAGCGCGTCGGGCATGAACAATATTGTCCCGGCGTGCTGAAAATCCCAGTCATTGTGATGTTGATAGAGCTGAAAAACGGTGTTGAAGTCGAGATGCTGGATGCCGGTGGTCTTATACAGCTCGTCGGCACTCATCACCTCTTTAAAGAATCGCTCGCCCGACCCTATGGTGTCAATATCGCGGTAGGCGTTGGGCACACCCATCACCTTTCTGTCGGGGCCAACGCAGACCACGTCGACACCCCACGTGTCGATACCCATCGACTCGGGTTTGACACCACGGGCCGCGACCTGACGCAACCCCTCGACGATGTTGCCGTAGAGCGAATAAATGTTCCAGTAAAGATGGCCGTTGATGTCAAGCATCTGGTTGGGGAAACGGGTCACCTCCTCGGTGGTCAGACGGCCGTCGCTGTCGAGACATCCCAAAATGGTGCGACCGCTTGTCGCCCCGAGGTCAACAGCAATGTAATATTTCTTGTCTTTCATGGTTATGAGAATTTTTCGGTGCTGATCAATCCATGTGGAAAACCTCGGGCAGAGGGATCGAGACCGGCGAGTTGTCATCGTTGACTTCCATAATGTCGGCCATGTAATCCCACCATTTCTTCACGATTTCAGTGTTTCCGAGGTCTTGGGAGCCGCCGTCACCCTCCACCTTCTGGACTGCAAAAAGGATGTTTGTGTCGCGGTCCCAAAAAATCGAGTAATCGCTCACGCCACTGTCGCTGAGCAACTTTTTCAGCTCGGGCCAGATCGCCGCGTGGCGACGCTCATATTCAGCCTCAAACCCCGGTTTGAGATACATTTTGAAAGCCTCTCTTCTCATGGATTGAAATTTAAAGTTATGTCTCACAAGCTAAACTCACCGGGCGGCCGGCTTTACCGGGCGGCGGGGAGCCTCAGGACATCTGAGTTTTCGCTTGCAAAAGTTGAATAGATTAAGGTTGCTGTGAATTTTCACGGCCACAAATATAAAAAATTTTCGTCACAAACCAAAAAAATAAAACACACCCCACCCCCTCGATCCTTTCATATCAGCAAGCTCCTCAGCCTAATCCATCCCATACTCTTGACTGTGGTTTCTAATTGTCTGAAAATTGGTTTAGGAATACATTTACAAATTGAACAATAGGTTTCAATTTTCAACTTTTGTGAAGAATTTGTTTTGCAATTACAAATTTTAGTCGTACCTTTGCCTGACCAAAAGTAAGAGAAAATTTATCGCCAACGACAAATTTCTCTACACACGACTGAACTTTAACTACTTAACAACATAGCTATGAAACTTGAATACGTAAAACCTGATCTCGAAGAGCTCGAGCTCATGCTTGAGGGTTCATTCCTTGACTCAGCTACCAAAGATCCCGACGATCCCGATAATCCCGGCGGTGGCAAAGACGAAAATGAAGGCGGCGACAACTTTGGCGACTAATCCCTCTCATTTGACTTATAAAACGCTGACTAATATTAGCCAGCGTTTTTTATGCTCAAAATCTCTATGGCCGACACTGTAGCATCGAGTCGCTCGCTCATCGGGCAGAATGGCTTTGCAATCTCCAAAACGACAGGCAGCAGCATGCGACCTCTCATCTGGGGCGGCCGGCACTGTGTGGTTGTCGCCCCATTGGAGGGGGAGCCGGCCATTGGAGATATCCTCATGTTTGAGCACACGGGCGCCGACGGCAAGACAAAAACGGTGGTTCATCGGTTGGTGGAGATCAGCCATCAGGGCCCGGCGTCCCTATACCTTACCCGGGGCGACAACTGCCTCGGGGTTGAGTGCGTCGACCGCACCGCCATCATTGGGCGCGTGGTCGAGGTGCATCGCCTGGGCGGCTACCGACCGTGGTTTGCCATCGGCTCACGCAAGTTCTCGGTCACCGACCCGCGACATCGCCGCTACACACGGCTTTGGGCCGCGACATGGCCGGCGAGACGGGTTCTTTTCAGGCTACGCGCCATCGCCCGGGTGCTCCCCTCCCGCCTCAGTTTGTTATTCAAGAAAGAGAGATGAAAAAGACTTATATTGTGGCCAACCACGCCATCTGCATCAAAATGGCCCGCGACCATCGGGCCTGGAAGACCATTGAGCCACACTATCGCCCGTTTGCCGCCACGACCGAGGCCGCCCCGGTGCTGGAGGTCGAGATCACGTCGGGCAGCCGACCGGTGTTTGCCGCCAATAAAATCTATGAGCCCGAGCATGGCGGGATCGGGCTTATCACCTCGAGCGCCTCGCGTCTGGCCGACGGCAGCCTGCTCATTGAGTTTCGCCACATCGAGGAGACCGACACGCGCCTATGGCTGGAGATGGCGCCCTCGCTCGACAGCGCCAATATAATAATGTGTCACGACAGCGCCTGTGCCGACAGCAGCGACCCCTACTTTCTCTCCCACGCGCTGATGATCGCCTTCATGCTTGCGACATGCCATGCCGGCACGTTGCTCATTCACTCGGCGGCGGTGACCTATCGCGGCAAAGCCTATCTCTTTCAGGGCAAAAGCGGCACAGGCAAGAGCACACACGCCCGCCTGTGGACCCAAAACATCGCCGGCGCCGAGCTGCTCAACGACGACAACCCGGTGATACGCCTCAACGACGACGGCACGCCCATTGTCTATGGCTCGCCGTGGAGCGGCAAGACCCATTGCTATCGCAATCTCTCAGCCCCGATCGGCGGCCTGGTGCGCATAGTGCGCGCCAACGACAACTCGCTCCACCGGCTCCCCCCTCTCAAGGCCTACGCCTCGGCCACAGCCTCGGTGTTTTTCATGCCTTTCCTCAGCGAGCGGCTGCGGCAAACACGCCACGAGGCGATAGAGCGCCTGGTGACGGCCGTCCCCTGCTACGAGATGCACTGCCGCCCCGATGCCGACGCCGCCGCCACGTGCATGATCGGCCTGACCCTCAACTCTTAAAACTTATCTACGATGAAAATAAAAAAAGGATTCACCCTGCGCTCTGTCATGGGCCAAAACGTAGTGCTGGCCGAAGGAAACAATGCCGACAGCTACGGCAAAATAATCACTCTCAACCCGTCGGCAGCGATGCTGTGGAACGAGCTGAGAGGGAAATCATTTGAAATTGAAGACGCGGCGCGTCTTTTGGAAAAGACCTACTCCATAGACCACTCTGTGGCCATGGCCGACGCCACCTACATCATCAATCTGATGGTCGAGAAAGGGCTCATCCAATAGTCCCAGGATATTTAGAGTCATTTCTTCTTGTCGGGAGTGCCGGGACGGCGCCGGCGGCGCCTGATCTTGCGGTACACCTGGGCCGTGCGCGCCGGGATGTAGACCATCAGCCACCCCTTTTTCTGGTCGGCATAGAGAGGATCGGGGCGCGTCAGGTGATGCTTGGCGTCGTCCACATTGTCATACCCGCCAAAGCGGTGGCTGTCGCTGTCGAGCACAAGCTCATATTCACCCTCGGGCGCCAACAGGCCATAGTCGGTAAACGACTTGTCGGGGTTGAAGTTGAACACAAACACCAGGTCGCCGCGCATAAACGCCAGAATCTGGTCGCCGTCGCTGTCCCAGAGCTTGTCAATCTTTTTAGCCTGAAAATTTTTGACACCGCCAATGAGGTGGATCATCGCGTCATCAAAATTGTTAAGATACTGATATTTCAGCTTGGGGTCGTCGACAAGCTGCCACTGGCGGCGGGCATATTTGTAGCTCCACCCATTCCCCTGGCGCGGGAAATCAATCCACTCGGGATGCCCCCATTCATTACCCATGAAATTAAGGTAGCCCCCATTGATGGTCGACGCCGTCACCAGGCGTATCATCTTGTGCAAGGCCATGCCGCGGGCAACAACCATATCGTCATCGTCGACCATCATGTGCCAGTACATGTGGTCGTCGATCAGGCGGAACACCACCGTCTTGTCTCCGACGAGCGCCTGGTCGTGACTCTCGACGTATGATATTGTCTTCTCGTCGGCGCGGCGATTGGTCAGCTCCCACCAGATCGACGACGGCTTCCAGTTCTCGTCCTTGAGCTCCTTGATTGTCTTGATCCAGTAGTCAGGAATCCCCATCGCCATGCGGTAGTCAAAGCCAATGCCACCCTCGCTGAACGGCAAGGCCAGTCCCGGCATACCGCTCATCTCCTCGGCAATGGTGATTGCCGAGGGGTTGACCTCGTGGATCAGCTTGTTGGCAAGCGTCAGGTAAGTGATGGCGTTGACATCCTGATTGCCGTTGTAGTAATCGCCATAACCGCCAAAAGCCTGTCCCAGGCCATGATTGTAATAGAGCATCGAGGTCACCCCGTCAAAGCGGAACCCGTCAAAACGATACTCCTCAAGCCAATATTTACAGTTGCTCAACAAGAAGTGGAGCACCTCGTTTTTTCCATAATCAAAACACAGCGAGTCCCACGCCGGGTGCTCGCCGCGCTCGCCCGGATAGAAATACTGGGAGCGGTCGCCGGCGATGCGCGCCAGCCCCTCAGCCTCGTTTTTCACCGCGTGGCTGTGCACGATATCCATAATCACAGCTATCCCCAGGCTGTGGGCGCGGTCGACAAGCGACTTAAGATCTTCGGGAGTGCCAAAACGCGACGACGCCGCAAAAAAGTTTGACACATGGTAGCCAAACGATCCATAGTAGGGATGCTCCTGGATAGCCATAATCTGGATCGCGTTATACCCGTCGGCGGCGATGCGCGGCAAGATATTGTCTCTGAACTCCAGATAGGAACCCACCCCCTCGCGCTCCTGCGCCATGCCGATGTGGCACTCATAGATGAGCAGCGGGTCACATTTAGGTTTGAAATCCTCCACCTCCCAGCGGAATGGCTCGGCCGGTTCCCAGACCTGAGCCGAGAAAAGATGGGTGTTCTCATCCTGAACCACACGCGTGGCATAAGCCGGGATGCGTTCGCCCTTACCGCCGTCCCACTCCACGACCATCTTGTAGTGATCGCCGTGTTTAACAGCGCCTTCAGGCATCCTCACCTCCCAGACCCCGTCACTCCCCTTCACGGGAGAGAGAGCAAACCGCTCAGGGTCAGCCTCCCAGTTTGAAAAATCGCCAACCAGCACAATCGACTTTGCCCCGGGCGCCCACTCCCTGAACACCCAGTCGCGACCGTTCGTGTCACGGTGGAGTCCGAAATAGTGATGCGCGTTAGCCATCGCCTCCAGGCTTCCGGCCTCGGCCGTCAGTTCCTGTTCCTTATTCACGGCATCAAGGTGTCGACCCTCGATCGCCTGTTCAAACGGTTTCAACCACTCATCGTGAGCCACAAGACCCAGCGACCTCTTGGCCGGTTTTAATCTCTTTTTCATAATCAGGATTTAGGTTCATCGACACAAACTTAACAAATAAACGCCAAAAACCGCGCCACCCGTGCCAAAAAAAACAAAAAAAACCACCTCTGCCGCAAATTATGACAAAAAAATTTGCTCTTGCACAAAAAATACCTAACTTTGCCCCCACAAAACGCCCGGATGGCGGAATCGGTAGACGCGCCGGTCTCAAACACCGGTGGGGCGACCCATCCCGGTTCGATCCCGGGTCCGGGTACAGTATTGGAGATTCTCACTTTGAGAGTCTCCAATTTCCTTTTCAGCCCTTTTATAAATCTTATAAAGCACAAGAGAGAATTTCTTTTTATCGACCATGCGCGCATGGTCGCTGCTCCTCCAGATCCTCACTGCACCTCAAACGTTGTTTTTAAGTATCCTACCATAAGAATTTCTGCGTTTGCAATTTAAGATTAAAACAACTACCTTTGTATTATGAAGAAAAAGCTTACAATAAAATCTTTAATAGCAGAGGCCAAAAATTTCTGTGTTGCCTCCACGGGCATTTATAAAGCTGAATTATTTGGAGTCACTGATGGAAAGGCCGTTGGTACGTTAGTAGAACATTTATTCCAAAAACATCTTGAGGAACGATACGATTTGACACTTGGAAATTCAGCAAACGGTCTGGATTTACCTTCGGTCAATACTGATATTAAAGTCACATCTATAAAACAACCGCAATCAAGTTGTCCTTTTAAAGACAGTAAACAGAAAATTTTCGGGTTAGGCTATAACTTGCTTGTCTTTGTTTATAAGAAACACGACGATACACAGAGAAAGATGGGTATGCTGGAATTTGTGTCGTGCACCTTTATCGATAAATCTCGGACCGCTGATTTTCAGACTACAACGGGCATCCATCAAATCATTTCAAACCAGGGAAATCAGGATGATATATTTGCCTTCCTTGCCGATCATAATATACCGAGCGATGAGGTGAGCTTGTATAAAATGGCCGGAGAGATTCTTAATAATCCACCGCTAATTGGTTATCTTACCATATCAAATGCTCTGCAATGGCGGCTCCAATATGGCCGTATCGTTTCTTTGGCAAATAATGTAATTGGAATTGAACAAATAATCAGATATTCAAAATGAATAATTTGATTAATCAGATAGGCGACATCTCTTTATTTGAGGCCAATACCTTGATCAGACGGCTATGCGGAATAGTCGATTTTTTCAATTCTGATACAGAGAAAGCAGAGTTTCTGTCTAATTTTGATATAGCGACAAATACCGTTTGCGAAGACAGAGCATCTTATGGTGATTGGCAAACCCCAACATTATTGGCAACAAACATTTGCAAGACTCATGTTACAAGATTTGGCAGCCCCAACATTGTCGTGGAGCCAACCTGTGGGCTCGGCGCTTTTGTAATTTCAGCGCTTACAACTTTTCCAGATCTTCTTGAGATACATGCAATTGAAATTAACCCTCGGTATACCAAGCAATTAAAGACAAACATTTTATCCTATGCCTTAGACCATCCAACTTTGAGACATCCTGATATTTACATCTATAATTCCAATTTTTTTGAGTTTGATTTCTCATTCATTATGCAAAAATGCAAACTAAACAACTGGAATTTTGCGATTATCGGGAATCCACCATGGGTGACAAACAGCAGCCTGGGCAGGTCTGGTTCTAACAATCTCCCATTAAAAAGAAATGATTATGGTCTTAAAGGGATTGATGCGATTACAGGCAAAAGCAATTTCGATATCAGCGAGTACATTACATTGCAGCTGTTGAAACAATCACAATTTCTTAATGGAGGCATATCCTTTCTTCTTAAAAATTCTGTAATACGCAATATATTAGTTAAACAGTTTTCAGAAAAAATTCAGATTGGTGAAATTGAACAAAGGGTCATTGATGCATCCTCCGAGTTCAATGTTTCTGTTGATGCGTCATGCTTTTCGGCCAAGTTTAACTGCCCGGCGTCTCTCACTTGTACCGAAAAGGATTTTTACACCGGCATTGTTCTTAAAGAGTATGGATGGTGTCAAGACGCATTTGTGTCTGATACAAAAATTTATGAAAATTATTCCAGATATGACGGAATTTCAACTTATGTTTGGCGCTCGGGGATCAAGCATGACTGTGCAAATGTTTTAGAATTATCTTTCCTAAATGGAGAATATCGCAATGGTTTTGGAGAGATTGTTCAAATAGAAGATGATCTGATTTATCCATTATTAAAAAGTTCTGATATAAGCAAATATCAAGCCAATTTGATTCGCAAATTCATAATAGTCCCACAACGAAAAGTAGGAGAAGATACCTCTTTGTTGGCAGTTACTCATCCTCTTGCATATTCTTATCTGACAAAACATAGAAATGCATTTCGCAACAGAAAGAGTGCCATCTATAAAGATAAGGATAAATTTAGTATTTTTGGGGTAGGAGACTATTCTTTCAGCCAATATAAAATAGTTGTTTCATCTTTATACAAGAATATCGCCTTTGAATTGATCTCGCAGTTTGAGGGGAAACCTATTTTGGTGGACGATACATGTTATCAACTCGATTTCGACAATTTTGAAGAGGCAAAATGTATATATGACGCTCTCAATAGCATTGAAATAAATTCGTTGCTACTCTCGTTGGTTTTCAAAGATGCCAAAAGGGTTGTAACTAAAAATCTATTAATGAGATTAGATGTAGCCCGGTGGTGTAAAGATAAAGGGCTTAAAACAAATGCCCAACGATTAATCAATAGCCAGACTCAACAATTATCTCTTTTTGATTAAATCTATCGGGGCGTCAGGGTTTGGAATCCAATGACGCATTTCCCACAACCTATCCAAATCGGCTAATATTGGTTCTAATACGCCACGGTTGGGTGTGCAGAATTGGAGATTCTCACTTTGAGAGTCTCCAATTTCCTTTTCAGCCCCTTATAAGACTTCTAAAACACAAGAGAAAATTGTTGCAGGATTGAAACAAAACGGAGGGCGGGAGGCGATTGTTACAGGGTTGAAACAATCTGTTTTGGTGTGTAATGTGTTGAGAGATAGGGCGATTGAAGAAAACTTGACGCCATTGATCTTTGGTTAACATCTCTTAACATTTAAAATATTTTTGGGGTGAAAATATGCCTACCTTTGTAATGTCGACAAGGGAAAACGACCTCCCCGGGTAGACACAG
>CAYMVS010000051.1:0-15679 GCA_964394205.1 uncultured Muribaculaceae bacterium | reverse complement strand
TATCTTACAACTTAAAGCTTACAACTTAAAGCTTACAATGTCTTAAGGAATCGCCTCAGAGCGATGGCGAGATTATCCTCTTCATCGACGAGATCCACACCCTTGTCGGTGCCGGCAAAGGGGAGGGAGCGATGGATGCCGCCAACATCCTCAAGCCCGCGCTTGCCCGCGGCGAGCTGCGCAGCATCGGCGCCACCACCCTCGACGAGTATCAGAAATATTTTGAAAAAGATAAAGCCCTCGAGCGTCGTTTCCAGAAAGTGATGGTCAACGAGCCCGACGAGATGAGCGCCATCGCCATCCTGCGTGGCCTCAAGGAGCGCTATGAAAACCACCACAAGGTGCGCATCCGCGACGAGGCGATAATCGCTGCCGTTCAGCTGAGCGAGCGCTATATCACCGACCGTTTCCTGCCCGACAAAGCGATCGACCTTGTCGACGAGGCAGCGTCAAAGCTGCGCCTGGAGATTGACTCGGTGCCCCAGGCTCTCGACGAGATCTCGCGCCGCATCGCCCAGAAGGAGATCGAGCGCGAGGCCATAAAGCGCGAGGGTGACAAAGAGCATGTCAAGGAGATCGAGAAAGACCTTGCCCAGATGCGTGAAGACGAGAAGGAGTATATGGCCAAATGGAAGGCCGAGAAAGACCTCATCAACCGCATCCAGCAAAACAAAATCGACATCGAGCAGCTCAACTTTGACGCCGACCGCGCCGAGCGCGAGGGCGACTATGCCAAGGTTGCCGAGATACGATATTCAAAGATACAGCAGAAAGAGGCCGAGAACGCCCAGATCCAGGAGCAGCTCAAGATGATGCAGGGCGAGAAAGCGCTCATCAAGGAGGAGGTCGACAGCGAGGATATCGCCGACGTCGTGTCTCGCTGGACAGGCATCCCGGTCAACAAGATGGTTCAGAGCGAGAAAGACAAGCTGCTGCACCTCGAGGCCGAGCTTCACAACCGTGTTGTTGGCCAGGAGGAGGCTATACGCGCCATCGCCGACGCCGTTCGCCGCTCGCGTGCCGGTCTCAACGACCCGCGCCGCCCCATCGGCTCGTTTATCTTCTTGGGCACAACCGGCGTCGGTAAGACCGAGCTCGCCAAGGCTTTGGCTGAATATCTGTTTGACGATGAAAACATGATGACCCGTATAGACATGAGCGAGTATCAGGAGAAACACGCCGTGTCGCGTCTGGTCGGAGCGCCTCCGGGATATGTCGGTTATGACGAGGGTGGCCAGCTGACCGAGGCTGTGCGCCGCAAGCCCTACTCGGTTGTGCTCTTTGACGAGATTGAGAAGGCCCACCCCGACGTGTTCAACATCTTGCTGCAGGTGCTTGACGACGGCCGTCTGACCGACAACAAGGGCCGCATGGTCAACTTCAAGAACACCATCATCATCATGACCTCCAACATGGGCTCGGCCGTAATTCGCGACAACTTTGCCAAGATGACGCCCGAAAACCGCGACGAGACCATCGAGAAGACCAAAGAGCAGGTCATCGACATGCTGAAGCAGACCATACGCCCCGAGTTCCTCAACCGTATCGACGAGACCATCATGTTCACCCCGCTCAACGAGGCCGAGATTGAAGAGATCGTCGGGTTACAGATCAAGTCGGTACAGAAGATGCTGGCCACCAACGGTATCACCCTCGAGGTGACGCCGGCGGCTCTCAAATTCCTTGCCGAGGAGGGATATGACCCCGAGTTTGGCGCCCGTCCCGTCAAGCGTGTCATCCACCGTCTTGTCCTGAACCGTCTGTCAAAAGACATCCTTGCCCAGAAAGTCGACAAAGACCGCCCGATCATCATTGATGTCAAAGACGACGACCTGATTTTCAACAATTAAAACCTATCTGTAAAACAACTATAAAACACCCCGGGGGGGCGCGGCAGTCAAGTCCGACTGTCGCGCCCCCCTCTCTGTCTTCCACCGCCCAAAACCATTGATTAGCCGCGACAATTAAATAAGTTGTGGATGAAATGAGCGCTAATAAATAATAATTTAATATCTTTGCGTGATGAAAAGACACATCTGAACCACGACACCATGCGCATCATCATATCAATCCTTATCGCCATCCTCTCCACCTTGACCGCCGGCGCCCAAGAAGCCACCGTGAAACGGGTCGAGGCGTTACCTTTTGAGGTCATACCGACGCCCGACCGGCGCGTAGACCTCAACGGCAATGTCTGTGCCCTGGTCCATGTCGAGGTGTTGGCCGACGATGTGACCTTTGAGGGGAACGTCATCGGTACGGTGAGCCGCAAGGGGGGCGAATACCTTGTCTACCTCTCGCCCGGCACCAAATTTTTGCGCATCAAGTCAAACACCTTCCTGCCTGTCAAGATCAATTTTGCCGACTATGATATCGATGGCCTGCAGCCGGGCTGTGTCTACGCCATCACCCTGTCGCTGCCCGCGATGGCGGGTCAGCAGACCCCGCCATCGGCCACCGCGGGGATGAACTATCTGCTGCTCAGCGTCTCGCCCCCCACAGCCACGGTCACTGTTGACGGGAAACCCCGCGAGGTGCGCGCAGGCACCGCCAAGATGCTCCTGTCCCACGGCACCCACACCTACCGCGTAGAGGCTCCGGGATACCTGCCCGACGAGGGATCGGTAACCATCGGCAAGGAGCGCGTGGAGCGTAGCGTGACCCTACGCTCCACAAAGGGTACGCTTGAAGTCAGCGCCACCACCCCCGGCACCGAAATCTACATCAACGGCGAGCGCGTGGGTACTTCATCGTGGCTTGGCCAGCTGCTTCCCGACACCTACTCGGTGGAGGGCCGTCTACCGGGCCACCGCCCCTTCGAGCAGCTCGTCACTGTCAAGACCGGCGACAGCCAAGCCATCACCATCGGCGCTCTCATCCCCATCACCGGGTCGCTCAACATCGACTATGAGCCCGCGGGAGCCGCCATCACCATCGACGGCACCAACCGCGGCACCTCCCCCGCCATTATCGACAACCTTGTCATCGGCCAACACACCGTTGTCATCTCGGCCCCGGGCTATGACAGCGCCACCCTCAGCGCCACTGTCACCGAGGGGACCCTCTCCTCCCTCTCAGGCGCCCTCACTGCCTCACAAGATGTAAATTACGAGGAATTTGAGGATCGCAAAACCGGCAAATACGGCTACAAAGATGGAACCGGCAAAATCGTTATCCCGGCTAAATTTGATTTCGCGGGGTCTTTCACGGAGGGATTGGCAAACGTGGAAATCAATAGCAAATATGGCTTTATTGACAAGTCGGGACAACTCGTTATCCCGGCTAAATTTGATGACGCGATTCCTTTCTCAGAAGGATTAGCCTTAGTGAGAATCAATGGCAAATATGGCTTTATTGACAAGTCGGGACAACTCGTTATCCCGGCTAAATTTGATGACGCGTGGTCTTTCTGGATGGGCAAAGCAAAAGTCAGACTAAACGGCAGAGAGTTTTACATTGATCACCAAGGCAACGAGGTGAGATGACCCCTGACGCAGATTCCCCCCACCAAACCGGGCCTCAAATATGGCCATCTCCTAAAATGAAAAATCGGTCAGGAGGGTGATGATTCAGCTTTTTTGAGTAATTTTGCAGACTCAGTACCGACCCGACAGGAAGATTGCCCGATGCCCGACAATAAAAAGATAGCAAAAAACTCGCTCTACATGGCGGTGAGGATGCTCATCTCGATGAGCATCTCGCTCTACACCAGCCGTGTCGTGCTGCAGCAACTGGGGGTTATCGATTTTGGTATCTACAGCGTTGTCGCGGGATTGTCGATGCTCGTGGCTTTCATAAACTCGTCGCTCACCTACGCCATACAGCGCTATCTCAACGTAGAGCTCGGGCTCACCGGGGGCAAGAACATGCAGTCGATCTTCAGCGCCTGCTGTCTGTGCCTGCTGCTCTGCTCGGGGCTTATCCTGATTCTCGCCGAGACCGGCGGCCTGTGGTTTCTAAACCATGAGCTCGACATACCCCCCGGCCGCATGGGCGATGCGCGGCTCGTGTTTCAGCTCTCTTTGCTGATAGTGATTTTCGAGTTGCTGCGCGTCCCCTTTCAGGCTCTGATCACCGCCTACGAGAAGATGCAGTTCTATGCCTACAACTCAATCCTCGAGGCTGCCCTCAAACTATCGGTGGCAATCTGCCTGACAATCTTTGCCGGCGACAAGCTAATCATCTACATGGGCCTGCTGATAGCGGTGGCGGTCATCATCACGGGGGCCTATTTTGTCTATTGCCGTGTCAACTTTCCCGGGATACATTTTTCAGTCAAGTCGCCCATATCCAACGCCATCGAGATTGGCCGTTTCCTTAGTCTGAACCTGTTGACGTCGATCGGCGACCTTTCCTACATGCAAGGTTTCCCGATGGTTGTCAACATCCTCTTTGGCGTGGCCTACAATGCCACCATGGGTATCGCCAATCAGGTGAAAACGGCCGTCTATTCGTTCACCAAAAGTGTTCAGGTAGCGTCGAGTCCCCAACTGATCCAGCTGTTTTCGGCCGGCAATCATGACCAGTTTGAACGCCTGTTTATCCAGACCTCGCGGCTGTCGTTCTACATCGTGCTTTTCATCGGCATGCCGATAATGCTCAACATGCCCTTTCTGCTTGACCTGTGGCTTGTCAACATTCCTCCCGATGCCTGCTCGTTTGCCCGGCTGATGATTGTGTTCTGCATCTGCGACTCCCTGACCGGGCCTCTGTGGGTGTCGATGCAGGCCTACGGGCGCATCGCCGTCTATCAGTTGGTGACCTGCCTGGTGTGGGTCACATGTATCCCCATCGCTTTCTTAACCTGCAAATATGGCGGGTTGGCGCCGGCCTACAGCCTTGTGGTGATTATCGGTGTCGACATCGCGGTGACCGCCGTGAGGGTTGTCTACAACAGCCGCTGCTGCCACATCGCCGTCTCCACCTACCTGCGGCAAATCGTGCTGCGGCTCTTGGCGGTGGTCGTCGTCAGCGTCCCCCCCGCCATGATTGTCGCCGGGATGATTGACAACGAGACAGCGCGGTTCTTCATCAGCTCGACAGTGTCATGCATCGCCACCGCCCTGGCCGTGCTCTACCTCGGGATAAGCCCCTCGGAGCGCGCCGTCATCATCGGCAGGCTAAAACATAAGGCCGGCGGTAAACGAAACCTTTGAGGGATAGACGTTGACGTAGGTGTTGCCGGTGCCGTTGATCGAGAAGAAATTTTTGTTGGGGGTCAGTCCGAGTGAGTAGATGACTGTCAGCTGAAACTGCTTGAACCTCACGCCGCCGCCAATGTCATAGTAGCAGTTGAACCGGCGCGGCGTGTTGTCGTCATAATTAAGCTTTTGGGTACCGGCATCGGTATCCTCGGCGTTCTTGATGTTGAGCCTTACTCCAAGGTCAAACTGCACGCCGGTGGTCACAAACACCGACATGTCGGGCTTGAAAGGAAACCGGTACATGGCCCTCACCGGCACAAACATGCCGACATCCTCCACGCGATAGACATCGGGAGCATCCTTGCAGGCATAAATCTCGGCAAACACGCCCGTGTCGAGCCCGAGACCCTTGTAGAAAACCGGCTGATAGGGAATTCCGAACACTATACCCGAGTTGTGGCCGGGATTGCCAAAGAAAGTGCAGCTGCGGCGATGTCCGTTCTCGTTGTGGTTATACCACTTGAGGCTATAACCGACCTGAAAACCGATGGGGCGCACTTTGAACTCGCGCTCGTAATACTCGTTCCACCGGCGCATGAAACGCTCTGAGCCTGTCTCCTGGCCCAGACCATAAACAGCTGTCAGTAAACCTATTGCAAGAAATATGGCTCTCATTGTTAAATCAGTTGAAGTTCACTGATATAACAACCGGGAGCCATAAAAGGTTGTGAGAGTGTCACATCACGCCGTCAAGGGCGCGCAGCCGGGGCAACAGGAGCGACATCTCGTCGGCAGTGGTCGTGAACGTCAGCCGGCAGGTGTTGTCAAACTGTTGGTCGGCGATTTTGGCCGTGGGGCTCGCCTTGAGCAGGCGCATCACGTCGTTCATGGCCAGGTAGGGGAACGTGATGGTGGCGCTCTCCATCTCGTGGGCCTCGATCACCGTGGCCTCGGCTATGGCAAGGCGCGCAGCCTCGCGATAGGCCGCGATGAGCCCCGATGTGCCAAGCTTTATGCCGCCGAAGTAGCGCACCACACAGATGACAATATCGGTAAGCCCGGCCGAGTTAATCTGGCCCAGAATCGGCTTTCCGGCCGTACCCGAGGGCTCGCCGTTGTCGCTCGACAGGAAAGTCTTGCGGTCGGCGCCAATCATGTAGGCCCAGCAGACATGACGCGCGTCATGATAGCGGTTGGCCGTGTCGGCAATCACAGCCTTGGCCTCGTCGACAGTGGTGACCGGGGTGGCAAACGAAATGAAACGGCTCATCTTCTCGCGGAAGACGGCCGTTGAAGGGGCTTCTATGGTCAGGTAAGAGGCCATCAGATTATGAGCATCGCGTCACCGTAGGCACCAAACTGATATTTCTCGTCGACCGCCTTGTGGTAAGCCTCCATTATCAGGTCATAGCCGCCAAAGGCTGCCGCCATCATGAGCATGGTCGAGTAGGGAAGATGGAAATTGGTGATAAGAGCGTCGGTGACGGTGAAGTCGTAGGGCGGGAAGATGAACTTGTTGGTCCACCCGGTGTAGGTCTTCATGTGGCCACCCATCGAGACGGCGCTGGCGATGCCGCGCAACACCGATGTTCCCACCGCACAAACCTTTTTGCCGGCATCTTTTGTGGCGTTTACAGCGTCGACCAACTCGGGGGTGACATCTATCTCCTCCGAGTCCATGCGATGTTTGGTCAAATCCTCGACATCGATGTCGCGGAAGTTTCCAAGACCGCTGTGGACCGTCAGGAAGGCCTCCTGAATCCCTTTTATCTCCATCCTCTTGAGCAGCTCGCGGCTGAAGTGGGCACCGGCGGCCGGAGCCACCACGGCGCCCTCGCGACGGGCAAAGATGGTCTGATAGCGCTCGGCGTCGGCCTCCTCGGGCATGCGGTCAATATAGGCCGGCAGCGGGGTCATGCCAAGCTCAAACAACGCTTTTTTAAACTCCTCGTGGGTGCCGTCATAGAGAAAACGCAGGGTGCGTCCGCGCGAGGTGGTGTTGTCGATCACCTCGGCCACCATCCCCTCGTCGTCGCCAAAATAGAGCTTGTTGCCTATCCTTATCTTGCGGGCCGGCTCGACAAGCACATCCCAGAGCTTATTGTCGGCGTTGAGTTCACGCAGCAGGAAAACCTCGATGCGCGCCCCTGTCTTCTCTTTGTTGCCAAACAGGCGGGCGGGAAAGACGAGCGTGTCGTTAAACACCATCATGTCTCCCTCGTCAAAATAGTTCAACACCTCTTTGAAATAGTGGTCTTCAATCGTCCCGGTGGCGCGGTTGACAACCATCAGCCGGCACTCGTCGCGCTCGGCTGCCGGATATTGAGCTATCAGCTCGTCGGGCAAGTTAAATTTAAATTGTGAAAGCTTCATCTATCTTAAACTTCTTAATTCTTATTCGGGATATTCAATAGGCACGGCGGCAAGCACCTCGGCGGCGCGGTCCACACTCAGGCAATTGTCGATGGTGACATCGCCGACACGGGTGCGCCTGAGGTCGGTCAGGTGGGCTCCGCTGTCGAGAGCCACCCCGATGTCGCGGGCCAAAGCCCTGATGTAGGTACCCTTAGAGCAAACCACACGTATTATGATTTGCCCCGGCTTGTAGTCCAACAGCTCTATCTGATCGATCACAAGCACCTTTGGCTTGAGCTCGACCTGCCGCCCCTTACGGGCCATCAGATAGGCACGGTGGCCGTCGACCTTGCAGGCCGAGAATGCCGGTGGTATCTGCTCGATGCGTCCCTTGAACCGGCTCAGGGCCTCCTCGATACTCTCGCGCGTGATGTGGTCGACAGGATAGGTGGCATCAATCTCGGTCTCAAGATCAAAAGAAGGGGTCGTGGCGCCAAGCGCTATTGTGGCGACATACTCCTTCACCCCGGCCTGCAGCGTGTCGATCAGTTTGGTCGAGCGGCCGGTGACAACAATCATCACCCCCGTGGCGAGAGGGTCGAGAGTGCCGGCATGACCGACCTTGAGCTTCTTGACACCCATGCGCCGGGTGAGAATCGAGCGGATGCGCTTGACGACATCAAACGAGGTCCACCCCTTGGGCTTGTCGATATAGAGTGTTTCTCCTTCCAGAAAATTCATGCCGTCACCACGCTAAGCACAACACACCGACGATGGCGCAATAGATTGCAAACCAGATGAGCTTGCCTTTCTTGACAATCTCAAGCATCCACTTGCAAGCCAGACACCCGACAACAAAAGCAGCCACAAAGCCAATCATCAACGGGATGAAACCCACCGAGGCCGATGACGAGGCTATATCGCCCCCCAACATATCTTTCACGTCGAGTAACGCCTCGCCAAGTATCGGGATGATGACCATCAGGAATGAGAACCGGGCCACCTTCTCACGGTCATCGCCAAGCAGGATGCCGGTAGCGATTGTAGAGCCCGACCGGCTCAGGCCAGGGAGCACTGCAACCGCCTGGGCACAGCCGATTATGAAAGCGTCGGCCCAGGTGATGTCGCGGCCACGACGGCCCGCGGCGGTGTTGACACCCCGTGTGAAATAGGTCAGCGCCAACAGCAGCGCTGTCACCAGCAGGCAAATGCCCACCACCAACAGGTTGCCGCCAAAAAACTGCTCGACCTGATCTTTAAAACAGAGGCCAACGATGGCCACCGGGATGCACGAAACCAGTATCTTGCAGACCATCCAGAAGTCGCGGTCGCGCTTGATGGTGAAAAACGACAGGCACAGGGGGTAAAACTCGCGCCACAATATCACGATGGTGCTCAACACGGTGGCTACATGGAGCGCCAGGTCAAACGACAGCGCGCTCTCCTTGCTAAGGTCGAGACCCAAAATCTTGTTGAAAATCTCAAGATGGCCACTGCTCGAGATGGGCAGATACTCGGCCAGACCCTGAACGATGCCCATTATGAGGGCGTTTAACCAATCCATTCTTTAACTTGTTTTGATTATTTCTTCTGAGGCCAGATTATCGCCACACCCATCGCTATAAATCCCAAAAACGCGATTGTCGGGCCAACCACAACACGGCGTGTGCTGAAAATATCGGGATTAAACTCGGCGCCGTCATTTCCCGAGCCGAGCATCAGCAGAAAACCGACAACGATGATCAACCCCGAGACGGCCATCATGATAAAATTGGTTTTCCCGAGAGCACGAGTCTGCTCGCTCTCCTTTTTCAGCCCCGATTTTGTGGCGTTGACTTCAATTTTTTTTGTTTGTTTCATCTGTGGATTTTTATTCGTAAAGGCTGTCGTAAGACCGGCCTAAATATTTGTTAGTGGCAAACAGAGCCGCCATCGAGCAAACCGCCATGCCGATCACAGGCAACCCCGCGAGCACGATGGCCATCTCCCCCCATGTTATCAACGAGCCGAGCCCGGCGTCAAACGACGGCAGATAGAGCATCAGGCCGGTGGCAAAAACGTCGGCGATGACACCCCCGACAAGCCCGATAAACATGGCCGAGATCACAAAAGGCCGCCTGACATAACCATCTGTGGCGCCAACCAGCGACATTGTGTTGATGATAAAGCGGCGCGAGTAGACCGACAGCCTCACCGTGTTGTTTATCAACATAAAAGAGATAACCAGGAGGACGGCCGCAACACCAAGTAGCACCAACATGACACGCCCGGTTGTCTGGCCGACACCGGCCGCTACGCTTGATCGGGGTGTCACACTCTCAACCCCCTCCATCGCCCTGACACGTGTCATCACACCCTCCAGGCTATCGGGCGTCATCCACCCGCTCTTGACCTGCACGTCAAGCTCGGGCTGGAAAGGGCTAACCTCGAGCGACGCCAACATGGCACGCTCGGCCGAGTCGGCGCCGGTCATCTCGTTCCACCGCTGCTCTATCTGCTCGGTCGAGGCGTAGGTATAGCCGGCTGTCGAGCGGCTGTTGCCCAAAAACTGCTTAACCTTATTTATTTGGGTGACGGTGGCCTCAGGGGTCAGAATGACCACATAGCCGGCCTCCTCGCCCACCTTTTCAAGCAACCGGCGGGCTCCGATGCCAAACATTGCAGCCATCGCCAGCGACATCAAAACCAACGACACGCTCGCCGTGGCCGTCACCCGCGCTGCAAGCGTGGTCAGCAATCCTTTTCTCTTTTTCCTCATAAGTTTTTGCACCTTCTTTGGCAAATTGTCGCAAAGTTAATACCCACGACACCCGATTGTCAAGTTTTAAACACTTTTTAACTATCGCGCTTCACCTCATCGACCCCCTTTATGGCCGAAATATGATGAATGATGGTTTGAATCTCCTCGTTTGAGTGGACCCCCAAAGAGATGGTGCAGGTGACGATGCTGTCGACGGTTGACGTGTTGAAACTGTTGATCGACAGGCCGAGCACATTGGAGATGGTGTCGACAAGGTCGATTAACAGATGATAGCGGTCGACGGCTGTGATGACAATGGTCACGGGATAGAGCGTCTCGTCGGGCTCAAAGTTGACCGCCTTGAAGTTGTCGCCCTGCTGAGTGGCCAGACGTATCGCCAGGGGGCAGTCACGTTTGTGCAGGGTGATGCGGTCGGTCAGCTTATCCTGATAGCCTATCAGCTCATCGCCGGGGATGGGGAGGCACTCGGGGCAGCGGTCAAACTCGGGCCGGGGGCGGCTCTCGAGATAGCGTGTGATGGCACGACGCGCCTTGTAGGTCACGACGGCATCGAGCTGGTCGGGCGACGGGTGGGCATTGTCGTCGGTAAAAATCTCGACCACATCGCCCCGTCGCAAGGGGGCCTTGATCGAGGCCAGGAAGTTGTTGATGCGGGCATATTTGGCGTGCTGACCCAGCGAGGTGTGCACCTCGTAGGCAAAGTCGAGCACGGTCGCTTTCTGAGGCAGCACGATGGCGCGCCCGCGGGGAGTGAATGTCATGATGTCGTCATTGTAAAACGATGACACCACCTTCTCCATAAACCCGTTGCCATCCTCGCGATGCTCGGTTATGTCGCGCAGGATGCCGCGGAATTTCTCTATCCAGCGCTTGATGTTATCCTCGCTGCGCTCGGCGGTGCACCCCAGCTGGCTGTCGCGAACCATCCGCTCGCTGCTGATGTGGACCTCCTGCCAACGGCCGAAGTCGGGCAACAGCTTGACATGAAAACTCTGATAACCGTTCTCCTTTGGCGTGTCGATATAGTTGGTGATACCCCCCGGCTTCTCGTTGAACCGGTCGGTCAGGCAGGAATAAATCTTCAGTGCCATCTCCTTTTCGGTCACCCCCTCGGGTGTCTCAAAGATGATGTCGGTGAAGTGGCGGTATTTGAGGTGGTTGAAGTCGTCGCCATACTTGTGCATGCGGCGCCAGGCGCTGTAGGGGTGGCGATACTCAATCTTGACACGTGCCTTTATCCCGGCCTTGTCGAGCACCTCTTTAATCTGGTCGGTAAACCGGTCGAGACGCTCTTTCTGGGCCTCGCGGTCCTGCTCGATCCAGTCTTCAAGCTCCTTGTAGTCATGAGGGCAGCGAAACTTCAGGCTCAGGTTTTCAAGCTCGGTCTTGACGTTATACAAGCCCAGGCGATTGGCAAGCGGAGCGTAGAAATAGTCGGTCTCGCCCGCGATTTTCATCTGCTTGGCCGGCGGCATGGACGAGAGAGTGCGCATGTTGTGGAGACGGTCGGCGAGCTTGATGAGCAGAGCCCTGATGTCATACTGCACCGACCCCAGCATCTGCTTGAAGTTGTCAAGCTGCTTGCTCAGTTCATATTTATCTTTCTTCTGCTTTGTGACCACCCTGACCAAAAAAGCGACATCGTCGCCAAAGCGCTCCCTGATCTCGTCGAGGGTATGGTCGGTATCCTCGACCACATCGTGCAGAAAGGCGGCTATCACCGGGTTGGCCCCCAATCCGAGCTCGTCGGCGGCGATACGCGCCACGGCGATGGGGTGCAGGATGTATGGCTCGCCGGTCTTGCGGCGTTGGGGCGCGTGGGCATCACGTGCCATCTCAAAGGCATCCTTGATTCGCTCAAGGTCGGCCTGACCGACGCGGTTTGCCATGATGTCAAACACCTCTTGTGATCGCTGAGCGATGATTTGGTCGTAGTCGGTTGTCATTTTGCTATCTTTTTGTCGGGATATAACAGGCAGGCATCGCCATAACTTAAAAAGCGGTAAGGGGCGGCCAAAGCGTGGTCATAGAGTTCACGCCAGCCCGGGCCTATGAATGCCGAGACCAGCAGAAGCAGGGTCGACCGCGGCTGGTGGAAGTTGGTTATTATCACGTCGACCACCTTGTAATCATAGCCCGGCGCTATCAGCACACGGGTCGAGGCGACAAGTTTTGACAACCCGCGCCGGTCAAGGTGGTCAACGAGGGCCTCAAGCGCCTCCCGGCAGTCGAGGCGGGGATGAGCGTCACTGTAGGGGTACCACTGCTCCACCTCTGTGGGCTCGACCCCGGTGGCCGCCATGCAGCCCAGGTGGTACAGGCTCTCGAGGGTCCTGACCGAGGTTGTGCCAACGGCCACCACCTGCCGCTCTCTTTTGGCCAGGTCGGCAATCAGGTCGCGGTCGACGGCGATCCACTCGCTGTGCATCGGGTGGTCGCCGATGGTGTCGGCGGTGACCGGCTTGAAAGTCCCGGCGCCGACATGGAGTGTAACCTCGCGCCGCTCGATGCCGGCACGGTCAACCTCCGAGAGCAACCCGTTGGTGAAATGCAGCCCGGCGGTCGGTGCCGCCACCGAGCCGTCAAAACGCGAGTAGACCGTCTGGTAGTCCTCGCTGTCGCTGCTCTCGGTCGACCTGTTGAGATAGGGCGGGATCGGAATCTCGCCGGCAGCCTCGATGATGGTGGCAAAGCTCACGTTGAGCTCCTCGGGCCAGCTCAGCTCGACAATGCTCGAGGTGGCGTCGCGCTCGAGGCGGGTCGCCGTCAGGGTGACAACGCGGCCGTCGTCGAGGGTTATCTCTTTGGTCAAGGGGCCACTCTTCCACTTTTTTGAATTGCCAACAAGGCAAATCCAACGGCAACTGCCTGTCGAGGCAAACGACAGCACATAGTCCTGGCGGGCCGCCGGCTCGAGACAGAAGATTTCAATCTGGGCGCCGGGGCCCTGCCCGGTGGCCGCTTTCTGAAACCGCAGGCGCGCGTTGATAACCCGCGTGTTGTTATACACCAGCATCGCGCCCCCGGGCAGCAACGGGACTATCCTGTTGAACGTCGTGTCGACAAGCGTGCCGCCGGGCTGCCTGACCAGCAGCCGGCAGCTGTCACGCTGAGCCACCGGATGGAGCGCTATGCGGTCATCCGGCAGCTCATAGTCATATTGGTCGATTCTTATATCTTTGAGGTTACCGGCCATATCAATGGTTGTCGTCAACTATAGGGCAACCCTCACATCTCTTGGCAATATCGGCAAAAAAGTCGTTACCCTTGTCGTCTACAAGGATGAAAGCGGGAAAATCTTCAACCTCGATTTTCCAGATAGCCTCCATGCCCAGCTCGGGATACTCCAGACACTCCACTTTCTTGATGCTGTTTTGAGCCAGGATGGCCGCCGGGCCGCCAATCGAGCCCAGGTAGAAGCCGCCATGCTTGTGGCAGGCATCGGTGACAGCCTTTGAGCGGTTGCCCTTGGCTATCATGACCATCGAGCCCCCCTCGCCCTGGAACTGGTCAACGTAGGGGTCCATGCGGCCGGCGGTTGTCGGTCCAAACGAGCCCGAAGGCATACCCTCGGGGGTCTTGGCCGGCCCGGCATAATAGATAGGATGGTCTTGCAGATATTTGGGCATCGGCTCGCCGCGGTCAAGGCGCTCCTTGATTTTGGCATGGGCGATGTCGCGGCCAACGATGATAGTGCCGTTCAACGACAGGCGGGTAGCCACGGGATATTTGGTCAGCTCGGCGAGTATCTCGCTCATCGGGCGGTTAAGGTCAATCTTGACCACGTCGCCCTCGCCGGCCTGACGCATCTCGGCGGGTATCAGCTCGCCCGGGTTGGTGTCGAGTTTCTCAATCCACAGGCCCTCGGCGTTGATTTTGGCCTTGACATTACGGTCGGCCGAGCAGCTGACACCGATACCCACGGGGCATGATGCACCGTGGCGCGGCATGCGTATCACACGGATGTCGTGGGCAAAATACTTGCCGCCAAACTGAGCTCCCAGGCCCAATTTTTGGGCACACTTGAGCAGCTCGGCCTCGAGCTTGGTGTCGCGGAAGGCATGGCCAAGCTCATTGCCATGGTCGGGCAGGTTGTCATAATATTTTATAGAGGCTTTCTTGACGGTCTCGAGATTTTTCTCGGCCGAGGTGCCTCCGATGACAATGGCGATGTGATAAGGGGGGCAGGCCGCCGTGCCGAGCGAGCGCATCTTCTCAACCAGGAAGGGCACCAGGGTCTCGGGGTTGAGCAGCGCCTTTGTCTCCTGAAAGAGATAGGTCTTGTTGGCCGAACCGCCGCCTTTTGCCACAAAGACAAACTTGTACTCGTCGCCGTCGACAGCGTGGAGGTCAATCTGGGCCGGGAGGTTACAGCCGGTGTTGACCTCGTCATACATTGTCAGGGGCGCGTTCTGACTGTAGCGCAGGTTGCAACCGGTGTAGGTGTCATACACGCCGTGGCTCAGCTGCTCCTCGTCGCCGCCGCCGGTGTAGACATTCTGCCCCTTGTTGCCGATGATGATCGCCGTGCCGGTGTCCTGGCAGAACGGGAGCTGCCCCTTGGCCGACACCTCGGCGTTGCGCAGCATCGTCAGGGCCACAAACTTATCGTTGGGCGACGCCTCGGGGTCATGTAAAATCTTTGCAACCATCTCGTTGTGCTCACGGCGCAGCATGAACGAATTGTCGTGGGTAGCCTGACGGGCCAGCACACGCAGCCCCTCGGGGTCAACGACCAGCATCTTGTGGCCGCCCCAATCCTCAACCTTTACATAATCGGGGGTAAGAAGATAATATTCAGTCGTCTCTGCCGACATCGGGAACATCTTTTGATACTTGAACGGTTTTGTTGCCATTGCTTCAATTGTTTTGTGATTGATTTATTTGGCAAATATAGACATAATAATTATCTCACACAACCCTCCACTTTTGAAATTATTGTAAAAAATGTGTAACTTTGCCGCCCGAAAAGAAAAATCAGCGAGACAAATGCAAAACATCAGGAACATAGCCATTATCGCCCACGTCGATCATGGCAAGACCACAGTGGTCGACAAAATGCTGCTTGCCGGCCACCTCTTTCGTGACAACCAGAATGCCGGCGAGCTTATACTCGACAACAACGACTTGGAGCGCGAGCGAGGCATCACAATCCTGTCAAAAAACGTCTCTATCAACTACAAAGACACTAAAATCAACATTATAGACACCCCGGGGCACGCCGACTTTGGCGGCGAGGTTGAGCGTGTGCTCAACATGGCCGACGGCTGCCTGCTGCTTGTCGACGCCTTTGAGGGACCGATGCCCCAAACCCGCTTTGTGCTCCAGAAGGCCATCGCCATGGGGCTCAAGCCGGTGGTGGTCATCAACAAGGTCGACAAGCCAAACTGCCGCCCCGACGAGGTGCAGGAGATGGTGT
>CAYMVS010000050.1:0-16363 GCA_964394205.1 uncultured Muribaculaceae bacterium | reverse complement strand
CTGTATGCGTATTCTCACAGATTGGATTTACGGCATCATTATCCCGAACTCACGTATTTAGAGGCTGCGTCATCAATTTTGACACAGCCTCTGATGATTTTATTATGCTCTGAAAACCGACAGGTTAGAAATGCCAACGTATACCGGCTTGGGCGAAGAAACCTTTGCGGTCGATGTCGTGCATGTCACACATGTCTTGAACCAAGCTCCAGTTGCTGTTGCGGTTATGGCCGTCAAAGCCAAAGTTGAAAGCATAGCCGGCAGCTGCCGTAAACTGCACGGGGTAGGCGATGTTGATGCTGAAACGGAGCCCGACAGGGATGCGAACAGCAAAGCCGCCAATGCCCTCTTTGTTGCTGTGGTCGTTTTTGAGGAGGTCTTTGTTGGCGCAGTAGGCATACTGTCCCTGCACCTCAAAGTAGGGCATCAGTTCAAACAGACCGATAAAAGTCTTGCTAAGGCCATATCCGAATCCAAGGTTGAAAAACACAGGTGCTTTGAAATCGATATCCTGGAGGTCTTCGGTGTAGAACTCGTCAAACGGGCCGGGATATTGCCAGTTGGCATCGGGCTTGTCGGTCATCGCCATGCCGATCTCAAAGATGAAATGGTTGAAGAAACCCGACTTGTGGAAACTACCCGAGTGGTCGCCGGTGATTGAGAAACCGTAGAGGTGGGGCTGATAGGTTGCCTCGATGCCGGTTGACCACCGTTTGTCACGGCTCACAACAGCCATGTCGCCATTTTTGGCATTGCCGGCGTTACCGGCGATGCGGAAGAAGTGAGCCTTGTCGCCATCCCAGCCCGAGATGCGGCCGCGGGCGATGCGCTTGCTGTAGAAATTTCCGTTCTTATCCATCTGCTGGCGGTAGATGATGACGCGGTCGCCAACGCGAGCGCCGTCGGCTGCCGTGATGTTGGCGCGCGAGCGGGTGATGAGTTGGCCGCGGGTGGCAAAGTCGGAGATTTTGTTGGCCAGCTGTGCCTGAAATTTCTGAGGGTTATTGTCACAGATACCTCCGGCGACAAATGTGACCTTGGGGTTGATCTTGCTGAAGTTGTGCATATTCTCCCAGCTGTTATACACCTGGTCCATGATCTCCTGGTCAATGTCGACATGGAAAATCATGTAGGCCACCTTGCCACCTTTAACCTCGTTTTCAAAGTAGATGTAGTTGTGGCTCAGGATGGGGAGCACGTCCTCTTTGAGCAGTGTCTCCTTGTCGATGAGACTCTCTTGGGCGCGCTCGATGTCGGCTGCCGTGACGTTTCTGATGGCTCGTTGTTGAAGCAGATTCTCGTTGATTCTTCTGCCGTCATAGTTCATCAAGAATTGGAGCACATACTTGCCGGCATTATTTTGATTTAGCTCAAACTCAGCGCTTTGAATCTGTGATTTGGAGAATTTTTTACCCTCCTCGGGGGCGGGAACCCTTAATGTCAGATTCCCCTTGGGGTAGTTGGGAACCAGTTTGGTGTTGCCAAGACGGCTGCTGAGGGCGTTGTAGTCGCCGCTCACGCCGATAATGTGGCTTTTTGAATCATAATATGTTTCAGCGCGTGCCGCTTTGGCATTTTGCGCCCCCATCATTGTTGCGACTGCAAGCAGTGCAATGGCTATCGATTTAAGTTTCATTGCATGAAATTTGTGATGATTGATTGTCTGAATGATGGAGAGAGGAGCGGGCGGTTGAGGTTGGATGGAATTGACAAACAGCCGTTTTTACCACCAATATACGTTATAATAATAAGTGCGCTGGGCATATTGGGCCTCGGCAACCTTTTGGGCGGCACGGATCGAGGCAAGCTCTCTCTCGTGGGCGCGCTGGGCTGCCAACTCTTCGTTTTGAGCGGCACGTCTGATCTCTTCTTCCTCACGGGCCCAACGTTGGTCTTCAACTTTTTGCAGGCGGGTTGCGATCTCGCGGGCCAACTCTTTGGCTTCGGCGGCTATCGCTGCCGACGGCATCTCTATCTGCTTGAGATATTCCTCGGCATTGATGGCGCCGGTCTCGTTGGGATTGGTGCTCCACGCGGCCCGAGCCTGACTGATCAGGCGCGCGTTGCGGGTGGCGGTGTCTTTGGCCATATACTCGGCGATGAGCTGTTGAGCCTGATTGTAATAGCGTGAGATGTTGGGAATGCACAGCAGGCTGTTGTAGGCCTCGGCAAAGTTGCCCGAGGCGGCCTCGGTCTCGGCTTTGCGCAGTATGTCGGGAGCCTCGGCGTCATAGTAGTCGATAATCTTCTGCTTGCCGCTCTCGATGGCCCGGAGAAGCTCGGGCGACCGGGGGTTGATCTTGCGGTAGGCCGACGCGTAAGCCTGGTCAAGGTTGTCACCGATGCCACGCAACTCCATGTTGTAGCTTGAGAACAGGGTACCGTTCTCGCCGTTGCCAATGTAGATTGTCAGCGAGAGGCGCAGCGCTGTCTTGGCCGGGATTGTCGCTGTGGTGGTGTGTTCAAGCTCAACGGCATTGGCGGTGATGATGAACGGGCTGTAAAGGCCTTTGCCAACCATGCCGGCGGCTGTGACAATCTGATTCAGCCGGTCGAGCAGGAGATTGTCGGCCGATGAGTTGCCACCGTTGTTGTTGATTTTAACCAGATAGGGCACAAGCACGATCTTGCCTCGGTTGTCTTGTGCCATAGCGGCGATGACTGTCAGGAGGACAGCGATAAATGAAACAAATATTTTTCTCATAGCTGTTTGATGAAAGGTTTAACGACCGCCTATTACAACAATTGCACTACCGACACCGATGGGGGTGACCGATACAGAGAGACCTGAGGCTGCGAGCTTGTCGGCGATAGGTTTGACAAAAGACTCGGCCGACTGGGCGCGGCGTTTGCCTGAACGGCTGCCGAAACCACCCTTCTTGGCAGTTCCGAAAAGAGGAATACGCACCTGCAGGTACTGGTTGCTGACTTTTGACTTGCGTCCGGGCGAGAAACTGCCGCCCTGACAGTTTTCGCTCAGCCAGTACTCCAGATAATCGGTCAGCTCGCCGGTTTCGCCGTCGATTGTGATTTCACTGTCCATGCGCAGGGGGCAGTCGGAGGCAATCTTGAACGTCAGGCTCCCCTCGCGACCTTTGGCTGCCGTGGTGGCGAAGTGTTGATCGATACGGCTCAGGAAGTTGGTGAAACTCTCGTTCATGGCCTGCTGTACCAATGTGCCGAAGTCGGCACCCGAGGCCACGCTTGGCGACTGGACAAATTGGATGGTCTTTTTTGAGGCGGCGTCGATCGATTTGAGGTCGATGCTCGCTTTGGTGCGGGGCCCGTAGGGCACCTTGTTGACGGCAAGCGACACCATGATGTCGGCCGAGGCGGTTCGTGTGAGACGGTCAAGGTCGTCCTCGACTATCTCCCCGTCACCCTTTGAGGTGAGCACCATGTCGTATGCACCCTCGCTTTTAAGGTCGTTGAGCATCTGCTCGAGGTCCATCAGCTGATAGCCCTGGGCGGCCATCATGTCCTGAATGGCACCTATGGCACCTCTCATGTCTTTGTCCATCAATGCTTTTTCATAGCTTACGTTGCCGTTGGCGTCACAATAGTTGTTTTGTTGACACCATGCAACGTCGGGAAACACCATGATGGTGGGTTTGTAGGCCTCCTGGGCTTTGGCGCCGGTGATTACAGCAAGTGCTGTAATAGCGCCCAAAATATACTTGTTTAACAGTTTCATTGGAATACCGTTTTGTTTCTGTGATATCGGTTGGTTTTATTAGGTTTGACAGCGGTATCAATAGCTGAAATAGTCGTTCAGGCCTTTGAGGATGTAGTCGTCCTGCAGTTTTTTGCGCAACTGGTCAACATATACAATCAGATAAATGCCAACGCGACGTCCTTTGTCGGTCTTTATATTGTTTTCGCCCGTGGGATACTCAGAGTTGACACGACGCACAAAGCGTTGGTAGTCATATTTGTACTCGCCACCCTTAAGTTTTTTCTCAAAGAAGTCATTGAAATATCCGAGGTGGTCGTTGAGAGTGCGCTCGTCGACCATGGGCGGCATGGCAACACCGGCTCCGGCAGCCTCGGCCGACGGCCTCACGCCTGAGAACAGAACGGCGGCAACTGCATCTTTCTCTGCCTGCTCGATGGCTTTGTCGGCATTGCTGCCAAATGCATATACTTTCACAAGTTTCCCCTCGCGGGCCGAGCCCGACTGCTCCACCATGTAAGGGTGGTCAAGATACTTTGGTGTTTTCTCCTTTGCCGAGACTGTGAGACAAGATGTCAGGGCAATCAACATAATTAGAAATAACGATTTGATAGACATGTTGATATGTGGTTTAAATATATTGGAAATTCAAACAAATGCCGAGGCAACGCAAATTTAATTTTTTATTTTGAAAAAGCCTCGTGACACAAACCGATTGTAACTGAATTGTAACATGGTGTAAAATGGTTTCAGCTGACCCGGACAATGTGCTATAATCGATTTGTCGACTGATGGAATCGGGAGGCGCGCGAAAACCTGCCCCACGATTATCCACGGGGTGTATCGGGTTGCTTATGTTTGCTCGTAAGAGCGACTGACGTTACACTCTGGCAGCGTCTCTTTCAGAGCGTGACGATCAGTTGAGCCTGAGTGAAGATGTCAGGCCGGATTGTAGGGGGGAGGCGTCTGGTTGTCGGTATCACCGTCGGCATTGCCGGCAATCTCCTTGTCGTCTTTGGTTTCGGTGCCGACAGTATCGTCTTTGACTTCAGTGTCGACAGTGGCGTCTTTGTCGCCGGCGGCTTTGGTGTCATTGCTCTCGGCAAGCTGCTTTGTGTTGTCTTGAGCGGCGAGAATCTCATCGGTTCGCGATGTCCACGGGCGTTTCCCAAATATTTTCTCAACATCTTCGGTGAAGATAACCTCACGAGTCACCAGCGTGTCGGCCAGTTTGTTATGACCGTCGGCGTGCTCGAGCAAAATCTTTTTTGCACGTTCATATTGCTCGGCAATGATGCGCGACACCTCCTCGTCGATCATGTTGGCACGTTTGTCGCTGTAAGGTTTGGAGTAAAGGCTCATGCCTGTCGAGTCATAGTAGGAGATGTTTGGCAGCTTTTCGCTCATGCCAAAGTAGGTCACCATGGCGTAGGCCTGTTTGGTGACACGCTCAAGGTCGTTGGCAGCGCCGGTCGATATGCGACCCAGGAAGAGCTCTTCGGCAGCGCGTCCTCCCAATGTTGCACATATCTCGTCCAAAATGGCCTGAGAGGGGGTGATCTGTCTCTCCTCGGGCAGATACCATGCCGCGCCAAGGGCTTTGCCACGGGGCACGATGGTCACTTTTATGAGCGGGTTGGCATATTGCAGATGCCATGACACGCAGGCGTGGCCGGCCTCGTGAACGGCGATTGAGCGTTTCTCTTCGGCTGTAGTGATTTTGTTACGCTTCTCAAGACCCCCTATCACACGGTCAACCGCGGCCACAAAGTCCTCTTTGCCAACCGATTTCTTGTTGTGGCGGGCAGCGATGAGGGCGGCCTCGTTGCAGACGTTGGCAATGTCGGCGCCCGAGAATCCGGGTGTCTGACGGGCCAGCAGGTCGATGTCGACAGTGTCGTCGGTCTTGATGTTGCGCATGTGGACCTTGAAAATCGCGATACGGTCGGGCAGGTCGGGCAGATCGACATATATCTGACGGTCAAAGCGACCGGCGCGCAGCAGTGCCTTGTCGAGGATGTCGGCGCGGTTGGTCGCCGCAAGGATAATCACACCGCTGTTGGTGCCAAAGCCATCCATCTCTATAAGCAGCTGGTTAAGAGTGTTCTCGCGCTCGTCGTTGGCACCCATGTTGGGGTTCTTGCCACGGGCACGACCAACGGCATCAATCTCGTCGATAAACACAATGCAGGGCGCTTTCTCTTTGGCCTGCCTGAACAGGTCGCGCACGCGTGAGGCGCCAACGCCGACAAACATTTCCACAAAGTCGGAGCCCGACATGGAGAAGAAAGGCACGTTGGCCTCGCCGGCTACAGCTTTGGCCAACAGCGTTTTGCCTGTTCCGGGGGGGCCTACAAGGAGAGCGCCTTTGGGTATCTTGCCGCCAAGGTCGGTGTATCGGCCGGGGTTTTTCAGGAACTCGACAATCTCCTCAATCTCGGTTTTGGCCTCGGCAAGGCCGGCGACATCTTTGAAGGTCACCTGCACCGGGCCGTCCTTGTCAAAGATCTTTGCCTTTGACTTGCCGACGCTGAACACACCTCCCGAGCCGCCATCTTTTCCCGACATGCGTTTCATCATGTAAAACCAGAAAACGATCAGAAGCAGGATGGGGCCGAATCCCCATATCAGCGACATGTAGTCGCTTGACTTCTCATACTCGACGTCGCCGGTGAAAAGCCCGTTCTGCCGCCATTGCTCGATCTTGTTCTGCAATACGTCGGCCGACGGTATATTGGCTTTCACCACCGCCCGGGTCTTGTCGGTGATGGCGTTTGAGTTAAAGATTTTCTTGGCCTGCTCGGGGGTGAGCACTCCGTAGGCAACTTGCTCGCGCGAGTTCACGATGATTTTGGAGATGCCTTTGGCTTCAACTTCCTTTTCAAACTCGGTGAAGTTGACCTCTTTGGTTACATCGTTCTCGTCGATGAAATACATTCCGGCAAGAAACGCCACAACCAGGGCGTAGAGCCAAAATATGCTGAAATTAAAGCCTTTTTTGGGTTTCAAGGACTTCATTGTTGATGGTTTTGAGTTTGCCGGCACGGCGGGGCCGGGATTGTTATCTGTTTTTAGTCAAGGTCGGGCAGATTGGTGATGACGGCGTCGCTCCATAGCTCCTCGAGGTTGTAAAGCTCGCGCGCCTGGGGCGTGAAGACATGGACAAGCGTGTCGCCATAGTCAATCACGATCCATTGTGACGTGCCATAGCCGTCATAGTTGAACGGCTTGACCCGGTAATTGTCAAGCATGTATTCACGAATGTGGTCGGCAATCGACGATACATGCATCGTCGACGTGCCTTCACAGATGATGAAATGAGACGACGCGGCGCTCTCGATCGACGACATGTCGACAGTCGTTATGTGGCGGCCCTTACGGTCGCGTATTCCCTCGATGAGGTGTTCTTGCAGTGTTGAGTTGTCGGGCATATTGATATTTTGAACTGACAAAATTACAAAAAAAATGGTATAAGAGGAAATGTCGGTGTGTGAATTTTTTTCTTTTAATTCCTGATGACTGAATTTACACGAAATTTTACAGATTCAGTCAAAGCGGATGGCGGTGGTCGGTTTGATGCCGGCGATAACGCGCGAGGGAGCCACCAGTACCAGGGCGGCCATGACGATGACGGCGAGGTTGAGCGCGATCCACCAGACGGGGTCGGCCGCTACAGGGACATAGCTCAGGTAGTAACTCTCGGGGTCGAGGGGTATAAGATGCCAGCGTGACTGAACGAAGATTGCCGCCCCGGCCAATATGTTGCCGGCCAACAGACCGCGCAACACGAGCCGCTCGGCGACAAAAATGAATATCTTGACAATCGACCATGTCGACATGCCCATCGCTTTGAGGATGCCTATCATGTTGACCCGCTCGAGAATGATGATGAAAAGGCTCGACACAAGTGTAAACCCGGCCACAAGGGCCATAAGTGTCAGGATGACAATGACGTTTGTGTCAAGTAGGTCGAGCCAGCTGAAATAAATCGCGCCTGTCTGATGGACGCTGCGCACCTGGTAGAGCGGTGTGCCGGGACGCTCGATGGCCATGTCATAGATGGCGCTCTGCAACCCGCCGGCCACAGCGTCGATAGCCTCCTCGGGGCCCGCGTTGTTGATGCCGATGCTTGAGCCCTGTGACGGCGACAGGTGTTTGACCTGTTGCAGAAAGTCGGTCCGGGCAAAGGCATACACCTTGTCGTAGTCGCTGAAGTGGGTGTCGTATATGGCAGCTACAGTCATGTTGCGCGCTCTGACACTTTCGTTGTCGATAAAGTAGGCCTGCACCCGGTCGCCGGTATTGAGCATGAGGCGCCGGGCCATGAATCGGGGGATGACAAGAGAGTTGAGGGAAGAGTCGGTCTTGAGGTCGGGCAGGGTCCCCTCCACGACGTTCTGCCCCAAAAAATTAAGGTCGTGGTCGCCGTCGATACCGCGAATTATCATTCCCTGGAAGTCATCGGCCGTCTTGAAGATGACCGGCACATTGATGTTGAGAGAAGTGACCGCCCCGTCGGGGAGTGAACTGTCGAGCACGGCGGCCAGCGTGTCATTGAGCGTGAGCGTTGTCTCGGTGATTCCGGTGGCGCCCGATGTCGGGGGATAGACAATTATCTGAGAGTCAAAGCCCATTATCTTGGCCTTGATTTCATGTTTGAAACCGTTCATCACGGCCACCGACAGCAGCATGACAACAAACGAGATGGCGATGCCGCTCACGGCAATCTTGCTGCCGGTCGATACCCGTTTTGACCCGTCGTCCGACCGGTTCAGTCTCAGCCGGCGCGCAATCGACAATGGTAAGCTGATGTTTTTGAATGTCAATTTTTATTTGTCTGGTTAGAGTATTTATATCAACATGCAAAGGTAAGCAATTTGGCCCGATAGTCAGCCAAATCGCTTACCTTATATTCAAACGGCTTCAGGTTACTTTGTCGCTTCAACCTCGGGGGCGATGAGTTTGTATCCTTTTCCGTGGATGTTAATAATCTCGATTGTGGGGTCGTCTTTGAGATGCTTGCGCAGCTTGGTGATGTAGACATCCATCGAGCGGGCGTTGAAGTAGTTGTCGTCAATCCAGATTGTCTTGAGGGCAAAGTTGCGCTCAAGAATTTCATTGACATGGGCACACAGCAGGCTCAGCAATTCCGACTCTTTGGTTGTCAGTTTTGTCACCTTGTCACCAATCATCAGCACCTGTTTCTGGGTGTCAAAGGTGAATTTGCCAACCTTGTACATGGTGATTTCCTTCCCCTTCTTGCCCTTGACACGGCGTAGGATGGCCTCGATACGGAACACGAGCTCTTCCATCGAGAACGGTTTGGTGATATAGTCGTCGGCCCCGATCTTGAAGCCCTCGAGAATGTCGTCTTTCAGAGACTTGGCGGTCAGGAAAATGATGGGGACCTCCGAGTTGACAGTCCTGATTTCCTGAGCCAAGGCAAAACCGTCTTTCTTGGGCATCATCACGTCGAGCACACACAGGTCATATTTTCCTTTAAGGAACGCTTTATATCCGCTCTCGCCATCGCTGTAAAGATCAGCGTTGAAGCCTTTGGCTTGCAGATATTCGCGCAGAAGCATGCCGAGATTCTCGTCATCTTCACACAGTAATATTCGAAGTCTTTCTTCCATAGTGTTTTTGTTTTATTATTTAGTTAATGGTAATTTTATTGTGAACTTGGTGCCTGCACCGGGGGTGCTCTCGGCGGTTATCTCGCCGTGCAGCTCCTCGACAATCTTGTGCACGTAGGCCAGGCCCAGGCCAAAGCCTTTAACATCGTGACGGTTGCCGGTCGACACGCGGTAAAATTTCTCAAATATTTTTTTGAGGTCGTCTTTCTTTATGCCGATGCCGTTGTCGCTGATGTCGATGGCAATCTTGTTGTTGCCAATGTTGCGGGTGGCGACCTTGAGCAGCAGCGGGCGGCTGTCGTCGCGATACTTGACGGCGTTGTCGAGCAGGTTGAAGATCACATTGGTGAAATGCATCTCGTCGACATTGACAAGACCGTTTTGGGCGTCGAGTGTCGACTCTATCTTGCCGCCATATTTCTCCACCTTTATCTTGAACGTGTGCACAATGTTGTTGATCACCACATTGGCATCGACCTCCTGAAGTTTCATGGAGGTTTTCTGGCGGTCAAACATCGACATCTGAAGCACCTTCTCCACCTGAAATCTCAGTCGTTTGGTCTCGTCGTTGATCACGGTCGAGATGTGTTTGAGCATCGACTCGCTCTTTCGGACACTCCCGTCGTTCAACATCTGAGCCGCCAGCGAGATGGTCGAGATGGGGGTCTTGAACTCGTGGGTCATGTTGTTGATGAAGTCGTTTTTCATCTCGGTCAGTTTCTTTTGGCGGAAAGCCAGGATGATTGTGTAGACAAAGGTCACCATCAGGATGAATGTGAACACAAACGACGGTATCATAAACTTGATTGACTTGAAAATATAGTCCTCCTTGGTGGGGAAATATATTTTGAGATAGTTCATCTTGTTGCGCGGGTCGTTGGGGAAGAGAGTCTGGAGGAAAGTGTTCCCGCTCGCAGCCTCGGTTATGTCATATTTTGCCGAGTGATAGATCAGCGAGCCGTTGCGGTTGACGATGGCAAACTCAAAGGGGAGGTCGAGGCCCACATTGTTCAGCTCGCGGGCTATATACTCGGCCACACGGGCCGAGTCGGCCCGCTCGTTGATGGGGCGGTTGCTTGACTGGCTTATGATGTTGAGTATCACCTCGTTCATCAACCCTTTCTGGTAGAGATACTGGGAGCGGAGCACCTCCTGCATCGTGCGGCGCGACATGCCGGGCTTGACCTGCATGTTTTTGTTGGGGGTGAGCGCGTCCAGATCGCCCTTGAGGGTCAGGTCGCCCTTCACCCCCTCGTTGGTCGTGAATGAATATTTTATACCGCCAAGCGTCGCTTTGCCGGTTGAGGTGTAGCTCGGATAGTAGGAAGACTCGATGGTGGCGGCGTCTTCCTCGAGGAAATATTTTGCCTCGTCTTGCTCAAGCGAGGTGGTCACGGCATACAGGCTGCGCTTGACACCCTCGGCAAACTGGTCGTCGCGCATCTTGGCCATGTTGCGCATATACATGATCTGCATGCCCAACAGGCCGCCAAAAGTCAGCGCCATGATTATGGTCAGAAACCAGATTGTCGATTTTTTCATTTCCTGATAATTTTAATTATTCCTAATTTGATTTAAAATCAACTAATTAGTGCTTTTAATTTTAACAATTGAACGGATGTATTGTTGATGGGAAACCCGCTAAAACCGATTTATTTTAACATTTAACGTCAAAATTAACATTTAATTGTGAAAATTGCAAATATTGTGCCAAATTTTGATGGCGGTCTATTCTGATGCAGTGGCGGTTGTGTCGGCCGCAGGGAGCGCTTTGCCGAGCAGCAGGTAGCCGACCGCTCCGGCGATGACCGACCCCGCCACGATACCGGCTTTGGCCCGCTCAAGCAGAGCGAGCGACTCGGGGCTGCCGTCGCCAAAGGTCAGGGTGGCGATGAACAGCGACACTGTAAAGCCTATCCCGCCGAGCACGGCGACACCGGTGAGCGTTTTCCATGTGCACCCCTGGGGCAGAGGCGCCCAGCCGAGTTTGACCGTAATCCATGAAAGCCCGAGTATGCCCGCCGTTTTGCCCACGACAAGGCCGAGAATGATGGCAAGCGAGATGCCGGTGAAGATGACCGACGGCTCCATGTCGAGAATGTAGATGCCGGCATTGGCAAAGGCAAAGAGTGGGACAATCAGAAAGTTGACTATCGGGTGAAGCGAGTCTTCAAGATCCTGCAGCGGCGAGATGACCTTGTCGGAGGCATGCTCGATCTGTTTGAGCCAGTCGATTTGAGAGTGGCTCAACAGTGAGTTCTCCTCGGGGCGCCAATCGGGATCGCTCTGCAACCCTTTGACCGCACAGCGTATCATCCTGACATATTTTATAGGCGCGAAAACCGGTTTGGCCGGTATGCACAGGGCAACGAGAACGCCGGCGATGGTCGGGTGAATACCCGAGTTGAGAAAGAGGAACCACACGACGCCGCCCAGACTAAGGTAGAACAGCTTGCTCTGTATCTTCATCAGCGAGCCGCCAAGCAATGCCACCAGAGCTATCGCCGCCCAAACCAGCAAGGTCACATCGATGTGTGACGAGTAAAACAGGGCGATCACGATTATGCCGCCAATGTCGTCGACAACAGCCAGGGTGGTGAGAAAGATCTTGACTGACACCGGCACTCTCGACCCCAACATGGCTAAGACGCCGAGAGTGAAGGCGATGTCGGTGGCCATGGGTATTGCAGCCCCGTCGGCATAGTCGGTGCCGGCCGACAGCGAGATATAGATTGCCACCGGCACGATCATGCCCCCGATGGCTCCCATTATCGGCAGGAGCGCCTTTTTGAACGATGACAGCTCGCCGACAAGAATCTCGCGCTTTATCTCAAGACCGATCGAGAAAAAGAAAACAGCCATCAGCGCGTCATTGATAAACTGAAGCAGGGTCATCGCGTGGCCCGCGTGGCTGAAAATGTTGAACGACCCGATCTGAAGCCTGATCTCACGGGTCCAGAAATCGTGATAGAGGTTTGACACACCGGGCAGGTTGGCACATACCAATGCCAAAATGGTGGCCAATATCAGGATGTTGCCGCCGGTGGCATGACGCCTTAACGCCTGGCGCGCGGCATAAAAGACCGTGCGTTTCTGCTCGCGGCCCGTCCGCTCGTCAAACTCTCTGGGGGCGGCAACCGGGTTGTTTGTGTCAGATTTACTCATGATTTTGGTCAGTTGTTATATGTTTTTAACAAATTTTATGGCTGGGAAGTTCGTCAAATGTTAAAATTTCAACTCTTTTTAGGGTGATATTGGCTGCCGGGTTTCAAAAAAATATTACTTTTGCAGTTTAAAATTTGAAAAACAGTATCACACCATGAGCGAAATCAGCAATATCGAGCCCGAGGCACCGGCTCGCTCTCTTAACTTTGTGGAGCAAATAGTGGCCGACGATCTTAAGGAAGGTAAGAATGGAGGACGACTGAACACCCGTTTCCCTCCCGAGCCTAACGGTTACCTGCACATTGGTCACGCCAAGGCTATCTGCATGGATTTTGGTGTTGCCGAGCGTTTTGGAGGCACCTGCAATCTGCGCTTTGATGACACTAACCCTGTGAAAGAGGATGTGGAATATGTCGACTCGATACGCGACGACATCCACTGGCTCGGTTTTGACTGGGGTGAGCGCGAGTATTATGCCAGCGACTATTTCCCCAAGCTGTATGACCTGGCCATACGGCTCATAAAGGAGGGTAAGGCCTACGTTGACGACCAGACCTCGGAGGAGATCGCCGCCCAGAAAGGCACCCCGACGCGTCCCGGCGTCGAGAGTCCCTACCGCAACCGCTCGGTTGAGGAAAATCTCGACCTGTTTCAGCGCATGAACGCGGGTGAGTTTGACGAGGGCTCGCGTGTGCTCCGCGCCAAGATCGATATGGCCAGCGACAACATGCACTTCCGCGACCCGATCATGTACCGCATCATAAAGCATCCCCATCACCGCACCGGCACCACCTGGAAGGTCTATCCGATGTATGACTTCGCCCATGGCCAAAGCGACTATTTTGAGGGCGTGACCCACTCGATCTGCACCCTCGAGTTTGTGCCTCACCGTCCCCTCTACGACTACTTTGTCGACGAGCTTGCCGATGAGAGCTATCGCCCGCGTCAGATTGAGTTTAACCGACTGAACCTGACCTATACTGTCATGTCAAAACGCAAACTGCTGCAGTTGGTTAAAGAGGGTCTGGTGAACGGTTGGGACGACCCCCGCATGCCGACCATCTCGGGAATGCGCCGCCGAGGGTACACACCGGCCTCGATACGCAACTTCATCGACCTTATAGGCTACACAAAATATGAGGCCCTCAACAGCATCTCGCTGCTCGAGCACGCCGTTCGCGACGATCTCAACCGCGTGGCAACCCGCGGCATGGCCGTGCTCAACCCGGTGAAAGTGGTGCTGACCAACTACCCCGAGGGGCAAACCGAGATTGTCGAGATGGAAAACAATCCCGAGGATCCTCAGAGCGGCACCCACAAGATGCCATTCTCACGCGAGATATATATCGAGCGCGACGACTTCATGGAAAATCCCCCCAAGAAGTTTTTCCGCCTGGCTCCCGGTGGAGAGGTGAGACTCAAGGGCGCCTATATCATAAAGTGTGAGGAGGTTGTCAAGGATGAGAACGGCGAGATTGTAGAGCTGCGCTGTACCTACGACCCCGAGACACGCAGCGGCATGCCCGGCAGCATGAGAAAGGTCAAAGGCACGCTCCACTGGGTGAATGCCCCGACAGCCGTCGATGCCACGGTAAGGCTCTATGACCGCCTCTTTAATGTCGAGAACCCGGCAGCCGAGGCCGATCGCGACTTCCGCGAGATGCTCAACCCCGACTCTCTCAAAGTCGTGACAGGCGTCAAGGTCGAGCCGTTCCTGGCCGAGAATGTCACTCCCGGCACCCATTTCCAGTTCCAGCGCGTCGGCTACTTTACCCCCGATGCCGACTCTACCCCGGGCAATCTGATTTTCAACCGAACCATCTCCCTGAAAGACACCTGGGAGAAGGTGAAAGGAAAATAACGCGGCAGCCCATGTCAATCGACCAAGAGAAAGACCCTCGCGAGACGCTTTATCTTGACTTCAAGAAACGGCTTGAAGAGCGACATCCCGACTTCTTCTACGACAAAAACGATCTGCTCGACATCTACACTTATGCCGATGACGAGAACGATCTTTTTGTCATGATGGAGGCGGTCAATCTTGGCCGGCGTCTTTACCCCGACGATGACGAGTTGCGCCTGCGCCGGGCCATCGTGCTTGACCTGATGGGGATGTGTACCGAGGCCTTTGACAGCATAGCCGATATTGAACCGTCATCAGCCTATAGTCACCTCGTCAAAGCACGGCTCAACCCGGCTTTGATTGGTCCTGACCGTCTTGAAGTGGTTGAATATGTGGTCAATAACAGCGAGACGCTCGATGAAGACGACATTATTCAAATCTCCGAGATCACACGCATGAGCGACGCCCGGTCATGGCTTGCCGACAATTTGGAGCGCATCAAGGCCAAAGCCGAGTATATGCCGACGCTCTTCTATGAGCTCGCGGTCAACGCCATCGAGGATGGCGATTATCAGACCGCAATGGCAATGGTCGAGGAGCTGGTCGACATTGAGCCGATGAAAGTCGGGTTTTGGGAGATGTATGCCGAGGTGGCCTATAACCTCTCCGACTATGATAAGGCCGAGAATGGAGCCGACTATGCCCTCGCCATCGACGAGCACAGCAAGCGGGCCGCCATCATCAAAGGGTTTGTGATGATAATCAACGGGCAGGTAGAGCAAGGGCGTGAGTTTCTTGTTAAATGGTACCTCGACCCCGAGATCAACAGCGGCCATGCCGCATGTGTGCTTGCCCTCAGTTTTATGGATGACAAGGAGCGGGCGGCCCAAGTCTTGATCGACTACATCGATCAAAACAAGCCGCTCACGAGCCGCGAGCCCCTCACGACCCTTGCCTCGATCAGCCAGGAGAGAGCCATCCCCTACATCATGGACTATCTCGACAACTTTATGGCCGACGATCAGGATGGTATCGTCGAGTGGTCGGCCGAGATCGCCATTGGCGGTGCTGTAAAGGTAGCCGCCGCCATGCTCGAGATTTTTGAGACACGCAACAGAGCCGGCGGGCTGACAATTCAGTATTATGAAACACTCTATCTCGCTCTCTATCGTGCCGGGCTCTTTGACCGTATTGTCGACCGGTTTGACAGCGGTGGCCAGACGCTGACCAAGCTTGCCACCGCCGCGTGGCTCACCTATGTGATGTCTTTGGCGCGCACCGGCCGCAATGAGCGAGTGCTCAAAGAGATAGCCGACATCAAGCGCAGCATCACCTCAATGCCTCTTAACGATTTGATTCAGGTTGCCGCCTTTGAGGCCGAGATGAGGCTTTCCTACCTTGAGGTCTCACTTGACCGCATCACATCGGTGCTGTGTGCCGGCGATGAAAAATCGCTGAACGATGCCGACCCCTTTCTCCACATAAAGTCATTCATGTCATCCGACGACTGACCTCAGCCCTTGGCTGCTAACACGAAGATGTCGATGGAGCCGCTAAGCGGCTGTTTCGGGGACAGCTGACAAGACCGGTTGGTGGAGGGAGTAACTCAGATTTCCAGTTTAACTGTAAAACTTTTTTGAGGCATAGTGTAAGTCCGGAGGACCCGATGGATTGGGCCGGAAGATTGGGGCGCAACGTTGCTAAAGAGCCGCTTAGCAGCGGTTTTTCGACCTCAATCCAACTCAGAGCATAGTAGATTTCATGGGTCAGCAGACAAGAAGGGTGGGTGACGTGCCGGCTCAGTCAGCTGACCCGCTATCGCCTCACCGAGCCGGAGGCTCGTGAATGTCTGGAATCTCGGGCGAAGCCCGGGGAGAAGGACGCATTAGAGAGTGCATCGCCAGAGGCGATGTTGTGGTTGAGGATGTGACTCCGCGCACAAGACAAATCGGTGACCAAAAGGTTCCACCACTAAACTTCACACAGATGTCGTTAACATAACATCGCCTCTCGCGAGGCTCCATGTCTTCTACTATCCGGCTGTCC
>CAYMVS010000049.1:0-17147 GCA_964394205.1 uncultured Muribaculaceae bacterium | reverse complement strand
GAATGGGTAATCGCTTCTCGTTCTGTGGAGGTGAAAGCATTCTATTTCTTCAGCCGGAAGATAAATAGACATTTAACTCATAAAAATTTGTTTAATGAAATGAGTGAAGCTGTCGATGAGCTATTTTCACAAGTTGCTCCGTCCAAGCTCAAATTAAGGGCAATGGAGCCGCCGCTGCCCGATGGTCAGCCATCGGCGGTCGGGTTGATGACGGGGTCGCTGACGGTTGCGGGTGCACCCGGTGTGATTTTTTTTTGGAGGAAAAGAAAATTGGTTTTACCTTTGCGGGGTCAATCCAAGAGAGGATTGACGCGCGGCAGGACAATTGAAATGCGGAAGCCCGCGCCGTCCCTGCCGTGACCGTGAAACCTTTGCCCGAAGCCGGGCATCTGCTACACGACTGTTTCAAGATCTTTCAATATTCACTTATACAGTCAACCAATTATGTCATCACTTAGATTTAAAGTGGTCGAGGAAGCGTTCTCGCGCAAAGCTGCGCCTGTGGAAATTCCCGCCGAACGCCCTCAAGAGTATTACGGGAAGTATGTGTTCAACCGCCGCAAGATGTTTGAATACCTCCCCAAGAAAACCTATCAGGCGCTTGTCAACGCGATCGACAACAAGCAGCCGCTGCCCCGCGACGTGGCCGACAGTGTGGCCCAGGGCATGAAACAATGGGCCATCGACAATGGTGCCCGCCACTACACCCACTGGTTCCAGCCTCTCACCGAGACAACCGCCGAGAAACACGACGGCTTTATCGAGCACGACGGCAAAGGCGGTGTGGTCGAGGAGTTCAGCGGGAAACTGTTGGTGCAACAGGAGCCCGACGCGTCGAGCTTCCCCAACGGAGGCATACGCAACACCTTTGAGGCCCGCGGATATTCGGCCTGGGATATATCGTCGCCGGCTTTCATAATGGACAACACACTGTGTATCCCCACCATCTTCATCTCCTACACCGGCGAGTCGCTCGACTACAAGACGCCGCTGCTGCGCGCCCTGACGGCCGTTGACCGCGCCGCCGTGCCCGTGGCCCACTATTTTGACCCCGAGGTGAAACATGTCATCTCCTACTTGGGCTGGGAACAGGAGTATTTTTTGGTCGACGAGGCCCTCTACTCGGCTCGCCCCGACCTTGTGCTGACCGGGCGCACCCTCATGGGCCACGAGAGCGCCAAAAACCAGCAGCTTGAAGACCATTATTTCGGAGCAATCCCCTCGCGCGTCGAGGCTTTCATGCTCGACCTCGAGATAGAGTGCCACAAGCTTGGCATCCCCGCCAAAACGCGCCACAACGAGGTGGCGCCCAACCAGTTTGAGCTCGCGCCGATTTTTGAGGAGACCAACCTTGCCAACGACCACAACATGCTGCTGATGTCGCTCATCAGCGAGGTCGCCCGTCGCCACAACTTCAGGGTGCTCCTCCACGAGAAACCCTTTGCCGGCATCAACGGCTCGGGAAAACACAACAACTGGAGCTTAGGCACCGACACCGGCACCCTGCTGTTTGCGCCGGGCAAGACCCAGAGAGACAATCTGCAGTTCATCACCTTTGTCTCGATTGTGATGGCCGCCGTCCATCGTCACAACGCGTTGCTCAAGGCCTCGATCATGTCGGCCACCAACGGCCACCGCTTGGGCGCCAATGAGGCTCCCCCCGCCATCATCTCCATCTTCACCGGCTCTCAGCTTGCCAGCGTCATCGACCATATAATCAAGACCGACAGCGACGACCTGATGTCGCTCTCGACAAAGCAGGGGGTCAACCTCGAGATTGCCTCCATCCCCGAGATCATGCTTGACAACACCGACCGCAACCGCACGTCGCCCTTTGCCTTCACCGGCAACCGGTTTGAGTTCCGCGCCGTGGGCTCGAGTGCCAACTGTGGCTCGGCGATGATAGCCCTCAACACCGCCGTTGCCGAGCAGTTGCAGCGATTCAGCAAGGCTGTCGACAGCCGCGTGGCCGCCGGCGAGCCTCTCAACCATGCCATCCTCGCCGTGGTCAAGGAGCTGCTTGTCGAGTCGGCACCGATCCATTTTGACGGAAACGGCTACAGCGACGAGTGGAAAGCCGAGGCAGCGCATCGCGGCCTCGACTGCGAGACCTCCATACCCCGCATTTTTGACGCCTACCTCAGCAAAAAATCGATTGATATGTTCACATCAACCGGTGTGATGAACAAGGTTGAGCTCGAGGCCCGAAACGAGGTGAAGTGGGAGATGTACACCAAGAAAATCCAGATTGAGGCCCGTGTGCTCGGCGACCTCGCCATCAACCACATCGTGCCGGTGGCGATACGCTATCAGTCACTGCTGCTCGACAATGTCTACAAGCTCAAGACCGTCTTCAGCGGCGACAAGGGTGACGAGATGGCGGCCACCGACATGACCACCATCGAGGCTCTTGCCCGCCACATCAAGACCATCAAGAGCGAGGTCGCCAAGATGGTCGATGCACGACGCGAGGCCAACCGCATCTCCTCCGAGCGCGACAAGGCGATCGCCTACCACGACAACGTGGCCCCGTGCATGGACACCATACGCTACCACATCGACAAGCTCGAGCTGATGATTGACAACGAGATGTGGCCTCTGCCTAAATATCGCGAGCTTCTTTTCATAAGATAATATGGAGCAAATCAAACATGAGTGTGGCATCGCTCTGATACGCCTGCTCAAGCCGCTCAGCTATTACGCCGAGCGCTATGGCCGGTACAGCTATGGCCTTGACAAGCTGTACCTGCTCATGGAGAAACAGCACAACCGTGGCCAGGAGGGCGCCGGCATCGGCGTGGTCAAGCTCAACGCCACTCCAGGCGAGGAGTATCTCTACCGCGAGCGCGCTCTCGGCCCGGGTGCCATCACTGAAATTTTCGACAAGGTGCGCGCCGAGGTCTCGCGGTTTGATCCCCGCGCCCACACTTCGGGCCAGGTTGAGTCGAGGGCGCCCTTCATAGGCGAGCTCTATATGGGTCACCTGCGCTACAGCACCACGGGGCGCTCGGGGCTGAGCTATGTCCACCCCTTCCTGCGCCGCAACAACTGGCGCTCGCGCAACCTCATGCTGTGTGGCAACTTCAACATGACCAATGTCGACACCCTCTTCAAGGCGATTGTGTCGCGGGGCCAGCATCCACGTATCTACAGCGACACCATCATGCTGCTCGAGCAACTCGGCTATGCCCTCGACAATGAGAACCAGCGGCTCTACAGGCAGATGAGAGAATCGCTCGACGAGCCGGCATTGTCGCGCGCCATAGAGTACAACCTCGACCTGGAGCGTGTGCTCAAATCGACCTCACCGGGGTGGGACGGCGGCTTTGTAATCTGTGGAGCCACCGGCAGCGGCGACCTCTTTGCCCTGCGCGACCGCCACGGCATACGACCCGCGTTCTATTATCACGACGACGAGGTGGTGGTGGTTGCCTCCGAGCGGCCGGTTATCTCGACGGTCTTCAACGTGCCCTCCGAGAGCGTCAGCGAGCTCGACCCGGGGCAGGCCATCATCGTCAGCAAGCGGGGCGACGTGTCGTTCAAGCGCATCCTCACCCAGGGCGACAACCGGCGATGCTCGTTTGAGAGGGTCTACTTCTCGCGAGGCTCCGACGCCGACATTTACCGCGAGCGTAAACAGCTTGGCCGCAACCTTGTCGACGCCACCATGAAAGCCATCGAGGGGGATGTCGACCACACCGTTTTCTCTTTTATCCCCAACACCGCCGAGGTCGCCTTTTTGGGTCTGCATCAGGGACTTGAGGAGCGTCTCGAGCAGGAGAAGAAACAGAAAGTGCTCGACATGGCAAGCCGGAGAGAGCTCGACGCGACCAGTCTTGACGAGGTTATCAGGAGTCACATACGGGTCGAGAAAGTAGTGCTCAAAGATATCAAACTGCGCACGTTTATTGCCGAGGGTGAATCGCGCGCCGACCTCGCCGCCCATGTCTACGACATCACCTACGGCGTCGTGACGCCCGGGGTCGACACCCTTGTGGTCATCGACGACTCGATTGTGCGCGGCACCACTCTCAAGCAGTCCATCCTGTCAATGCTGTCGCGACTCAATCCACGCCACATCGTCGTTTTGAGTTCATCGCCCCAGGTGAGATACCCCGACTACTATGGCATCGACATGTCGCGCATGGCCGAGTTTGTGGCCTTTCGCGCCGCCGTCGAGCTGCTCATAGAGACGGGGCGCGAGAAGGTGCTCACCGAGGTCTATGAGCGGTGTCTGGCCATGCGCAACGTTGACGACGAGCATCTTGAGAACTGTGTAAAAGCGATTTACGAGCCTTTCACCGACCAAGAGATTGCCGATCGTATCGCCATGGTGCTCACCCCGAGCAACTGCAACGCCCGGGTGTCACTGATATTCCAGACCCTCGAGGGGTTGCATCAGGCCATCCCGACCTGTCCCGGTGACTGGTATTTCTCGGGCAACTACCCCACCCCGGGAGGCATCAGACTTGTCAATCAGGCCTATATAAACTATTTTGAAGGAAACACCGACCGGCGTTGAAACTCCTCGAGAAGCTCTCTCAACGAGATCAACCGAGTGTCGATACCGATAGCGCGCGCCACCTGCGCCAGAACCTGCTCTGGCGTCATGGTGGCGCGTAACGTCTCCATCGACAGCGACTTGTCGCGTTTTGACAATCTGATTCCCTCATCATTTTTTATCAGAGGCAAGTGATAGAACCGGGGAATGTCAAATCCCAACAGTTCATACAGATAGATCTGTTGGGCTGTCGACAGGAGCAAATCCTCCCCCCTGACCACCTGATTGACCCCCATCAGTGCATCATCGACCACGACGGCCAGCTGATAGGCCCACGCGCCATCGCTGCGTCTGACGATGAAGTCGCCACACTGACGGGCCGGGTTATACCGCCGGGGGCCGGCGACACCGTCGGTGAAAAAAATCTCTCGGTCGGGAACCCATATCCTGACCGCCCCCCGGCTCTCGTGGTCGAGGGTGAACGGAGGCTCGGGGCAGGGGCGGCAAGTGCCACGGTAAACGACACGGCCGTCGCTCTCGTGGGGAGCCTGAGTAGCCATAATGTCGGCGCGGGTGCAATGACACCGATACAGCAGCCCTTTCCGCTCAAGCCGGCCAAAAGCCTGTCGGTAGTAATCGCCGCGGCGGCTCTGGAGGTAAGGTCCCGCCGGGCCGCGGTTTTCCAATCCCCCCTCGTCCCAGTCGAGTCCGAGCCAGTGCAAGTCGTCTTCAATGGCGCGGGCATACTCAGGTTTTGACCGACCGGGGTCAAGGTCTTCAATCCTGAGAATCCACTCACCGCCGCGAGCCCGTGCCATAAGCCACGACAACACCGCGGTGTAAATATTGCCAAAGTGCATGCGCCCCGAGGGGGAGGGTGCAAAACGCCCTTTCACCGGCGACGCGCCACTATCCATATCGGGTGATAGGTTAGGATTATCTTATCGTCGACGCGGGGATAACGTGCCACAAACTGCCTCAACGCCACCTTCTCGCGACTGCCATTGACACCGGTCGCCTTGATGTGATTGAGCACATCGCGCGGCGTGTCAAACTCGATGTCGATTGTCTCCTCACGGCTATCCAAAATCTCAAGCTGCACGGGAAACATATCGAGCCACTGTTGAAACGTCGGAAACCGCCGGCGATCGGGTGAAATCGCGTCGAGCTGACTGAAATTTCTGTCGCCATAGACAGCTATGGCCACCACGCCCCCGGGGTGCAGGTAGTGGCCGATATAGGACAGATAGGTGCGCGGCGAGTTGAACCACTGTAAAGCCGAGGCCGACACCAACACATCCTGATCCCTGACCAAAGCGGGAAACAGCTCGGCGTCAAACACAACCTCGGGCTCGTCTCCGTTCAGATTTTCGGCAATGTCGACAGTCAGAACGTTTTGACACTTGGCCTCGCGGAGCATCCTGGTGAGCACCCCTGTGCCAGAGCCGATCTCAATGATGTCCGACGACTTTGAAATAAAGGGAAGCATCATCGACACCAGGGTCTGCGCCACCCGCTTTTGCACCGAGGCGTTGTCGTCGTAGGTCTTCACGGCCGATGTAAACTTGCTCGCCACGCTGTCTTTGTCGACCGTCGACCGGTTCAGAATCATGTTCAGGTCGGGCAAGTGAGGCCCGTCAATCTCAAAGACGAGGGTTCCGCGACATCCTCCGGCCCAAGCCTCACGCTGGGCCGCGGCGGGGAATATCATGTCGTCGCGCGAGATGTAAACCTCGTCCCACACAATGCGCTCCTCGCTGTCAAGACGGGTGGCGATAGCCTCAAGCTCGGCGCGCAGTTCATCGACACCTCTTTCACGCGCCGGCATCGCGGCCGCGCCCTCAGCCCCGCCACACATGCGCCGGTCAAACTTTTTCAGCGTTGTCGCGTTGAGCCCCTTCAGGGTAGCCTCAAAAATCGCCGGGGGGATACCGCGACGCTCGTCGACGGGAAACTCCGTGCCATTGATGGCGATACATTTTGTGATTGGCAGATTATCGGTGTCAAGACTCATCGCGGCCATGGCCACGCCAAAACTCCAGGCCACCACAACCACCTCACAATAATACTTCAAGGGTGACACGTCAAGACTCATGTCGGTGTAGTCATACACCACAAAGAGGTCGTAACCCGACACGGGTTTCAGATTGAGCATCGACGGGTCAGAGCCCCAGCCGCCATAAAAAAGAATGGCGCGGAGCTGATCATCGCTTTCAGTCAGTTGCTTTATTTTCATTCAGACAGGCTTTTAATACACAGATAAAACGGTCAATCTCGCGGTCGGACAGCGCGGCGCTCAGGCTCACGCGCAACCGCTCGGTGCCGGCGGGGACAGTGGGGGTGCGTATGGGGAGCACCTTGAAGCCCTCGCGGGCAATCTTTTGGGAGAGAGCGACGGCGCGGCGGGCATCGCCAACAAGTATCGGGATAATATGGCTTGGGGTTAACCGACTGCCGGTCAGCTGATTGACAGCCTCGGTCAGCTTTGCTGAAATGGAGGCGAGATGCCGTCGGCGGTCGTCGAGGGTCAGCGAATGTCTCACCACAAACTCGGTCCAGGCCACATTTAACGGGGGGAGTGCGGTCGAGAAAATCAGGCTGCGCGCCGTGTTGATGACAAACTGAGCCATCGCCGGGCTACTGAATGTGGCAAACGCACCCACCGAGGCCAGAGCCTTGCCAAAAGTGCCCACCACAATGTCAACGTCGGGCCCCAGCGGAGAGTCGGCCACAAGCCCCAACCCTCGGGGGCCACACACCCCCACGCTGTGGGCCTCATCGACATACAATATCACGCTACCGCGTGGATGAGACTTTTTAATATCTATAAGCGCCTCTATGTCAGCCATGTCGCCATCCATACTGAACACCGACTCTGTCACCAGCAACACTCTCTCGGCCCCTTTGTCAAAGGCACTCCTCACCAGGCGGGCCGTGCGCTCCATGTCAAGATGGGGCGCGCGGGTGAAAGGCACGCCGCTGAGGCGCATCCCGTCGATGATGCTCGCGTGAACGAGTCGGTCGGCCACGATGTGGGTGCCCTTGATGGCGAGGGCCTGCATCAAGCCGACATTGGCGTGATAGCCGCTGTTGAAAAGCAGGGTTGCCGAGCGCTGATAAAGCGAGGATATCAACGACTCGAGCCGGTGATAAGGGGATTGAACGGCTCCCAACAGGCGGGATGCCGACGAGGTCAGGCCCAAACCACCGGCACCGGCCAAAAACTCGCGGCGCAGCCCCGCGTCGCTCCCTATGCCCAAATAATCATTTGATGACAGGTCGATCAGAGCCGCCGGCGCGTCGCCCGGCAGCGAGCGCAAATTGCCGGCCCGCTCAATCCCGTCAACTATTTGCTCATATCTGTTCATGACTGTGGGGCTATCCTGACCAGTTCAACCAGGGCGTTACACAGCGTGGTCAAGTCATCGTCGCCAATAATGTAGGGGGGCATGATGTAGACATTGTGGCCAAAGGGGCGTATCCACACCCCGGCGTCGACACAAAGTTTCTGAAATTCAGCCACGTTGACCACACCCTTTGTCTCGACGACACCGATCGAGCCGAGCACACGCACATCGGCCACCCCCTCTATCTCTTTGGCCGGCCCGAGCAGGGTCTTCATCATCTGCTCGAGATGGGCCACACGCGCCGCCATGTCAGAGTCGTTGAGCATCTTGAGCGACTCGATGGCTATGGCACAGGCAAGCGGGTTTGCCATAAACGTTGGCCCGTGCATCATCACGCCGGCCTCGCCGCGTGAAATCGTGTCGGCCACCTCGCGGGTGGTCAGCACGGCGCTCATGGTCAGGTAGCCGCCGGTCAGCCCCTTGCCGATACACATAATGTCGGGCTCGACCCCGGCATGTTCCCAGGCAAAGGCGCGGCCTGTGCGCCAGAAGCCGGTGGCAATCTCGTCAAAAATCAGATAGACACCAAAGCGGTCACACAGCTCGCGGGCCCGCCGCAGGTAATCGGGGTGATAGAACCACATGCCGCCGGCCCCCTGCACAATCGGCTCGAGTATCACCGCCGCGATCTGGTCGTGCTTCTGTTCAAGCAGGCGCTCGAGCGGCTTTATGTCATCCTCGTTCCACTCTGCGCCAAAACGGCTTTTGGGCTGAGGCACGAAGTAGCGCACCGGCAGCGACGGGCCAAAAGCGCCGTGCATCCCCGTGACGGGGTCGCAGACGCTCATGGCGTTCCACGTGTCGCCGTGATAGCCCGAGTGGATGGTGGCAAAATTGCTCTTTTCATGATTGCCCCCCGAGCGGCCGACGGCTGCCTGCACAGCCATCTTCATGGCAACCTCGACTGCCACCGATCCCGAGTCGGCATAAAAGACATTGTTCATCGACGGCGGGGCCATCTCAAGGAGCATCTGCCCTAAGGTGATGGCCGGCTGATGGGTCAGCCCGCCAAACATGACATGACTCATGCGCCCCAACTGGTCTATGGCGGCGCGATTAAGCCGCGGGTGGTTGTAGCCGTGACAGACACACCACCACGACGACATGCCGTCGATCAGCTCGCGCCCGTCGGCCAGACGTATCCTGACGCCGCTGCAACTGTCAACCTTATAGGTCGGTAACGGATCGATTGTAGATGTATAGGGATGCCACAGATGGTCGCGGTCCCATGTGTCAAACACTTGATTGGTCATAACCCTGTTTAACTGTTGATTTTATTTCACCCATGAGAGGGGGTTGAGTTTCTGACGCTCGTGTCTCACCTCAAAATGCAATATCGAGCGACCCGAGTCGGAGGGGTCGGAGAAGACACGTCCCAGCGACTGTCCCCCCCTGACGTGGTCGCCGGTCTTGACCGACAATGAGGCCAGGCCACCATAGATGGTCAGATAATCACCGTGGCGTATCATAACTATCGTGTGATAGCCAGGCTGCTGAAACACAGCCGACACCGTGCCGTCAAAGACAGCCCGAGCCGTCGCGCCGGGGGTCGTCTCGACGTCGATGCCTGGATTGTCGATCATCACGTTGGGCAGGTCGGGGTGTTTCTGTTTGCCAAATTTTTTGACCACCCGGTAACTGCCGCTCACGGGAAACAGCATGTGCCCCTGAGCCGAGGCAAAAGAGCCGGCCGTCTTAGCATTGGCAGGCGTGTTGACCGGCTGTGTGGGCTTTGCCGGAGCCGGTTTTGCCGGAGCGGCGGGGGTGGGTTTTGCCGGAACCGGCTTGGTCTCGGCGGTTTTCTTTGGCGGGGTCGCCGGTTTCTTGGGCTCGGCGGCAGGCGCGGGCTTGTGGCTCTTCTCGATGAGGCGCTCGAGCTCAAGGTCGAGCTTGCGCGCACGCTCGCGCCTTTCGTTCAGCTCGCGCTGCAACGCCACATTATCTTTTTTCAGGCCGGCCACAATCTCTTTTGAGCGCGTCTCGGAGGCGGTCAGCTGAGAGCGCGACACCTGCATCCGGGCCAAGGTTGAGCGCCGCTCGCTGTCAAGCCCCGTGAGCAGGGCCCGTTGCTGCTGAAGCTCGGCGGCCACCTTCTCAATCTCAGCCACACGGCGCGCCGCCCAGGCATTGAACTGCTTGAGGTAGCGGACACGCTGATACATCTCGCTGAGCGACTTGCCCCCCAGGATATATGACCACCGGCCAAGTGGACGAACCGTGGGCTGCATCTTGTGTAACCGCTCGGCATACCCTTCTCTCAGCGCCACAAGCCGCGCGTCGAGCTGCTTGATGTGGTCGTTTATCTCAATAATGGCGGCATCTATCGAGTCGACAGCGCTTTGCTGGCTCTCTATCGACCGGTTGGTCCGCTCGATGTCGGCCCTGATGGAGTTCAGGCGGTCGAGCTCGCGACCGGTACTCTTCTCGTTGGCCTTGAGCCGGCGTTGGGCCTCGTTGAGCGACGTCGTGTTGGTCTTCTGCTCCGATTTGACGGTCTTGACCGTTCGCGCCGGGGGTGTTTTCTTCTTGGCCGCGACCGATGGCGGCGGCGACACGGCAATGGCCACCGACAGCATTACGAGCATCAATAAACGCGTGTTGAGCAGCCGTTTCACCATCACATCAGGGTCTTAAACATTTGCAACAGTTCAGTCCCGGTCACCCGGCGATAGCCCTTCATGGCGGGACGGTCAACCTTGAAGTTGCCGTTCCACTCGGCCTTGCCATAATCGACCGATAGCGTGCCGGTGATAACCATCTTGCCGGTAGCCACCTGCAGGTCAATGGTTTTGGCCACCGGGCCGGCGGGCGAGGCCACAAACCCGGCATACTTCAGCATGCCCATCTGTTGGTCAACCTCAACCACAAAAGCATCGGGCACAACGGCGCCCCCTTTGTCGACGCTCAACATCCATCCATACCCGGCTCCTGCCGGCTGCCTGGCCGGAAGCAACTGCAACAGCTGCCCGTCGGCCTCACTCAATGTTGACTCGTCAAGCATGAAAAGGTGGCCCATCAACAGCCTTACAGCATCGTCGGTCGACACCCCGATGTTGGCCACAAGCGAGCCGACCGACTCGGCCACACATCGCTTGCCAAGTTTCTCGTAAGCAAAAATAGAGTCGCCAACCACCGTGAGCGATGCCACTTCAAAGCCCAGGGTGCGTATCGACAGGTTCAGCCCCGTGCCATTGACCACCGTCAGGCGCCCCGACACGCCTACCGCTTTGGGCGACTTCAGGGCCATATTGACCGGCACGCGAAAACTGTGCCACGAGTCATCATAGCTCGCCAGAAGCTCATTGACAGCCTTATTGTCGGTCGGGATAAAATGTTTTGCCGACCGCGCCACGGCGCTGTCACCCACAGCAGGCACGACAGCCTTTCGTCCCGAGCCACAAGCGGTGAGGCCGGCCGAGAGAAAGAGCGCCACGAGCAAGTTTATAATCGTTTGTTTCATTGTCATTTAAAGAAATATGCGCGATGTTTGACCTTACGCTTGAGCATCTCGTCGTCGGGGGTCAGCTCAAGGGCCTGCTTCCACAGCTCCACCGCCTCGTCGGGCAGTCCGTTCATGAAATAGATGTCGCCGGCATGGGAGAGCACCTCGGCACTCAGCTCGGGGGTCAGCTCAATCGCCTTGTCAATCTGCGTTTTAGCCAGCTTGTACTCTTTCTGCTTGAAAAGCACCCAGGCGTAGGTGTCAAGCGCCGATGTGTTGTCGGGCTTTATCATCAACGACTTCTCGACAAGAGTGCGCGCCCGGTCGAGATCCACGTCGGCCTCGGCCATCATGTAGGCGAGATTGTTGAGAGTGAGCGCATTCTCGGGGTCGATGACGACTGACTGTTCATAATAGACGATGGCCGAGTCGGGCTGATGATGGGTGGTAAACATATCGCCGATACATGTCAGCACCAGGGCGCGCATATCATTGTCGCCGGGGCCGAGAGACTCCAGCACCTCGTCAAAACACTGCCGGGCCCCTTTGATATCGTCTTTCTGACCCAACAGCATCCCCATGTCGGTCTTGATCTGGACATTGTCGGGGAAATATTTCAGCGCCTGCTTGCCGGCTTCGATTGCCTTTTCGGGCTCGTCGGCCGCGCGCCAAAGGGTCATCAGCATTTTCCATTGATCGACGTTTTCAGGGCTAATGTCGAGTGCAAAGCCCTGCTGCACGGCGGCCTCGGCATAGTCGCCCCGCGTCAGCAGATAGTTTGCATAGAGCGCGTGGAGCTGAGGTGTGTGGGGATGCATGGCGATGATGTGGTCAAAAAGCGACCCGACGCGGTTATACTGTATCGAGTCCCTATAAATCTCGCCGACGTAGGATTTCAATATCTCCATCTTCACATCCACGTCGAGCGACGACTTGCCCAGGGCGTTGAAAATCTCCTCGTCATAGCGGGCGCTGTCGCCTATCTCGTGGTAAAAAGCGGCCCGCGAGTAGAACGCGTCGCCACTTGTCGAGTCGATCTGACAGGCGCGGTCATAATAGTAAAGGGCGGTGTCGTTCATCGACAGCAGGCTGTAGACATCGCCGGCAAAGATGTTGTTTTCAACACTTTGTGGTGCAAACTTGAGCAACCGTTTCAGCTCGTCGACCACAGCCAGAGTGTCGCCACGACCCATAAGCAGGCGCATCTTGTTGCTGCTCAACCCCAGGCTCTGCCCCTGCACAACCTCGAGAGTGTCGAGCAGCGACAACGCGCTGTCGATCCCCGCCGGGCCTCCGAACTTGGCCATCGCCTGGGCATACCCGAAAGTGAAATCGGGGCGTTTGGGAAACTGTTGGTGGAGCAACTGCCAGACAGCCATAATGTCGTCGCCACGGTCAACTTTCTCGGCCACATTGGCAAAAATACGCGCCGAGACATAATCGTCGGGATTGGCCAGGGCATAGTCGCGCATCAGTTTGTACATCCGATACTGCTCGGTGGTGTCGCCGGCCGTGAACAGCAGGTTCATGAACCCCGAGTAAAAGCCTATCGTCGTGTCGTTGGGGTTGAGATCGTGGGCACGGCTGAGCAGCTCGATATAGGTGACATAGTCGGATGCCGCCGAGCGCGACATCGCCTCCAAAAACATATAGTCAGCTTTGGCGGCACTCTCGGGTGTCACCTTTCCGGGCTTCTTCGAGCCCATAACCGTCAGCGACATCAGTGCCAGCAACAGGGGCACCGCGAGTCGGAATGGTCTTGATTTCATAGTCGTTGTCGTGTGAGGCAATTAAACAGATTCACTCGAGGCCGGTGTGGCCAAAGCCCCCCTCGCCGCGCCGAGTTTTGTCAAGCTCGTCAACCGGCTCCCAGTCGACACGTTCATAGCGCTTTATGACCATCTGGCAGATGCGGTCGCCGCCGTTGATGACAAACTCCTCGTCGGAGGTGTTGATCACGATGATGCCGATATCACCGCGATAGTCGGCATCGACCGTGCCGGGGGCGTTGAGTATGGTGACGCCATACTTGAGCGCCAGCCCGCTGCGGGGACGTATCTGACATTCAAACCCCTCGGGCAGCTGAATGGCCAGACCGGTGGGGATAAGGGCGCGCTCGCCGGGCTTGAGCGTCATGGGGCGAGTCAGCCATGCGCGCACATCCATCCCGGCCGACGAGTGGGTCTCGTAGCAGGGCAGCGGGTTGGGCGATTTGTTGACTATCTTGACTTTCAATTTTTCCATAATTTCAACAGTTTCACAGCTCAGGCCGACCGTTTTGAGCCTGACGGTCTCTACCCGAGTGTGTTTAAACAGACAAAGTTAAGAATTTTTTTTCACCTACCACATTTTTTTGCTACTTTTGCACTGACAAATAATGATTCACAAGTTCAGAAGTCTACAAGTCTACAATTTATGAGAAAACTATCAGAGAATGAAATCAGCATCCTCCTCTCGCGCGGCTGTGTCTGTGCCGACTGGCAGAGGGTGAGCGTCTGCGACAACTTCAATCCCGACAGCTACACCAATGTAACCCTTTCGGGTGATATCGTCTTGGGCTCGACCGACGGCGTGTTTGAGCTTGAGGGGGGCGTGGTGTTCAACGCCGGCATCTCCAACGCCCGGCTGCACAACGTCACTGTTGGCAACGATGTCTACATCGCCTCAATCTCCAACTATATAGCAAATTACGACATAGCCGACGGCGCCTTCATCGAAAACGTCAACCGCATGGTCTGCCGACCCGGAGCAACCTTTGGCATAGGCACCGAGGTATCGGTGCTCAACGAGACCGGCGGCCGCGAGGTGCCTATGTTTGAGCGCCTGAGCGCACAGACGGCCTACATGATGGCCATGTACCGCCACAGCACCGAGCTGACCAAACGCCTGGGCGAGATTGTGGCGGCACACGTCGAGAGTGTGCGCAGCGACCGCGGCCGTGTGGGCCGCAATGCCCGCGTGATCAACACCGGGGTGATTGTCGACGTCAACATTGGCGACAATGCCTCCATCGAGGGTGCCACCAACCTGACCGACGGCACCATCTCATCGTCGGTCGATGACCCGGTGAAGGTGGGCGACAATGTGATTGCCGACGGCTTCATACTCGCCGCCGGCTCGAGGGTGGAAGACGGCGTCGTGCTGCGCCACGTGTTTGTTGGCCAGGCATCCTCACTGACCCACCTTTTCTCGGCCCACGACTCCCTGTTTTTTGCCAACTGCGCCTGTGAGAACGGCGAGGCCTGCGCCATCTTTGCCGGCCCCTACACGGTCACCATGCACAAGTCGTCGCTCCTCATCGCCGGTATGTTCTCCTTCCTCAACGCCGGGTCGGGCTCAAACCAGTCAAACCACATGTATAAGCTCGGGCCCATCCACCAGGGGGTTGTCGAGCGCGGCTCAAAGACGACATCCGACAGCTACATCCTGTGGCCTGCCCGCGTGGGGGCCTTCTCGCTGGTTATGGGCCGACACGTAGGCCACCCCGATACCTCCCCCCTCCCCTTCTCCTATCTCATTGAAAACAAGGGACGGACGTTTCTCGTGCCCGGCGTCAACCTCAAGAGCGTGGGCACCATACGCGACACCATGAAGTGGCCCAAGCGCGACAAACGCCGCGACCCCGACCGTCTCGACTCAATCAACTTCAACCTGCTGAGCCCCTACACCGTCAAGCGCATGATGGACGGCTGTGAGCTGCTCGACTCTATCGAGAATATCTCGGGCAAGACGGCCGACCGCTACACCTTCCAGTCAATGACCATCGAGGCGCGCGCCCTGCGCAAAGGGCGGGTCTACTACAACATGGCCATCGACAAATTTATGGGCAACTCGCTGATCAAACGCCTCGAGGGCGCCAACGTGCTTGACCAAGCGACCATCGCCGCGCGCCTCAAGCCCCAACATCAGGCCGGAGCAGGCGAGTGGGTCGACATCGCCGGCATGATCGCCCCCAAGAGCGAGGTGTCACGCCTGTGTCACGACATCATCGAGGGGAGCGTCAACACCCTTGAGCAGATCGAGGCCCGTTTCAACCAGATGCACCGCGACTACTATGAAATGGAGTGGACATGGGTTGTGGAAAACTTCAAACGCTGGAGCGGCATCGACATCGACCAGGTTACCCCCGCCGAGGTCAGGGAGCTCGTCGGGCGCTGGCACAAGAGCGTCATAGAGCTCGACCGCCTGCTCTACGACGACGCCGCCAAAGAGTTCTCGCTCACCTCGCGAACGGGCTTTGGCGTTGACGGCTCGGAGAAACGACGCATGAAAGACTTTGCATCGGTGCGCGGCGAGTTTGAGAAAGACCCCTTTGTGACCATGGTCCTTGACCACATCGACAGCAAGACACGCCTCGCCGACGACATCACCTCACGCCTGGCCTGACCCACCTCATCCCCCCCCCCCAACGGCAACTGCCGCGGCGGCGACAGAGTGCCGGCGTCGACAGAGCGCCAGCGGCGCGAGGTTATGGCTAACCCCATGCGAAGCCTTGGCAAGCATGGGGTTCCTCGCGAGAGGCGATGTTATGGTTGCAGATATGGCTCATCGCGCAAGATAGATTGACGACGTGACAGGTGCAGGCATGGAAGATAACACCCATGCCGCTACCATAACATCGCCTCTCGCGAGGCTCCGGGTTTGTGGGCTTGCACTGTCCCCAGGCTCGCCAAGGCATCGCCTGGGGTTCGACATGATCACGCGCCCCCGGCGCTCTTTCGACACAGGCGCTGTGTCGCCGCTCCCGCCTACGGCAATAACGCAACGCGGATGTGGCCGATGTGAAGACGCTATGAGGGTGTATCAAAATTCTGATGCACCCTCCTTTTATAACATGTTGTAAAACATGAAACAAAGCCTCGACTTTACCCAAGCCGGGGCTTTGCCATGTCAAAAAGTTTTTTGTATTTTTGCAGACAGAATGGAAGAAATAGGAAGAGAAGATAAAACAAAATATTATCTCTATATAGATGAATGTGGAGACCAAAATTTAGAACATTATGACCCTAATTTCCCGATATTCACATTGTGTGGCATACTCGTTCCAGAAAAGAACCTTAATGCCTTAAATTCTGCATTTAATAACTTAAAAATGCAAATTTTTGGTAATAAAAAAGTTGTAATACATTCAGTGGACTTGCGTAAATGGAAAGATGATTTTAAGGTACTTCGAGATGCAGAATTAAGGCGAACATTCCTACAAGGCATAACTGACATATTACAACAGCATGATGTATATGTGATTGTCAGTTGCACAATTCTGAAAGAGCAGTTAAATAAGTTTTGTGTTCGTGGAGAGGAAAGTGATGTTTATGGCTTATCATTGGCATATCTCTTGGAACGGAGTATTTTTAGCGTAGATAATAATGATGCTCCTAATCCACATATTACGGTTACCGTAGAAGAACGTGGCAAAAAAGAGGATAAAAAACTTCTGAACTATTACAATGGGCTGAGAAATAATGGAACAAAATGGGTTAAAGTTGATAGGTTTCGTAGTCGAATAAGTAAATTCAATTTTAAGGCAAAGAAAGATAATATCATAGGGTTGCAGATTGCTGACCTCATAGCATATCCGATAACTATACATCTTTTACATCCTGAAAGAGAAAATCCCGCATACGAAGCATTTAAGCACAATATATTCTCTGATAACGGGCGACTTTTGGGGCAAAAAGTGATTCCACATTAAAACATTTCAACATAACAGACGTTATAATTTTGGAGAATAAAAAATTTGATTAACTTTCCTCTAAAACGTAATGTAGATGGTAGGGGTAATATTAATCCAATGACA
>CAYMVS010000048.1:0-17711 GCA_964394205.1 uncultured Muribaculaceae bacterium | reverse complement strand
GGATGTCGAGACGGTTCCAGGCGCGGTCGAGGCGCAGGTTGGAGCGCACGATGCCGACGTAGGTGGCCATAATCTGCCCCACCTCCTTGATGCTTTGTGTGATGAGCACCATCTCCTCGGGGTGGCTCGTTCCCTCATCGTTCCACGCCGGCACGTCGTCGCGGTAGTCGACATGCCTGATCTGCTCGATGGCATGGGCCGAGGCCGCGGCGGCATAGACGACCGCCTCAATCAACGAGTTGGAGGCCAGACGGTTGCCGCCGTGAAGGCCGGTGCATGAACACTCGCCAACGGCATAGAGGCACTTGATTGACGACTCGCCGTTGGTGTCGACCTTGATGCCGCCACACAGATAGTGGGCCGCCGGGGCCACCGGGATGTAGTCTTTGGTGATGTCGATACCGAGCGAGAGGCATTTGGCATAGATGTTGGGGAAATGATGACGGGTCTCCTCGGGGTCTTTGTGGGTGACGTCGAGATAGACGTGGTCGTCGCCGTTGAGTTTCATCTCGCTGTCGATGGCGCGCGCCACGATGTCGCGGGGAGCCAGTGACAGGCGGGGGTCATATTTGTGCATGAACTCCTCCCCCTTTAGGTTGCGCAACACCGCGCCATAGCCGCGCATGGCCTCGGTGATGAGAAACGAGGGCCGGTCGCCCGGATGAAAGAGCGCCGTGGGGTGAAACTGGATAAACTCCATGTCTTTTACCGTTCCCTTTGCTCGGTAGACCATCGCGATGCCGTCGCCGGTGGCCACCAACGGGTTGGTGGTGGTGGTGTAGACGGCGCCACAGCCACCGGTGGCCATCAGGGTGACCTTTGCCAGGAAGGTATCGACACTCCCCCGGGGGGTGAGCACGTAGGCTCCATAGCAGGTGATGTCGGGGGTGCGGCGGGTGACAACCTTGCCAAGGTGGTGCTGGGTGATGATCTCGATGGCGAAATGGTGCTCAAAAATGTCGATGTTCTCACATTTTCTCACCGCTTTTATCAGGCTCTGCTGGATTTCAAAGCCGGTGTTGTCGGCGTGATGGAGTATCCGGAACTCGCTGTGTCCCCCCTCGCGGTGCAGGTCAAAGTCGCCCCGGTCATTTTTATCAAAGTTCACACCCCAGTCAATCAAGGCCTTGATCTGGCCGGGGGCCTCGGTGACCACTTTGTTGACCGCCTCGCGGTCGCTCAGGTAGTCGCCGGCTATCATGGTGTCCTGTATATGCTTGTCAAAATTGTCAACCTCGAGGTTGGTCACCGAGGCCACTCCTCCCTGGGCAAGGGCGGTGTTGGCCTCGTCGAGGGTCGTCTTGCAAATCAAGGCGACACGGCCGTAGGGCGCCACCTTGAGCGCAAAGCTCATGCCGGCAATACCCGAGCCTATTACCAAAAAATCATATTTATGTTTCACGTTGATGTGATTATGTTCTGCAACCCGTCGGGGTTGAGTCGATTAAACGTTTCTTGAAAATCGGTAGATTATCGGCGAGTCAACATCGTTGCCGGTGAAATGGCAAATCTCGATCATACGGTTGTCGCCCATTGTCTCGATCGAGAAGAGAGCCGTGAGGTCGTCGGAAAGCGTCGGGTCGAGTTCAAACAGCGACCAGATCTTGTAGTCTTCAACGTGGCGCATCCCCTTGAGGATATTCAACACCGGCTCGCTGCTGCTTTTTATTCCGATCAGTCGCGAGTCGGGCGGGAAGCAGCTGATGTTTACTTGAAAGATGTGCCCCAGGTCGTCGCGAGAGTTGATGGGATGGCCATACCCGCGGTATTTGACCGGAAGGATGAAAGATGCCTCAAAGCTGCTGTCGACCACGTTGCGGCCGCCGGTGACGCTGAGCACGAGATTGAACAGATCCTCTATCTCGGGACGGTTTTCCAGTAACGAGGCTCCGCCCACCTCAAACAGCGCCACGGCCATGCGGTAGGCTATCATCGAGCACATCTTGATGTCTATGAGCCTGGCGAGCAGCTCGCCAACCATCGGGTCGCCCCACTCAAGATAACTCTTGGCGAGCGAGTTGGCCATGTTGTTTTTGAATTCATAGTCGAGCAGCCCGTCGCTGCCTATATCGTCGGGCAAGGCGCGGCGGCTGTCATAGTCATAATGGCCTATGGGCAATTCAAGCGGTTTCTGTCGGGCGGGTCTGAGCCCCTTGAAAAATTTTAACAAGAGCAGATATGTTTTATGGGTCACAGGCGCGCCGAGGGGTGTTTAAGCCACATAATCGCCGGTTTTGCCTGTGAGGGTTTAACTGAAGGACACGCCACAAATTTACCATAAAAAAATAAATCGGCAGTCAAAAACCGGCGATATTTTTTGAATATTAGACATTCATTGGCTATTTTTGTGAAAAATATCAAAAATCAATCACAACAGATGGCAATGAATCCAAAATATCATCGGGTGCTTCTCAAGTTAAGCGGTGAGTCGCTGATGGGCTCACAGGGTTATGGCATCGACACCAAGCGTCTGAGTCAATATGCCGACCAGATAAAACAGATAGTGACGCTTGGCGTGCAGGTTGGCATCGTCATAGGCGGGGGCAACATCTTCCGCGGTCTTCAGGGCGCGTCAAAGGGTTTTGACCGCGTCAAGGGTGACCAGATGGGTATGCTCGCCACTGTCATCAACTCGCTGGCTCTGTCGAGCGCCCTCGAGGCCATCGGGCAGCCCGCCAAGGTGTTCACCGCTCTCAACATGTATCCCATAGGCGACTATTACAGCAACCGCTCGGCCATCGAGGCCCTCAACCGCGGCGTGGTCGCCATCATCGCCGGCGGCACCGGCAACCCCTTCTTCACCACCGACACCGGCAGCGCCCTGCGCGGCATAGAGATCAAGGCCGACGTCATGCTCAAGGGAACCCGCGTCGACGGCATCTACACCGCCGACCCCGAGAAAGACCCCAAGGCGGTCAAGTTTGATTCGATAACCTACGATGAGGTCTACAACCGCGGCCTGCGCGTGATGGACCTTACCGCCACCGCCCTGTGTAAGGAGAACCATCTGCCAATCATCGTCTTTGACATGGACACCCCCGGCAACCTGCTCAAGGTCATCTCGGGCGAGAAAATTGGCACCCTCGTTTATTAACCCCTCCCCCCTCAGCGCGACAAATATAAATACCAAAAAAATAAAAACACCACCACTACTATGGAAGTAAATGACTATCTGCTCCCCGCCGAGGAGAAAATGGAGATGGCCGTGGCTTATCTTGACGAGACCCTGGCCCACATACGTGCCGGCAAGGCCAACCCCAAAATACTTGACGGAATACGCGTTGACTACTATGGCAGCGCCTCCCCCATATCAAATGTAGCCAATGTCTCGGTGCCCGACGCGCGCACCATCGTCATCACCCCCTGGGAGAAGTCGATGTTTAAGGAGATTGAAAAAGCCATCATCAACAGCGACTTGGGCATCATGCCCGAGAACAACGGCGAGGTGATACGCATCTCTATCCCCCCGTTGACCCAGGAGCGCCGTGTCGCCCTGGTCAAGCAGTCAAAGGGCGAGGCCGAAAACGCCAAAGTGTCGGTTCGCAACGCGCGCCGCGAGGCTATCGACGGCCTTAAGAAGGCTATCAAGCAGGGCTTGTCGGAAGATGTGGAGAAAGATGCCGAGACATCTGTCCAGAAACTCCACGACAAGTATCTCAAGAAAATCGACGAGCTCTTTGCCGCCAAAGAGAAAGAGATTCTCACCGTGTAACCTCCCCCTCCCCTCCCCGGGCCACGCCAGAGGCCGTGGCCCGGGAGAGGACTCCCGATATGGATTCAGAGCAGTTCACGTCGCTGTTTTTTAGCCGTCTGCCTTACACACCAACCGAGCGTCAGGCCTTGGTCGCCAAGGCTTTGGCTCGGTTTTGCTCGTTGGCGGTGCCCGGCGAGTCGGTGTTTATGCTCAACGGATATGCCGGCACGGGCAAGACCTCGATTATCGGCGCTTTGGTCGGTGTGTTGGGGGTCATCAAGGTGCCGGTGGTGCTGATGGCGCCCACGGGGCGCGCCGCCAAGGTGTTCAGCGCCATGGCCGGGCGCCCGGCCTACACGATCCATCGACGCATCTATCATGTCGACCCCGTGACGGGGAGCATGTCGCTCAGCCCCAATCACACTCCGGGCACCATCTTTATTGTCGACGAGGCGTCAATGATTGGCGACGACCGGGGCTCGGGCTGCACCTCGCTGCTCGACGACCTGATGACATTCTGCTTTACTGCCGACGATTGCAAGCTCATACTCATGGGCGACACCGCCCAGCTCCCCCCGGTGGGGCTCGACCGGTCGCCGGCCATGGATGTCGACCGGCTCAGGAGCATGGGGCTGCGGGTATCGCGCGCGGTGATGACCGACGTGGCCCGTCAGCGGCTCGACTCGGGCATTTTGCGCCAGGCCACATGGTTGCGCCGGGCGATGCTCGTCGACCCGCTCCCCGAGCCAAAACTGTTTGTCGGCGACTCACGGGGCGATGTCAGGGCCGTGACGGCCGAAGACCTCCCCGACACCCTCCAGTCATCTTACAGCGACGTGGGTCTGGCCGACACCATACTCATAACCCGCTCCAACCGCCGCGCCACCGCTTTCAACATGGCCATACGCCAGTCGATACTCGACTTCAGCGAGGAGCTGGTTTGGGGCGACCGCCTGCTTGTTGCCAAAAACAACTATCATTGGAGCTCTAAGGTAAAGGGGCTTGACTTTATCGCCAACGGCGACATTGCTGTTGTCGACCGCATCATCGGCACCGAGAGCCGCTATGGTTTCCATTTTGCCGATGTCGGTCTCATCTTCCCCGACCGTGACGTCTCTTTGGAATGTAAAATCATCCTTGACCCTCTGACCACCGACTATCCGGCAATGACTGTCGAGGCTATGGCGAGCCTTGTCGAGGCCCGTAGCGCCGACCCCGATAGCGCTATGCGCCACGCCACGTCGGAGAGCGCGTTTCACCGCGCGTTGCGTTCCGACCCCTATATCAACGCCCTGCAGGTCAAATATGGCTATGCCATCACCTGCCACAAGGCCCAGGGCGGACAGTGGAGTGACGTCTATGTCGACATGGATTACATCCCGCCCGAGGCTATGGGTCTCGACTTCTACAGGTGGCTTTACACCGCCTCAACCCGCGCCCGCCGGTGCCTGTATTACATAGGGGTCTGATCAACCCATCGGGGGCAGGAACGCGTCGGGATAGTGCTCGATGACGACATCGGCGGGGTTCATCCCGGGGGTGCCGATGATGGCGATGACATCGATCTGCGGGTCGTGGACGATGCCGCGCGAGCGTATATAGCTGTCGACAGCGCGGGCCAGACGTTTCATCTTGGCCGGGGTGACGGCATCAACAGGGTCGACAAGGGGCGTCGAGCGTGTCTTGACCTCGACAAAGATTATGCGGTCGCCCTTAAAGGCCACAAAATCAATTTCATAATTGCCTATGCGCGTGTTCTCGCCACCTATGGCATAGCCCTGGCGTAACAGATACTCGCGGGCCAGCTTCTCGCCCCATCGGCCCAGGTTGATATGGTCGGCCATCACTGAATCTCGACACTCAGTTGTTTAGCCACACGCCATTTCAGCTTGACGATCAGGCAATTGGTGGCGGCATCAAAGGTCCAGTCCTTGCGGGCGAGCTTTTTGCCGTCGACACTCACAAGGGAGGGCGCGGCGGTTGTGTTGTAGACTTTGAGAGTCACCTGGCGGGTGTCTTTCATGCCGGGATAGGAGCCGGTCAGGAGCATCCTGACTGCTGTCTTTCCGTCGACACGGCTTCCGCTCATCGAGATGACGGCATGGCCGCCCGGTTGCAGCGAGGCGGTCGATTTGTGGTCGTCTTCAAAGAGCTCGAAGGTGTCGGTAACCCCCTCGACGGGATAGAAGTTGATGGTGTAGCGGTCGTTGAGATAGCCGGCGGTGTTGTCCATCGTGTAGTCGGCGGTGGGTATGAACGACCCGGCGCGGGCATAGAGGGGTATCACCTCGAGGGGAGCCGGGGCCACAATCGTGTCGCCGCCGGCCAGCGGGGCGGCCGCGATGTTGTTGAGGTCAAACCACATCGAGCCCTCGGGGAGCACCACCCGGCGCTCGCGGGCACCCTGGGTGAGCACCGGGGCCACAAGCAGGTTGTCGCCCCATAGATACTCGTCGCTTATGTCGTCATATTTTGCCGTGCCCGAGCGATAGTTGAGCGGTCGGACCAGGGGCTCCCCTTTGGTGGCGTTCTGCCATGCCAGCGAGTAGTTGTAGGGGAGCCAGCGATAGCGCTCCTTGATGTAGCCGAGCAGCGTCTTCTCAATGGCGGGATAGTTGTAGGGCTCGGCAAACTGCTGAGCGTGGGTTCGGAGTACGGGCGAGAATGTGCCCAGCTGCAGCCAGCGCATGTAAAGCTCGGGGTCGTAGGGCTTGTCGGGGTCGACGGCAAAGCCGCCAACATCGTGGCTCATATACCCGAGCCCGCTCATTCCCGAGCCGAGCATGATGGTGACCTGGGGCTGCAGGCCACCCCACGAGCGCGACACGTCGGTTGACCACGGAAACACGTTGTGGCGCTGAAGGCCGGTGGTGCCTCCGCGCATGAGGGTCATCAGGCGCCGGTCGGGATAGACCTCGGTGAAGAGCTCGTCGATGATCGCGCTCCAGTCGTTGCCATACCGGTTGTGATACTCGCGCGTAGACAACCCGTTGGCGTGCACACCCCCCTCGGGGTGTACCTCGGGCTCGCCCAGGTCTCCCCACCAGCCGCCGACACCTTGATCGGTCAGCAGGCGGTAGCGGTCTTTGAGCCACCGGCGGGTGGCGGGGTTTGACACGTCAAACATTCCCCCCTGACCAACCCAGATGGTGACCGGCAGCACGTTGTCGGCCGAGTCTTTGAGCAGCAGCCCCTGGGCCGAGAGGCTGTTGTAGTTGTCGAGACCCCGCCCGTTTTTGAGAACGTAGGGCTGGGAGATGATGACGGTCTCCACCCCCCGGTCTTTCAGGTCGGCAAGCATGCCCCGGTGGTTGGGCCACTGCTCGGGGTCCCACTCCAGGCGCCCCATATCCTGCTCCTTGCCATACCAGTACAGGTCGAGCACAATGCCGTCGAGGGGGTAGCCCCGGCGCTTGAGGGTGTCGACCACCCCGCGTGTCTCGGCCTCGGTGTGGTAGCCATATTTTGACGTGATATAGCCCAGCGACCATAGTGGAGGCAGGTCCTGACGGCCGGTGAGCGATGTCGTGGCCTCGACCGCTCCGGCCAGGGTGCCGGCGCCGTCGATAAAATAATAGCTCACCGGGGCGCGGCTCTCGGTGATATATTGGATCGGGTCGCCCATAATCATCTCGGCGGCGGCACAGTCGTCAAAAAGTATCGAGTAGCCGTTTGACGACACCACCAGCGGCATGGTGATGTTCATCTGCTTGATGCGCTGCTCGCCGGCGGTGTAGCCATAGTTCTGCTTGTTGTACATCACCAGGGTGTCGCCGGCAAGGTTGAACGAGTAGCCCCTCTCGCCGGCGCCGTAGAACGAGCAGCGGCCAATCGCGGTGAGCTCGATCTTGCGTTTCCCGTCGCTCAGGGGGCGCTCGCCCGAGTCGGTCACCCCGCGGTTTGGCCCGGCGGTGATTGTCACAGCCCCGGTCGGTGCATCGACCACGGCCACGATGCCGCCGGCGGTGGTCAGTGTGTAGGTGTTGAGATGGCGGTTGGTCTGGGCCGTCACGCCTCCGACGGTCGGGATTGTGGCGCCGGTGGCGACACTCTTCTCGCCCGGACCCTCGTTGGTGACATGGATGATGTTGTCGGTGACAGCCTCGACGGTGACTGTGTGACCGGCGCCGGTCACAACTTTGATTGACGGCCCGTCGCCGGCCATGGCGGTGGCGACACTCATAGCAAGGGCAGTGACGACGATCGCCGCCGGCTTGGTGATATGGTTCATGGTGATGTGAGGTTTTATGATATAATCGACACAAAGATACACTTTTGTGTCTTAAAAGGCCGTCATTTTAACTTAAAATTATCACTGTGTTTACCTTTTTTAATCTCTTTTAGCTTTTGAGAGCCGACACTTATTGAGGTTTGATTGTTTTAATAGTGTAATTTGAAAAGGAAATATGGCATAACGTGATAAGTAAAGCAGTCAAGTAAAAAATGATAGAGACAAGCATTTTTTTACATCCCTCGTCCTTTTTATCGAGTAGTGATACTGGATACTGAGGCTCTCATAAATAAATAGTTGAAACGTGGAGTGAGGCCCGGAACCGATGTTCCGGGCCTCACTTTGCACGGTTGTGTCAGTCTCTCAAGAGATTATTTATAGTCGCTCATGATTTCTTCAGACTGAGACATCTTGGTTCCAAAAACGTAAAATTCCTGTTTGCCTTTGGCATTGATGTCTGAGTCTACAAGATAAAGCTTGTCTTTTTTCTGATTCAGAACAAATATGAAATCATTATTAATTACATAGACTTCGCTACAGTCAGTTAAGGTTTTTTTCTCATTACCTTTATTGTCAAGCAAAATGAATGAACCGACAAAAGTTTGGGCCACAAATCCTTTTTTATCATGCAATGCTACTATGCCTTTATATTGGGGCGCTATTATCTCGTCGTAAGAGAAGTTTTTCACACCAACTTTATTCTTTGAGTCAATATAGGTATATCCCAGATTGTTCCAGTTAGTGATATACACGATGTCGGGTATTTCGCTTTTGTCGCCTTTGGTATTGAGGAAGAACATATCGCGATCACTTATATCTTTCCCTTTTTGTTTAAACAACAGTCTGCCATAATAATAAGCAAAGTTTACAATAGGCTCGTCTGTGTCTTCAAGTTTTGTAATCGTGTTTCCCGATTTGTCTATGATTTCCCAGTGGGCTATGTTTGTTGTTTCGTCCAATACTTTCACCAATGCTTTACCGTTTGAATAGGCATAGGCACTCAGATATTTGGGCTTAATAACGGGGTTGCCTTTTGCATCTACATATCCATATTTTCCGTCTTGATCACATATCACAAGCATTCCATCATGAAAATGCACTTGTGACTGTACAATTTCTTTTCCATCAACCGGAGACAATTCAAATTGTTTTTTCCCCTTCGAGTCAACCACACTAATGCGTTGTCCGGGTTTTACAATTGGTATCAACCCATCATTACAAACACCGGCGCATACAAGATTGCTGCAACCCTCAATAGGTTTGGGAGTCACATCGGCGGCAGAATAGAGCGTTATCCCATTTGCATCCCGAACGCCATATACGCCCCCTATCACGGCGGTAGGTTCGCTTTGGAACTGAGAGTTATAGACTATGTCGCCTTTTCTGTCAAGCATACTCCATTTACCATCTACCGAGGTACACACGGGCATCATTTCTACTTTATCATAGAAATTTTCATTATCACCCGAGTTGAAGCTGCTACAAGCCGTAATCAGCGTGACAAGTGCCAAGCAAGATGTTAATCTTATTTTATTTATAATATTTCCCATTTTGTGAAATTTTAATTGGCTTTAACTAAAATACAAGAGGGTGGGGCAAACGGTTAAATCGTGTTGACTCACCCTCTTAATTTATCAATGACTGTTTGTGCTTACTTGGCGAGACGTGCCTTGATGGCCTCGGTCTCTTTCTCATAGCCGGGTTTGGCCAGGAGGGCAAACATGTTGCGCTTATAGTCTTCAACGCCGGGTTGGTTGAACGGATTGACGTCGAGGATGTAGCCGCTTATGCCACAGGCTTTCTCAAAGAAGTAGATCATCTGGCCGAGATATTGCTCGGTGATGGCCGGGAGAGTGATCAACAGGTTGGGCACACCGCCGTCAACGTGGGCCAGGCGGGTTCCGAGCTCGGCCATCTTGTTGACCTGGTCGACGCGGCGGCCGGCGATGTAGTTGAGGCCGTCGAGGTTGGCCTCGTCGGTCGGTATGATGACCTCGTGCTGCTGCTCGGCAACGGTGATGACGGTCTCAAAGATGATGCGCTCGCCGTCCTGGATCCATTGACCCATCGAGTGGAGGTCGGTCGAGTTGTCGACCGATGCCGGGAAGATGCCTTTGTGGTCCTTGCCCTCGCTCTCGCCATAGAGCTGTTTCCACCACTCGGCGACATAGTGGAGCTTGGGGTTGTAGTTGACGAGGATTTCAATCTTTTTGCCGTCGCGGTAGAGAGCGTTGCGGGTCATGGCATAGAGCATGGCGATATTGTTGTCGGCGACGGGGGCGGCGGTGGCCTTTTCCATCTCGGCGGCGCCGGCGACAAGGGCGTGGATGTCATGGCCGGCAACGGCGATGGGGAGCAGGCCGACGGGGGTGAGCACCGAGAAGCGGCCGCCAACATTGTCGGCGATTACAAATGTCTTGTACCCCTCCTCGGTGGCGAGCTGACGCAGGGCGCCGCGACGGGCGTCGGTGATGGCGACGATGCGGCGGCGGGCCTGGTCGAGACCGAGCTGACGCTCGAGCTGTGCCTTGAGCAGGCGGAAAGCGATGGCGGGCTCGGTGGTGGTGCCCGACTTTGAGATCACAATGATGCCGAATGTCTTGTCCTCGAGATATTTCTGAAGCTCAAAGAGGTAGTCTTCGCCAATGTTCTGGCCTGCAAAAACCACTTTGGGGTTGCCCAAAGCCGCGGGTCGGGCTGCCTCAAACGTGTCGCCGAGCGCCTCGATGACGGCCTTTGCGCCGAGGTAGCTGCCGCCGATGCCGATTGCCACAACAACCTCACAGTCGCGACGCAGGGCGTCGGCCGTGGCTTTGATGTCGTCGAGCTCGGCGGCGGTCATGGTCGAGGGGAGGTTGACCCAGCCAAGGAAGTCGTTGCCGGCACCGGTGCCTTTTTCAACCTTCTCGAGGGCGCCGGCGGCAACCCCGTCGAGGTCTTTGATTGACTGAAGCGACACGCTCTGCAAAACGTTGTCGATGTTGAGCTGAATTGTTTTCATTTGATTATGTTTTAAATGGTTTTATTTTAAGTGTCATTATCGTCAGATGAAGCTCTCGGCCATGGCGCGCATGGCTCGCTCGGGCTTGATGTTGCGGTAAAGGATGTCGTAGACGCCGTCGAGTATGGGCATCTTGACGCCCCAGCGGCGGTTGATCTCGTGGATACACTTGGTGCCGTAATAGCCCTCGGCGGTCTGCTCCATCTCCATGCGGGTTGCCTTGACCGAATAGCCGCGGCCAATCATCGAGCCAAAGTTGTGGTTGCGTGAATAGCGTGAATAGGCTGTCACGAGCAGGTCGCCAAGGTAGACCGAGTCACAAATCTGCCGCGGACGGGGATTGACCGTGTCGACAAAGCGCTCCATCTCGCGGATGGCGTTTGACACCAGCATGGCCAGGAAGTTGTCGCCAAGCTTGAGGCCGTGCACGATGCCGCCGGCGATGGCATAGACATTCTTGAGCACCGCGGCATACTCGATGCCGTCGACATCGCTCGAGGTGATGGTCTTGAGCATCTTTCCGGCCAGGCAGTTGCTGAACAGCGCCGCGTTGTCGATGTCGTGACACCCCACCGTCAGGTAGCTCATGCGCCCCAAGGCGATCTCCTCGGCGTGACACGGGCCCGACACCACCAGGCTGCGGTCGCGCTTGATGCCAAAACGTTTCATCATGTAGTCGGAGATGATCATGTTGTCGCCCGGCACTATTCCCTTGACCGCCGAGACGACATACTTGTCGGAGATGTCGACATTGATTTTGTCGACATGACTGATGAAATAGGGGGAGGGCATCACCAACAGGAGGGTGTCGGCGCGCTCACAAACGGCGTTGATGTCGCTTGAAAAGTCGATGCGCTCGATGTCAAACATCACGTCGCTCAGGTAGGCCGGGTTGTGCCGCAGCCGCTTGAAGTCTTCAATACGGTCGTCGCGACGCATATACCAGGATATGGTCTCACAGTTCTGCAGCAGCAGCTTGGCGAGCGCTGTCGCCCAGCTGCCGCCACCCATCACCGCTATTGTTCCGGGGAAAATCATACCGATTTTGCTTTGGCCGCCTCGATCCAGGCGTTTATTTGATCCTGACCGGGATTGGTCAGCTCCAGTTTATACTTTTTGTTGAGCCCGCACAGATCTTGAAACAGTTTGCCGGGCTTGTCGACGCCGGCGAGGGCCTCGACGGTGTTGACGCCGGCCTTGTAGAGGGGAGCGACCCACGCGGCGGGCACCCCGACGGCCTCAAAAGCCTCCTCGCTGTCGCGCCTGACACTCTTCTCGGGGCGCATCTGGGGGAACAGCAACACCTCCTGGATGGTGGTCTGGCCTGTGATGAGCATCACCAGGCGGTCCATGCCGATGCCCATGCCCGAGGTGGGGGGCATGCCATACTCGAGGGCGCGTATAAAGTCTTTGTCGATTATCATCGCCTCGTCGTCGCCTTTGGCGGCGAGCTTCATCTGGTCGACAAAGCGCTGATACTGGTCGATCGGGTCGTTGAGCTCGCTGTAGGCGTTGGCCAGCTCCTTGCCGTTGACCATAAGCTCAAAGCGCTCGGTCAGCTCGGGGTTGTGGCGGTGACGCTTGGTGAGCGGTGACATCTCGATGGGGTAGTCGATGATAAATGTGGGCTGGATGTAGTTACCCTCACATTTCTCGCCAAAAATCTCGTCGATCAGTTTTCCTTTGCCCATCGAGGGGTCTACCTCGATGCCCAGGCTCAGGGCCGTCTGGCGCAGCTGCTCCTCGTCCATGCCGGTGATGTCGATGCCGGTGTGTTCCTTGATGGCGTCGATCATGGTCACCCGGCGGAAGGGCGCCTTCAGCGAGATTGTATTGTCGCCAACCTTGACATCGGTGGTGCCGTTGACCTCGAGGGCTATGCGCTCGAGCATCCGCTCGGTGAAGGTCATCATCCAGTTGTAGTCCTTATAGGCCACATATATCTCCATGCAGGTAAACTCGGGGTTGTGGGTGCGGTCCATGCCCTCGTTTCGGAAGTTGCGCGAAAACTCATACACGCCCTCAAAACCGCCGACAATCAACCGCTTGAGGTAGAGCTCGTTGGCGATGCGCAGATAGAGAGGGATGTCGAGCGCGTTGTGGTGGGTGATGAAGGGGCGGGCGGCGGCTCCGCCGGGTATCGACTGGAGCACCGGGGTGTCGACCTCCATGTAGCCGTGCTCGTTGAAATAGTCGCGCATGGCGTTGAACACCTTGGTGCGCTTGATGAATATATCCTTGACACCGTCGTTGACCACCAGGTCGACATAGCGGCGGCGGTAGCGCAGCTCGGGGTCGTCAAAGGCATCGTAGGTCACCCCGTCTTTCACCTTGACGATGGGGAGCGGGCGCAGCGATTTGCTGAGCAGTGTCAGCGAGTCGGCATGAACGGTGATCTCGCCCATCTGGGTTCTGAACACGCGGCCGGTGATGCCAACAAAGTCGCCTATGTCAAGCAACTTTTTAAAAACCACGTTGTAGAGATCCTTGTCCTCGCCGGGACACAGGTCGTCGCGCGAGATGTAGACCTGCACGCGCCCGTGAGAGTCTTGCAGCTCCATAAACGAGGCCTTGCCCATAATGCGGCGGCTCATCACACGGCCCGCTATCGATACCTCCCACGGCTCGGCGGCTTTGTCGTCAAACTTTTCCTTAATCTCATCGGTGTGGGCTGTCACCGGAAATTCAGCGGCGGGGTAGGGGTCGACCCCGCGGCGACGCAGCTCGTCAAGACTGCCGCGGCGCACTATTTCCTGTTCGCTCAGTTCAAGTATATTCATCAGATTTTAGTCTTTTTATTCACTATAATCTGCAAAATTAACAAAAAAATCAATTATCACCCCTTTCTGCCCCCAAATCAATCAAAATTGGCTAATTTTATTTTACCGCCCTATTACCTTATTATCGAATTCTGATTCAGTCATCCCATCCGGTAGCATAATTTCATACTCCTTTTTGAGCACTTGAGACCTAATTGCTCCGTATGAAGATTTTACCACTTGACGATCCTGCTTGTACGTTTGTCTAACGAGTTTCCCACTTGTTGCTTTGTCGGTTTCGGATCTGTATGCTACCACCATATCAACTTTATCATTTTTTATGTGGAGAAAAGAATGTGTGCCAACAACAGAAACAGCATCCCTTGGCCCGGGACAGTTAATGGGGAGTTTTGTAAAATAAAGTGTTACTTTGCAGCCGGTGGGGTCGATGTAGTTAAGGGGGTCGCCGGCACAGTAGGTGTAGGGGGAGAGATGGTAGTATTTTTCGGCAATATGGTCGGGGCGATGGAAGATGGGGAGGGAGGCGTGGCGGGTGCGGGCGGCGATCTGCTTGAATTGTTTCATGCCTACAGGTTGTTAATGTATCAAACCAATTTTTGCAGACATCTTGTGATAAAATTATGACAAGACGTGCTGACTTGCACAGAGTGTCATGATGGTTTGCGGTTCCAAATCATTCCTCTATGAACCTAATGTCTTTGTTATATGTGTTGTCTTCGTCTATTGGAATAACACTCCCATCTTTATGTTCAAAATATGCTACTCGAGGTACATATAAGATTTCTTCAGTACCGCTTGTGATGTTTGTCCTGTAAACATTCTTTTTCTCACCGGAAATTTGAAATAAATCAGCATGAAGTTTTGTAAAAATGAACTCTGTGTTTTCAAATGTTATGGAATATACCTTTGGATCATCCCAATCAATATAACAATCCAAGATAATTGGAGAGACCGACAGATACCTGTAAGCCCACGATTCTTTGGTAGCATTTTTATCGAAGTCGCTGTTATCCACATTGAACAATTTTATTTGATACCGGGGAATAGTTGCTTTTTCATTAATCTCATCGTTTGGAATACTCCTTGAATTGATACATTTTATCAGAGTTTCATAAAAAATGGTATCAACAGGAGTGCAAACATGACCGGATACAAACCCGTCATAGGGACTCCTTTCAGTTTTTTTTGAAAAACAATTTTGTTGAATTAACAAAATAATGGTAATGATTATAATTTTTCTCATAATGCTAATATATAATTAACACATACATAATGTGTAATGATTACTGTTGATAAAAAAAAGGTAAACAATCATCATAATATTATAAATTAATTTGTGATGTCTTTTCAAAGAATTTATAATTTTTAGAGTCCGGAAATTAACTGTTAAAAATGAAAATAATATTGTATTGAAAAATATCGAGACAAAAACTATTGGATAAATGTATACAAAACACATTAAAAAAAGAATGGGTCCTCCCAATCCAAAATATGGATCACTAATGCTAATAACACCAATTAATAGAGCTGTTATCAATAATATTATGGATTGAATCGTAATTAATTTTTTAAATATTTTCCATCGACTTAGCAATTTCATAATACAAACATATTTCTAAAATCGAGACATCCATAGAGACACCACCGAGTCGCCCCACACTGTCACCTCATCTACCGTTTCTTCACCCAGGTTTTTGTCGCGCCAGTCCCAAATGCAAAACGCTCCGTCATCTCCGCCAATATTTATGTCTCTGATTTCATGCAGAATAATTGATATCATATTTGAATAATTTGAATTAATACAATATGCCATTATGCCGCTTTCAATCAATAAGATAATGCACAATAAGCGTTGTCGATTTTGAATCGACAGCCAACGGCTGCTGTGTTTGAATAGATACCCACTCATCAAGTTGATGCTTTTCGCTTGCAATATACATATTTTTTTGATGTTTCAAAAAAATCGAGCAGAATAAAACCTAATAAATCAAATTTTCTCTTGTCATCAAAAAATGTTAACTTTGACCCCGTGATTAAGAAATTGTTGACATTGGTGATGCTTTTGGTCGCGGGCTTCCCCGTGGTCAGGGCACAGATTATCCAGATCAAAAACGACAAGATCGACTCCGACAGCGTCAGGCAGATGTATGACGACGGCCACTATTTCGGCCTTTACAAGGACAATTATTTTATTTTCGGCACTACCGTCGGGCAGAAACCGACAAAGGAAAATTCAAACATAAAATTTCAGATCTCGATAGCCCAGCGCCTGACGCGCAACAGTCTGCCCTGGGGCACCTATCTCTATCTGTTCTACACCCAGAAGTGTTTCTGGAACGTTCTTGAAAACTCGATGCCGATGACCGACCTCAACTTCAACCCCGGCATAGGCCTGACAAAACCTCTGTTTGTCAAAAACCGGTATGTCGGCAAGTTGTCGCTCATCGCCGAGCATGAGTCAAACGGCCGCGACGGTATCGCCTCCCGCTCGTGGAACCGGGTCTCGCTGGCCGGCAACATCATGATTGACCCCCGGTTTATCGTTCACGGCAAGGTCTGGCTGCCGATCATCGACGGCATGAACAACAAGGATATACTCGACTATTGCGGCATCTATCAGTTTGGCACGTCGGTGACAACATTCAACCGGCGCCTGGGTCTGTCGGTGACCCTCACCAAGCGCCGCGGCTGGAAGCTCAACTACAACACCGTCGTCGAGCTCAATTACCGTCTTTTTGCAAAAGACAACCAGTATCTTTTCATTCAATATTACAACGGATATGGCGAGGGCCTGCTGGCCTACAAGGAGTTTCACTCGACCATACGCGCCGGCATCGTCATCAAGCCCCGCCTCTTCAGCGACTATTGACCCCCGGATATATCAGTAATAGCGGTCAGGAGCCTGAGTGAAAGGATTATACAGGCACAGTTCAGCAGCTACGCAGCTGCCTGATTGAGGTTGCCAGGACCTAAGGCTGCGCACAGCTAAAGCGGTGCTTGCCTTAGGCTAACAACGTTACGCCGCGATGCGGCTTGGGCTCCTTACGGAGCTGCCGGGCTGAGGCTGCTGCGGGGCTGCCGGAGCTGATGGGATGACTGTGCTGATGGGATGACTGAGCTGCCGGGCAGAGGCTGCTGCGGGGCTGCCGGAGCTGATGGGATGACTGAGCTGATGGGATGACTGAGCTGCCGGGCAGAGGCTGCTGCGGGGCTGCCGGAGCTGCCGGGTTGACTGTGCTGCCAGGCCGCCGGTCCTTCCACAAGCTCCGTCAGGAGCCCAAGCCGCATAGCGGCGTGACACCAATAGCCTAAGGCAAGCACTGCTTTAGCTGTGCGCAGCCTTAGGTCGCAACCGGTACACAACCAGGCAGCTGCGTAGCTGCTGAACTGTGCCGCCAACGTTTGTAAACAGAATAAAATTTTTGCTTTATGGCCAACACATATTTAAATATCCTGCTCCATCTCGTCTTTGCGGTGAAAAATCGCGAAGCTATGATCTCACCTTTAAAGCAGGATTTAATATATGGTTATATCTCGGGTATTCTCAAGAAGAGAGGAAACCGGGTGATAAAAATCGGTGGAACAGACGACCATGTGCATATTTTCTTTTATTACAATGGAAAGGATGCTTTATGTGACGTTGTAAAGGATATTAAAACAAGCACATCAAAATTCATCAACGAGTCCCGTCTGTGCCTGAGCCGGTTTTCATGGCAGCGTGGATATGCGTGTCTTTCTTATTCCTCATCTCAAAAAGATCGTGTGATCAATTACATAGCTAAACAGCGAGAGCATCACAAAGGGGTGTCTTTGGTTGATGAAATACAGAGTATTTTGAGAAAGTCAGGGGTAGAATATGATGAACAATACATTTTTCAGGAGCCTGAGTGAATGGATTATGCAGGCACAGTTCAGCAGCTACGCAGCTGCCTGATTGAGGTTGCCAGGACCTAAGAGGGCGTATCAAAATTCTGATGCGCCCTCTTTTCATAACATGTTGTAAAA
>CAYMVS010000047.1:0-18019 GCA_964394205.1 uncultured Muribaculaceae bacterium | reverse complement strand
ATAATGATTGGTTTATATAATGATTGGTTTATTAGGATAAAAATGATTGGTTAAAAGAAAACACACAACTATCTGCACAACAACAGAAACTGCCGCCCGGGCCATCCCCCGTGCGGCAGTTTCTGTTATCTTCCCCATCATTGACCCGTTTTTATCATTCACAAGGCGGTCGCGGTTTGGACTTTCTTGCACTCCCGGGTTGGATATCTCTTTTTTTATTATTTTTGCAGTAAAATTTGAAGTCTATAAATTTCCTATTATGAAAAGATTAGTCCTACTATTATCAATTTTGGCAATTTTCTTGCCGGCGGTGGCTCAGTCCAACTTACCTTACGCGTCATCATGGAACCAACCTCCTAAAAATCATTTTAGATCGGGAACAACCGTTCAGCTCGCTGATGGGCGTCGATTTGAGGGGACTACATATTTAGAATATGATAGAGTAACCGAGTATTCCGGCAGGATTTATAGTCCAAACGGTGATTGGATACAGGGCTATTTTAATCCTAACTTTAGTCCTAAGCAGGTGGCGGGATGTTATTTCACGCTTTACACAAAGAGGACAAACCGAACTATTTATATGGTAAAGGACTCTAATGGTCAAATGAGGGAAATTCCACGCCCAAATCCGAGTCAACCGGTCAACCCCGGGATGCCGACAACTCAACCATCGTCATCATCTGAAGCGTGTGGTGTGTGCAAAGGGACGACCAATTGCTCTATCTGTGGCGGTTCAGGAAAGAGTCCCAACCATGCTCCAGGTATTAATGCCAAGTGTGGCGCATGTGGAGGCTCAGGGAAATGCCCAACTTGCAGGGGAACCGGCAGGAGGCATTGAGTTGTTGAATAACAGTTCAGACTGAAAAGATCTTACCCGGATTTTTGAATGGAGCCGGGGAAAAAGCAGAGGCCGCGACAGTGATGTCGCGGCCTCTTTATGGGTTGTCTTACCAAGATTCGAACTTGGACTGAAGGAACCAAAAACCTTAGTGCTACCATTACACCATAAGACAATCCTGATGGCTCAAAGCATAAGCTCTAAAGCGCTGCAAAGGTATGTATTTTTATTTTTACATGCAATAGATTGTCAAAAAAATTGTCGCTACCTTACTCCAAAAGGTTCAGTTTAAGATTGCTTAATGGCGTCGATCATGCTCTGGAAGGCGACAGAAATGCCGTCTTTGTCTTTGCCGCCGGCCTGGGCGAATCCGGGCTGACCGCCGCCGCTGCCTTTTATGTTGCGGGCGGCTTGGCGAACAATAGATGACGCGTTCAGACCTGCTTTGACGAGGTCGTCGGTCAGAGCCAGGGTGAGCAGTGGTTTGCCTGTCATGTCGATGGTTGCGCCGATAAATACGGTATTTTCGGGTGACAGTTTTCGAGCTTCAAAGGCGACGTTTTTAACAATTTCGGGGAGCTGAATACCGGTCATTGTCGCGATTTTGATGTCATTGTGAATCTGGGCATTTGTGATGACATCTTTGGAGAGGTTTTTGACCTTCTCGTTAAGATATTGCTCGGCTTGCTTTTTGAGGGTGGCGTTTTCTTCAACCGAGCGGCGCATGGCTGCAACAATGTCGGGGGCGTTGTTGAGCATTGCCGACAGCTCGTGCATGACGTCGGCTGTATGGTTGATCATCTCCTCGACGGCCTCGCCGGTGATGGCCTCGATGCGTCGAATCCCGGCGGCGATGCTGCTTTCGCTCACAATTTTGATCATGCCGATATTGCCGGTGTTTGCCACATGGGTGCCTCCACAGAGCTCTATCGAGTCGTCGAAGGCAATCACGCGCACTTCATCACCGTATTTTTCACCAAACAGGGCCATGGCACCCATGTCTCGCGCCTCGTTGATAGGAATTGAGCGGTGCTCGACAAGGGGGGTGGCACGGCGGACGGCGCGATTGGCTATCATCTCGACCTGTCTCAGCTCCTGAGGGGTGACCTTTTGGAAGTGTGAGAAGTCGAAGCGGAGCATGCGTGGGTTGACAAATGACCCTTTCTGCTCAACATGGGTGCCGAGCACCTCGCGGAGGGCGTGGTGGAGCAGGTGGGTTGCCGAGTGGTTGGCCGAAGTGGCCAAGCGGTCGGCTTTGTTGATACGGGCGGTGAAAGTGGCCTCCGGATTGGTGGGCATTTTCTTAACGAGCTGAACGGCAACGCCATTTTCCCGCTTGGTGTCAAAGACCTCGATGGTCTCGTCGCCATCGATCAGCACACCCGAGTCGCCAACCTGTCCACCCATCTCGGCATAGAACGGAGTTTTGGCGAGTATTATCTGGTAGAACTCGTTTTTCTTCTGTTTCACATGACGATAGCGCAGTATCGGGGTCTCGACCTCGGTCTGGTCATAGCCGACAAACTCGGGCTCGCCCTCGCGTAGCACGACCCAGTCGGCCGCCTCGACGGCTGCAGCGGCTCTGGCGCGGTCTTTCTGTTCCTGCATCTGTCGATTGAACTCCTCGTGGTCAAGCGTCATGCCGTTCTCCTTGAGAATCAGCTCGGTGAGATCGAGGGGGAAACCGTATGTGTCGTAAAGGGTGAACGCCTCGCGTCCTGAAATCTCTGTTTTGCCCTGGCGGCGGGTTGCCGCCATCGTGTCGTCGAGCATCTTGATGCCGTTGTCGAGAGTGCGTAAGAACGAGTCTTCCTCCTCCTTAATGACTTTCATGATCAGGTCGCGCTGACGGGGCAGCTCGGGGTAGGCGTCGCCCATCGAGTCAATGAGGGTGTCGACCAGCCGGTACATGAATGCCTCTTTCTGGTCAAGGAAAGTGTAGGCGTAGCGCACGGCTCGGCGCAGGATGCGACGGATGACATAGCCGGCTTTAGCGTTGCCGGGCAGCTGTGAGTCGGCGATTGAGAACGAAATTGTCCTGACATGGTCGGCTATGACGCGCATTGCCACATCGACCTTGGGGTCCTGGCCGTATTTTTTGCCGGAGAGCAGGGCTATTTTGTCGATTAGCGGGGTGAAGACGTCGGTGTCATAGTTTGAGGTCTTGCCTTGGAGGGCCATGCAGAGGCGCTCAAAGCCCATGCCGGTGTCGATCACCTTGGCTGGGAGCGGCTCGAGCGAGCCGTCGGCCTTGCGGTTATATTGCATGAACACAAGGTTCCATATCTCTATCACCTGAGGGTGGTCATGGTTGACAAGGGAAGCGCCGTCGACCTGGGCACGCTCGGCGTCGGAGCGCAGGTCGATGTGAATCTCCGAGCAGGGACCGCAAGGACCGGTGTCGCCCATTTCCCAAAAGTTGTCATGCTTGTTTCCGTTTATTATATGGCTCGCGGGGAGATGTTTTTCCCAAATGGCGGCAGCCTCGTTGTCGCGCTCGAGGCCCTCGTCGGCCGAGCCTTCAAAGACGGTGGCATAAAGACGGTCGGGGTTGAGTTTCAACACGTCAACGAGGTATTCCCAAGCCCAATCGATGGCCTCCTGCTTGAAATAATCGCCAAACGACCAGTTGCCAAGCATTTCAAACATGGTGTGATGATAGGTGTCCATGCCGACCTCCTCGAGGTCGTTGTGCTTGCCGCTGACGCGCAGACACTTCTGAGAGTCGGCCACACGGGGATATTTAGCGGCGGCAACACCCAAAATGATGTCCTTGAACTGGTTCATGCCGGCATTTGTGAACATCAACGTCGGGTCATCTTTGATGACCATGGGAGCCGAAGGAACAATTTTGTGACCTTTGGTGCTGAAAAATTCCTTGAACGACTCGCGTATTTCTTTTGCTGTAGGCATAATTTTCAGAGTTTTGTTTTTCCAACTGCAAATTTACTTATTTTCTGTCATATTGCCAAAAATTGTTGAGCAGGGCCTCCCCCGGGCCGAGAGCTATAAAAAATCTTGAGAAATTTTTCAGAAATGGCTTAAAGGGTCAGGAATTATTTGTAACTTGCGGTGAAATGAGAAAAATAGTACTGACATTTATGATGCTGCTGGCGATTTGGTCTGTCTCATCTGCCCAGTCGCCCAAGCGTGAATTTAGAGGAGTCTGGTTCACAACAGTTTATAATATTGATTGGCCATCGACCCAGGGAACGGGCAAAGAGGTGACAAAGGCACAGCAGGCCGAGATTGACCGCTACCTTGACCGTTTTGCCGAGTTGAGGCTTACGACGGTTTGCTTTCAGGTGCGCTCGTTGGCCGACGCGATGTATCGCTCGAGCTATGAGCCGTGGTCGGCGTCGCTGACGGGGACACGAGGTGTTGACCCGGGGTGGGACCCGCTCGCCTATGTGGTGGAGGGGTGCCATCGGCGCGGCATGGAGTGTTACGCGTGGGTCAATCCTTTTCGCTGGAGCGCCGGTCCTGACTATGACACCCCGTTTGACAGGGCGTTTAAAACCGACGGCATGTTGTTGAAATATGATAAATACACGGTCTTCAACCCGGCCCTGTCGGCCAGCCACAGCCACATACTGAATGTCTGTCGCGAGATTGTGGAGAACTATGATATTGACGGAATGTTGTTTGACGACTATTTTTACCCCAACAACATCCCCGAGGACGAGACCGCCGACGACTATCGGTTATACAGCCAGATGGCAATCGAGGGTCAGAGCATAGGCGACTGGCGCCGCGACAATATCAACTTTCTTGTTACAGAGATCGCCGAGATGATAGCCCGGACCCGGCCCGAGGTGAGGTTTGGCATCGGGCCGGCGGGAGTTGCCGGAAAGGCCGACACCTCGGCGCCGCGTCATGGTGTCACTCCCTGTCCGGTAAAGGCCGCCGACTGGCAGTATGCAACCATCTACAGCGACCCGTTGGCATGGCTCGCCGAGGGGTCGATTGACTTTATCTCGCCTCAGCTTTACTGGCCGACGACCCACGCCACGGCTCCCTACGAGCCTCTGACACGCTGGTGGAGCGATGTCGCTCACCGTTTTGAGCGTCACCACTATGCCTCCCAGTCGCTTTCATCGCTAAAAAAGGGTGAGGCGCTCACCGGCCAAGAGGTTGCAAGTCAGGTGGAGCTCAACCGTCGCTTCTCACGCAATGAGGCACCCGGTTCTTGCTATTTTTCGGCCAAGCCACTCTTGGGCGCCCTTGGCGATGAATTGAAACAGACGGTTTACAGCCAAAAAGCCTTGTCGCCGGCTGTCGATTGGAAATACAAGCTCAAATATGGCCCGGTCAAGGATATAGAGACAGACGGGGGAAGCCTCAGCTGGAGTGGGGTCGAGCCGGCCCGCCGGGGCTCGATAGTGAAATATTCGGTTTACGCCATGCCGCGTGAGACCCGGCTTAGTCGTCTCGAGCGCAAAAATATCCCGGCGCGTTGGTTGCTTGGCATCAGCTACACGACTGAATTTAAATTGCCGGCCCACATAGCAGATAATCAGGGAGATTGGGTGTTTGCAGTGGCTGTGGTCGACGGGTATGGGCATGAGCATAAGCCAACCTTTTCCAAATAGCAGTTTGCATGAAAGGAAGTTTTGACTAATTTTGCAAGCAAACAGATTAACAGATAGAATAATGAATCACGTCCCGGCCCGCCTGTTTGGCATCATCGGTTATCCTCTTTCCCATTCCTTTTCCCGACAGTATTTTAACCAAAAATTTGAAGCCGAGGGAATCGACGCGCGTTATGATAATTTTGAGATTGCCGACATTGGCGACCTGATGGAGGTGGTGGCTGAGAACCAGAATCTTGTGGGGCTGAATGTCACCATACCCTACAAACAGCAGGTGATACCCTACCTGACCGAGATTGACGAAGATGCCGCCCGCATTGGCGCTGTCAATGTCATCAAGATAACACGCGGTGCCGACAACGGTGATGTCAGGCTCAAGGGGTATAACAGCGACGTGATCGGTTTTGTCGACTCGGTCAAGCCGTTGCTGACCGATGCCGACAGGCACGCGCTTGTACTTGGCACCGGTGGCGCGTCAAAAGCCGTCGGCCAGGGGTTGGGCAAGCTTGGACTGGGCGTCACCTTTGTGTCGCGCACCGCGCGCGAGGGGGTGATAACCTACGCCGACCTCACCCCCGGGGTGATGGCTGCCAACACCGTGATTGTCAACACGACACCGGTTGGCATGTATCCTCATGTCGACGAGTGTCCCGACATCCCTTACGACCTGTTGACCCCGTCACATCTTTGCTATGACGTGCTCTACAATCCTGACAAAACATTGTTTCTCAAGCGGGCCGAGGCTCAGGGGGCGCGTGTCAAAAACGGCATCGAGATGCTTTTGTTGCAGGCATTCGGGGCTTGGAATATGTGGAACTCATAACTAAAAAATTCAGATAGATGTCAAAGTGGATTTATATTGCACTTTTAGTGATTGTCGTTTTTCCGTTTGATTGTGTCGGGCTCGGATATACCGTGACACCGGCCGTCGCTCTTTTCCTCGGCCTTGTCTATGCGCTCCTTTTTGAGTGCCCCTATCCCAAGTTTAACAAAAAGACCTCCAAATATCTGTTGCAGGCCTCGGTTGTGGGTCTCGGCTTTGGGATGAATCTTGTCGAGTCGCTGAAATCGGGCTCGGAGGGGATGATGTTTACCATCGTGTCGGTTGTCGGGGTGATGGTTTTTGGAGTGCTGATAGGGTGGTGGATACATCTCAACCGCAAGACGAGCTATCTGATAGCGTCGGGAACGGCCATTTGTGGAGGCTCGGCGATAGCGGCGGTAGGGCCGGTTCTCAAAGCCGGCGACCATGAGATGGCCGTTTCGCTCGGTGTGATTTTCATCCTTAACGCGATCGCGCTGTTCATCTTCCCGCCTATCGGCCATTTTGCCGACATGTCACAGCAACAGTTTGGCACCTGGGCGGCAATCGCTATCCATGACACATCGTCGGTTGTCGGAGCGGGCGAGGCCTACGGCCCCGAGGCTTTGAAGATGGCAACGCTCATCAAGCTGACGCGCGCGCTGTGGATTATCCCGTTGGCTCTGGTGACAATGTTGATTTTCCGCGAGAAAGGCAGCAAGATTTCAATTCCCTGGTTTATCTTCCTGTTTATACTTGCGATGGTGGCCAACACTTATTGCAACCTGCCCGGGTGGCTCACCTCAGGGCTGGTTTACGTGGCCAAGCGCGGATTGGTGCTCACCCTCTTCCTGATAGGAGCGAGCCTGTCGCTTAAGACAATCAAAGAGGTTGGAGTCAAGCCTCTTCTCCTTGCCATCGCCTTGTGGATAATAATCGGTGTGAGCAGCTTTTTTGTTGTGATGCACACCATTGACTGATGTCGCGCTACCGGCCCCCGGTTCTCTCGTGGCGGTCTATGCCATTGATGCCTGTTGCACTGATGCTTGCGGTAGGCATCCTGCTTTCATCGGTGTTGTCGGCACAGTGGGTCCTGTTGGCGCTGGGCGCTGTCGCTGTCGTGCTGTTCATTTTCAGATGGGGCCGGCCGTCTCTTTGGGTCGTGGCTTTGGTTGCAGGTCTCGCCACAGGACATCGGGCATCAACGCCGGTGCCAGGTGAGTTGCATTATGGAGATGTCAGGACATTTCAGGGAACAATCGTAGAGGCCGAGGAGCACGATAACGCAGATAACTATATTGTTGAAATCCGGTCGCCCCGATGCCGACTGAGGTTGTCGGTGCTTGACGGGCACGGCTATCTGCTGACGCCCGGCAGCACGGTGAGGTTTACAGCTGCGGTTGAAGACGGGTCGGCCGATTATCTTTTGCCCGACGAGCTTGATTATGGAAAACTGTTGAGACAGAGGGGTATATCGGGCTGTGCCATCGTGCGGGCCGACAGCCTGCAGCTGCTTGGCGATGCTCCGGGCATAATCAATTTTGCCCGTCGTCTCAAAGCGCGGGTTGTCGACGATATTGTCACCGGCCCCTTTGACAGCGGGACAGCGGGATTCTTAGCCGCGACATTGGTGGGCGACGACAGCTTTGTCGACAGCTCGACACGCGACTATTTCTCAAAGGCCGGCATAGCCCACATCTTAGCGTTGAGCGGTACACATGTCACAGTCATCATGCTGATACTTATGGTTGTTTTCTTCCCGGTTCATGCCTCGGGAAAGATAAACCTGCGCCGGCTGCTGATTATCATCTTTTTGTGGGCGTATGCACTTTTAACAGGATTTTCACCCTCGGTGACGCGGGCGGTTGTCATGGCCTCAATCTTTTTGACGGCACAGATGATAGAGCGAAACTCGTCGCCGCTCAATTCAGTGGCGGCAGCGGCTGTGATCATCCTTCTCTTTGACCCCGGCTCGCTCTATGCGCTCAGTTTTCAACTCTCTTTCCTGGCGGTCATCTCCATAATTATATGTGGCGCGAAAGCTCGAGGCCTCTTTTTTGTAGAGTTTCCTGTCGTCACGCTTGCCGCAACCGTGGCGACGGCTCCCCTTGTGGCCTATCATTTCCACATAATGCCGACCCTGTTTTTGGTCAGCAACCTTGTGGCGTTCATCGTGTTGCCGTTGTTTCTTGTGATTGGGGTCATCGTCATGGTGTTGTGGTCGGTGCATCTCTGTGCCGGATGGCTCGTGAAGGCGGGCGATTTTCTTCATCATGTCCTTGTTGAAACCTCGGTCAAGGTGGTCGACTCGACGGCTGCAGTGGTGACCCATTTATACCCGTCGTTGCCGGCTGTTTGTATAGCATGCGTCGCTATACTGCTGATGCTCATAGCGATAGGTCGACAGCGTTTTCGCCTTACAACGGCTATTGCATCGCTCGTGGTGTTTCTTTCGGTACCGATGGCAAACCATTACACAACGCCGTCGACTCCCGCGAGCGACTGGATGATTGTGGGAACGCCGGCGGGCAATGCCCTGGTGCTGGTCGACCACGGCAAGTGCCTGATGGTTACCGATGCCATGCCCGGGGGAAAGCAGAATGTCAGGCTGCGGCTTCAACGCCGCCTGGAGGATTATCTTGGCCGGCGCGGCATCGACTCGATAGAGATGTTTCACCCTCATTCTAACGTTAAAAGACTCAGGGCCATGTCGACCACATTTGGGTTTGTGAATGACCGGGTGGAGGTATCACCCGCCGACAGTACCCCGATCGACTTCCTTATAGTCGGGGCGCCGTTTCATGGCGATCTAATGCAGCTCATAGCGCGGCATCGACCCGGCAAGGTCGTGTTTGGCGCCAACCTGCATTACAAGACACTGCAGCGGCTCGATAGCCTTGATTGCAGTGCTTTCGATTTGAGAAAAGGATTTATTCGGCGGCGGGAGCAGCAGCCGGCTCTGCAGCCGGAGTCTCCACCGGAGCCGGAGCGGGAGTCTCGACCGGAGGTGCAGTGACAGGTTCGTCGGCAACCGCCGGGGCGGGAGTTTCAGGCTCAACCGCTTTTTTTACTGCCGGTTTGGCGACAGGTACAACGGTGTCGACCGGTTGAGCGAGAGTGTCAACCTCAAGAGGGAGCACCGTGGCGGCATCTAAGGTGTCGGCAGCAGCCTCTTCAGTCGTTTCGGCATGACTCGAGCGATGGTCCTCATAGAGATACAGGCCTAAGACAAGAAACAGAAGCACCGCAAAGACAGCGATGAAGAGCGTGATTTTGTTTCTCAGATTGGGGTTCTCAGAGTTCACAGATTTCTCAGATTTCTCAGATTTCTCCGAGTTCTCAGAGTTCTCAGAGGAAGTCACCGATTTATTAAGATGGGTCGGGTAGCCGCAACCGGGACAGAAGGCTGAACGGTCGGAAATCTCGCGACCACACTCGTCACATTTTATAAGAGCCATGATTTACAGTTATTTAAAGCTGAAAGAAATAGTGCCGCGTTGAGTCTCGGGGCCATCGGTCGTTTTTGAGAAGCGGCATTGTCGGGCGGCATTGATGCAGCTCTGCCGGGCATCGTTGCTCGCGGCGACGGCACCCTTGCTGCGGCCCGGGTTATAGGAAGCGGCTGTCACCCGGCCCTCGCGGTTGACGGTCACGTCGATAGTGATAGTGCCGGTGGCATTGCCACGCGCTTTCACCCAGCTTGCTAGCGTTCGGCCTCCGACATCGACTCCCGGCGCGCCCTCGGTGTTTGTTGTTTTGTCGCTGTTTCCCTGAGGATTGCCGGGTGTTGTTTTTGAGTTGGAGAAAGCACCCGACACTCGTGAGGCAGTTTGCTGCCGTGTCTTCTCATCCTCTTTGGCACGTCGTTCGGCCGCAGGGTCGGGAGCCGGTTTTGAGGGTTTTTCGGGCGATGGGTTTACCTTTGCCGGCGACTCGGTGACCGCCTCGGTCGAGGCCGTAGGCTCGGCAGGTTCAGGAGAGGTAGCCTCCTCGCGGGGAGCTGCCGCAGGCTCGTTGGCTGCCGTCGGCTCGTCGCCAATAAGCACATACTCACCCCCAAGCAAAATCTCCGACGAGTCGACCGGCGGCCAGACACGCTCGAAAGAGTCGGCCGGGTTGTATTTGAGCCACAACACGGTGAGCATCACGACGATAGCGGCGTGAAACAACAGCGAGACAACAAGAGCTGTCAGTTGATGGCGTGGGGGTCGTTTCATTGGTTTGAGTCGGTTTTGGGCATTGCCGATGTGGGAGCCGGTTTGGTGGCGAGAACCATCTTGAGATTGTTTCGTGCGCCCATGTCGAGCACCTCGATGAGCCGTCCGTAAGACACCTCTTCGTCGGCATATACCGCAATATAGCCGTCGGTGTCACTGTTGGCCTGCAGTATGGCCAGCAGTTGGTCAGTCGAAACCTCGACAGGCTCTTCGCCCGAGAGTGAAACATATATCTTTGTCGAGCGGTCGATGTAGACGCGTGTCGAGGGCTTGATGGCTGTTTGCTCGCTGCTTTGCGGCAGGTTGACCTCGAGAGCTGTCGGGAAGACAAAGGTTGAGGTCACCATAAAGAAGATGAGCAGCAGAAAGACGACATCGGTCATCGAGGCCATCGAGAACGCCGCCAGCATGTCATGTTGCCTTTTAAGAGCCATGTGCAGGAAAAGTTAGGGTAAGAGGAAAGGGGGGTTAAGCGGGTTCGTTGAGCAGGTCCATGAACTCCATTGTTCGTGTCTCAAGACGGTTCATGACCGAGTTGATGCGTGCTACCAGATAGTTGTAGGCAAACAGAGCGGCCACGCCGACAATCAGACCGGCGACAGTTGTGACCAGCGCCTCATAGATGCCACCGGCAAGCACGTCGATGTTGGCCGAAGAGCCGGCCGCCGCCAGGTTGTGGAAAGCCTCGACCATACCTATCACCGTGCCTAAGAAGCCGAGCATCGGGGCGCCGGCGGCAGTTGTAGCCAGCCAGGGGAGTGACTTGCCGAGGTTGGCAATCTCGATGTTGCCAACATTCTCAATCGTCACAAGCACGTCGCTCATGGGGCGGCCTATGCGACTCAATCCTTTGGCGATGAGGCGGGAATAAGGGGTGTTGTCTTTCTGACACAGGTTCAACGCGCTCTCGATCTCACCCTCGTGGATATAGTCTTTGATACGTTTCATGAAAGAGTCGTCGCCGGGACGGTCGGCGCGGCGTATCACGATGAATCTCTCGATAAAAACGTAGACACACACGATTGAAAGCACCGCGAGCACAATCATGATGAAACCGCCCTTAAGGCAGAGTTCCCAAAGCGTAATTTCTTGCATAACAGTAGGTATGGATTAATGTGAAAGGCAGGATTTGTATTGTTTGACAGTTTCGCTCAAGCCTAAATATAGGGCGTCGGAAATCAAGGCATGGCCAATGGAGACCTCGTTGAGATAGGGGAGCGAGTCGTGGAAAAACCCGAGGTTGTCGAGCGAGAGGTCGTGGCCGGCGTTGATGCCGAGCCCGGCGTTATGGGCCACACGTGAAGCCTCGACAAAGGGAGCCACGGCGAGATCGCGGTTTGTGGAGTATGAGTCGGCGTAGGGCTTGGTGTAAAGCTCCACGCGGTCGGCACCGACGCGGGCAGCGTGGCGTATGTTGTCGTGGTCGGTGTCGACAAAGATTGACGAGCGGATGCCGGCGGCGCGCAGCCGGTCGATGACCTCGGCAAGAAAATCGGCGTGGTCGGCCACAACCCAGCCACAGTGGGATGTCAGGTCGCCCGGAGCATCGGGCACCAGGGTGACCTGCTCGGGTTTTACTTTGAGCACAAGGTCAAGGAAGTCAGGCGAGGGGTAGCCCTCGATGTTAAACTCGGTCTTAACCAACGGTCTCAACAGGAAGACATCCTTGTGGGTGATGTGCCGCTGGTCGGGGCGGGGGTGGACGGTTATGCCATCGGCGCCAAAGCGTTCACAGTCGATGGCAAATTGTTGCACATCAGGGTGATTCTCGCCCCGGGCGTTGCGCAGGGTGGCAACTTTATTGATATTAACGCTTAAATTAGTCATAAACGGTTAAACGGAATGTTATCTTTACTCGTTATAAAGTAAAAATTACTAATTTTGCCAACAGAAAGTTGAGCATACAAAATTAATGTAAAATAATCAAAAACTGAAACAATTTGGCAGCAAAAGAGAGCACATACCTTCAGCAACAGCCTACATCGGTGGCCGACAGCAGGATATTTCCGGCAGTCGAGGGTGTCACCACATTGACAATAGCTGTTCCCGCCGGGCGCTACAGCGCCTCGGCGATAGCCCGCGCCGTTGAAGATTGTGATGCCAATTTGCTCAACCTTAATGTGACAACCGATGGTGTGATGCCCCGCGATTATGCCAACGCCGAGGTCGTGGTCGACCTGCGTGTCGACCTGAGGCACTCGATGGCGGTGGTGCGGTCGCTTGAGCGATATGGTTTCAGGGTGTTGTCGGCCACCGCCGACGATTACTCGGCCACAGGTGAAGACACCGGGCTTGTCGAAGACACCCTGCGCGACCGGGTTAACCTGTTGCTAAGATTACTGGATTGAGTATGAGCGAGTTTAAGTTTGCGATTTTTGGTAATTGCTCCCAGCCCGAGCAGCGTCTCGACGCGATTGAGCGGTTCTTTAATTTTCTTGCCACACAGCCCGATGTGACCTGTGTGGTCGAGCTTGACTTTCTTGAATACCTGTATTCATTGCCAATCGACATTGGCCGGTTTGAGTCGTTCACAACCCTGAGCGGCGATTTCACGATGGCGCTGTCGCTTGGTGGCGACGGCACTTTCCTGGAGACAGCCCGTTGTGTCGGCGCCATGGGCACACCGATACTCGGCATAAACACCGGTCACCTCGGTTTTTTAGCCGACGGCGATATAGCCGACGGTGAGCGTGTGGTCAGAGCGGTAATTGGCGGCGACTGTCTGATTGAGGCTCGCTCGGTGCTGAAGGCTACTGTGACGGGAGGCGATGGAGAGATTGATCCTGAAATGTTTGCGTTAAACGAGGTGGCGATATTGCGCCACGCCTCTGCCTCGATGATCGATGTGCACACCTGCATCGACTCGCGCCCTCTGGCCGACTATCGCGGCGACGGCCTTATAGTGGCCACACCCACCGGAAGCACCGGATACAACCTGTCGGTAGGCGGCCCGATTATCGATCCGTCGGCCCCGGCTCTGTCTATCGCGCCCATCGCGCCCCACTCTCTGTCGATGCGCCCGTTGGTGGTGAGCGACAACACGGTGATTGACATCACCATAAGCTCGCGGGCCCCCTCGTGGCGGCTCAGTCTCGACGGCCGGTGGCTCACATTGCCCCTGCAAAGCGGTGTCAGGATAACAAGAGGCGATTTCACAATCAACATTGTCCACACCACCGGCCACACCTTTGCCTCGACCCTGCGCGCCAAGCTGCTTTGGGGGGCAAGCACAATCTGACCGACCACACTAATAAAGAAATCGGGTGAACCGGACCTCGCGAGGCCTGATTCACCCGATGATTATTAATGGGGTTTCAGTTCAATTTACTTAACAAGAACCTTCTGAGCCTTGTCGCCCTGAACACGGATGTAAACACCACCGTTGGCAGGGTTGGCAACGCGCACGCCCTGGAGGTTGAAGTAAACAGCCTCGCCATCAACGGCCTCAACGGCAACATTCTCGATGCCGCTCTGAGTGCCCTTCTCGATGAGGATGTCGTGGATGTTCATCTTGTTGTCCATGTTCCACAGACGGAATTTCACGGGAGCATTCTCGGTGAAAGCGTAGGTGTACTTGTTCATCAGTTTGTCGGCACCAAACTCAAAGTTGGCAAGAGCGGCAGCCTTGTCACCCTCGAGACCGTTGGTCAGCTTGAGGTTGCCGGCGGCGCCCTGGCTTGCTACATAGAGAGTGAGGTTGGCGGGACCTTGAACCTCGGGGAGCTCAAGATAGAGGTCGTCCTGACCGCCGATGAGCTGGATGCAACGATCGGAAGCGCCGGCCGATGTCTCGTCAACGGGATCAACCATGTTTGATTTGCCCATGGCAACTACACGGCCCATATAGCCGCTCCAGTAGTAGATACCGCCAATGGTCTTGCCTTCGTCGGTTGTCTCTTTGGCGTGGATGTCGGCGTTGTCGCCCATCTCGTTGGGGATGTTCCAGAACATCTCATAGTAGTCTACGGGGAAGTAATGGAAGTCGGTGTAGTAGAGGATGTCGGCCTTGGCGGTGGTGAATGTCACCTCAACACCGGCAGTCTCGTTGCCGGCCTCGTCGGTGACGGCGGGCATAACGGCGGTGTAGGTCTTCTCGTTGTCGAGGCCGCTGTAGGCAGCAACGATGGCATTGCCCTCGGCAACAACGGCAAACTGAGCGTCGCCGATAGTGGCGGTAGCGCCTTCGGCTACAACAACGGGCTCGTCATAGCGAACGATCACTTTGCCCTCAACACCGGCAAAAGGAGCGGTAGTGGGGTAGATCTCTTTCACAACGGGAGCGTCCTGGTCGGTATAGACGGGTTTGTCGATACCCTCGCCCTCACCCTTGACAATGAGGATGTCGTTGACGTCGAGTTTGAATTTCTGGTTGTAGAGGCGTATCTTGTGAGTGCCTTTGTAGGGGTAGGTGAAGGTCACCTTGTTGATCTTCTTTGCTGCGTTGAAGGTGTGCTCGTAAACGGGATGGTCTTTGTCACCCTCCTCGTCGGTGAACATCACTGTGCCGGCCTTGGTGTCGGGGTTGCCCAGATAGAAAGTCAGTTCAACCGGACCCTCAAACTCGGGAGTCTCGACATAAAGGCCGTTTGAGCCGTCGATCAATTGAGCTGCAAAGGCAGTGGCACCGCGGTCGGCCTCGGTCTCGGGACCATAGTCTTTCTCGAGATCATCGCTGTAAACACCGGTCATAAGCACCACGCGACCCTTTGTGCCGCTGTAGAATGTCATGCCGGCAACAACCTCGGTCACGTCGGTTGAGCTCTTGGGGATGAGGTTGGTGTTGCCTGAGATAGTACCATAGTCAACAAAATACTCGTAGGGATAAACGTGGAAGTCGGTGTAGAACAGTGTGTTCTCAACGCCGGTGGTGAAGGTGAAGGTGTACTCCTCGTTGGCAGCGGCATCGGTGCCGATCTGACGGGCGGGAACAGTCACGGTGTACTCGGTGTTGGGGGCAAGACCGCTGTAAACAATCTTGGCGGTTGTGCCGTCGGCCACGATGGGGAACTGCATGTCGCCGATAGTGGCGGCGCCACCGGCAAGTACGTCGGTGTCATAGCTCAGCAGAATCTCACCGCTCAGGGGGAGCATATTTGAGCCGTTGAGAGGCCAAACCTCGGGAGCGGCAAGAGCGCCGTCGCCTAAAGTCGGAATCTCGGGGAACTCGGGCTCTGTCTTGGCCTCAGAGTAGTCGACAACAAGAACAACAAAGGGCTGCTCGCCGCTGTTGGTGAAGGTGAATGTGTTTTTGCCGCTCAGCTTGAAGTAGCTTACATCGGGGTTGGCGTAATCTTTGAACGATGTCAGGTTGTCGGTGTCGGGTTTGGGATACTCAACTCCGTCAACCTCTTTCCAATAGCAAGGACGATCGGTTGCGGCGTCTTTGTTGATGGTCGAGTAGATGGTCACGGCATTGGCAACATAACCCTCGGGGAGAGTGACGGTGTTTTGGGCACCGTTGGAAAGCTTGATGGGAATATACTTTCCCTCGGGAGTGGTCATCGTGCTGCCACTTTCAAGTTTCTTCTCCGTGTTGCCGGTGCATTGGATTTGCCATCCCTCGGCGCCACAATCGGCACCGGTAAGGATATTACTCTTTGTTTTGTTGGGATTGTAGAGTACCTGCGTCTGACCGATAACCGTCTCGTTGCCTGTGGGGGCATAGGGGTTCTCGGCGATAGCACTCATGGTGACAGTCGCCATAAACAGCGACATCGCGAGAGTAAATAATTTTTTCATGATAAACAATTATGTGATAAAAATTGGTGTTGTTTCCGATTTAAGGTGTCGTCACAGTCATGCAGACGCTCGATGTTGGTCGCAAAAATACAAATTATTAATAAATGATACAAATTATTAAAGAATTTTTCACGCCCTTTTTGTGGAGCCGACACTTTGGAGTATTTTTGTGAGTACATTAGGTAAAAGTGAAATAAATTTATGAAAAAGCAATTGGAGCTTGAGAGCATGGTTGCCCGATATGTTGAGCGTCACCGCCTGTTGCCCGCCGGGGCGCCAGTGGTGGTGGCTGTCAGTGGCGGTGCCGACTCGGTGGCTCTGTTGAGCGTCTTGACGTCGCTTGGCTACCGCTGTGTCGCGGCCCATTGCAATTTCGGGCTGCGCGGGGCCGAGAGCGATCGCGATGAGGCTTTTGTGAGAACTCTCGCCGCCACGCTCGGGGTGCCGCTGCGTGTCAAACGGTTTGATACCCGGGGGTGTATGCTCTCAGGCGGCTTGTCTGTCGAGATGGCGTGCCGCGAGCTGAGATATGAGTGGTTTGACCGGCTTATGGAGAGCGAGCAGGCCGAGGCGATCGCCGTTGGCCATCATCTGGAGGACAATGTTGAAACGTTGATGCTGAACCTGATGAGGGGCACGGGTGTCGGTGGAGTAGGGGGGATGATGCCCCGCAACAGAGAGATCGTGCGCCCGCTGCTGGAGTGTGGCCGAGGGGATATAGAGCGGTATCTTCACGAGCGGGGATTGCGGTGGATAACCGACAGCTCCAATGCCTCCAATGAGTTCAAGCGCAACCGGCTGCGCAATGTTGTCATCCCGGCGTGGGAGAGCGCTTTTGCCGGGGCGACCGAGGCTGTCGGGCGTTCGCTGAGCTACATCAGGCCCGGGGTCGATTTTTTCAACGAGATGGTCGAGGCAAAACGGGTTGAATATACCGATGGCAACACGATAGATCTCAAGAGGCTGCTGGAACGGGAGCGGTCGGCACGGCTGCTGTTGGTGCAGTGGCTTGGCAATGAGGGGTTTGACGCGGCGACGGTTGACCGCATGATAGAGGCCTCGGGCGAGAGTGGCCGCCGGTTCAAAGGACGCGGCGAGACATGGCGCCTCGTCGACCGCGGCAGGCTGCTTAAGGTCGGTGACGCAGTGGCCGAGAGTTGCGGGCAGGTCACTCTTGACGCTCCCCCTTTCTCTCTGGAGAGGATAGAGGGGTTGTTCACTCCTGAGGAAAGCGACCCCAAAGTGGCTTATTTCTCAACGTCGCTGCTCGAGGGTGACCCTGTGTTTGAACTGCGCTCGTGGCGCGAGGGTGACCGCATCGCCCCCTTCGGCATGAAAGGGACAAAAAAGATAAGCGACCTGTTTGGCGACCTTCATGTGCCCGACAGTGAAAAGAAACGCCCCGTGGTGCTGACGCGCAACGGGGCGATAATATGGCTTGTGGGGATGCGCCACAGCCGGTTGTTCAGTGTCGAGCCGGGCGCGCTCAGTTATCTCAAAATCAGATTTTTGAAGTAGGGTTACTTGTTGGCGCGTTTGCGCTCGAGCTCGTCGAGAATGATTTTGCGCAGGCGGATGTGGTGGGGTGTGACCTCGACATATTCGTCTTCCTTGATATACTCGAGCGCCTCCTCGAGCGAGAAAACCACCGGCGGGATGATGCGTGCCTTGTCGTCGGCTCCCGAGGCGCGCATGTTTGTGAGTTTCTTTGACTTGGTGACATTGACCACGATGTCGTTGTCTTTGGCGTTTTCACCCACCACCTGGCCGGCATACACCTCCTCCTGGGGGAAGATGAAGAAGCGGCCGCGGTCTTGCAGCTTGTCGATGG
>CAYMVS010000046.1:0-18328 GCA_964394205.1 uncultured Muribaculaceae bacterium | reverse complement strand
AACTGAAGACGCTTCCATACTCTGGCCTGAGGAATCGAAGGAAAAAAGTCTTTAAGGTCAATATTAAAGACATAGTTATGCCCAACGTGGACTTGAGCATTATTTAGCACAGACCGACCAGAAGTAAATCCCATTGCTACCTCTGATGGCTCATAAATAGATTTTAGCAAGATGTTGACACAGGTAAGCATAACATCCAATTGCCTGCACGGTGCCTTTATTTCTCGGAGACCTCCACTTTTTTTGCGTATATGGAACGTGCGAAAACGCTTAGGCGCGATTGTGTCGGATGAGAAGTGCCTGAGCATCTTAACTGAAATGCTATAACGCACCGAACCAAATTCAATTTGTTTGATTTCGTCAAGTACGGCTGCTAATTCTTTTGCCGTACTTATATTTTTGAGCTTTTCGGTTAAGTCTGAATTCTCCATAATTAAAATGCGACTTGAAATTGATGAGCCAATACTCTTTTCTTTGTTTTTATTCTGATCTTTTTGAAATTAAATATCAATAAGACATAATAAATCAGTCTACCGGACTGTAATAAAATATACCGTTGGGTTATCATTCTTTTTTTTTGAAAGAATGACATCCGACACACGTCGGACGATAGTCAAAATTTGTTTGGCATCATCAATTTCAAAGTTCGCTTGTCGTTTGACGTTGCAAAGTTAATAATAATTTGCGAACTCTTTGTTCGCAAATTGAAAAAGTTACTTATATGTTCACTTACCAATATGACTAAAGGGATGTTGGGCAATTTTGGGAGAGAGTGTTGCTTTTAGACTAACGTGGGAGCAATACATTTGGATAGAGACAATTGGATAGGAATAAGGAGTGGTCTATTCAATTGGTAAAGCTGTATATCAGGTAGAGTGCCAACAGGCAGGTAGAGAGGCAGACAATGATAGGTTTAAGCCATTGGAGACTGTCATTCTTAAAAGCCTTGATAATGGCATTGATATTGAAGTAGCTTTTGCTCTCGTTGTTGCCGGTCTTATAGAGGCGGTTGATTATCAGTTGTTCCTGGGGGGGGGATTTGGTGGGAATTTTTTAACGACGGTGGTTTGGGTGTAAAAAAAGTGCCATGATCTCGGGGGCATCAATCGCCCGAGATCTTGGCACTTCCTTTTGTGACTTGTTGACTTACTGAATGGCAAACTTGTATTCGGCAATGGCCGAGCGGAAGTTGCCGTAGGAGGCCGAATATTCGTCGAGTGCCTGACGATGAAGCGTCTGTGCCTCGAGCAGATCGGTGATGGTTGCTGTGCCTGCTTCGTAATAGAGGCGGTTGAGACGGAGATTCTCGGCGCTTTGAACTATTGACTGACGGGCTATCTCCATCTTACGATGGGCGGCGGTCACTTCGTCCCACTTATTTTGCATGTTGAGCTGCAGAAGCTGACTTTTGTCGGCAAGCTCGGTGCGGGCATTTTCGAGCTCGAGGCGTTTCCGCTTAATGGAGTGTGAGCCTCCCCACCATCCGCTCAAGGGGATATTGACCACGAGCTGAAGCGCTCCAAAATTATGGCTTTGCTCAAGAACGTCGTGGTAATACCACCCGGCGCCCACTGCGACCTGTGGAAGGTTTCTCCCTATCTCCATTTTCACGGCGAGGTCTTTGGCCTTGACATTGCTCTGGAGGAGCTGATAGGCGACCGTGGCGGGCAATGCTTCGGCCGGGATGACGAGAAGATCAAAGGGGGTCTCGGGGATAGAGTCGGGGACAATGGCGTCGATGTTGATGGGTTGCTCGAAGTCGGCTCCGATGTACTGGGACAGGAGCATGCGGCAGAGCTTGATGCCGTTGTCGAGATCGACAAGCGATGAGCGATACTCGTTGCGCTTAAGATTGACTTTGAGCAGATCGTTGCGCATGGCGATGCCGGCGTCGACGGCCACGCTGACCTGGGCTGAGAGGGTGTCGAGCATCTGGATGGCCGAGAGGAGTGTCCCTCGGGTGCTCTTCAGGGTGGCGAGCTGCCAGAAATATTTCTCGGTGGTGAGCCGCACCTCATTCTGAGTCTGGGTGAGCTGGAACTCGGCCACGGCTTCGCCCAGACGCGCGAGCCGATTGCCGTTGACAATCTGTCCGCCCATGAAGACGGGCTGCAGGGCCTGAACACCGGCCGCCGTGCCCTTCTTGATCATGCCCATGCTTATACCGCCGATGCCGAGCTCCTGAAGCATGGGCAGATCAAGGTCATACTGGAGCATATCGTGGTTGGCGGTGAAGGCGAGCCCTGTTGCTGAGATTTCGGGAAAATACTTGGTGAAGGCCTCATTGCGCAGTTCGCCGGCCATTTTGACTGAGTTGGTGGCGCTGCGCAGCTCGGCGTTATATCTGACGGCCATCTCCTGGCATTGCTCGAGAGAGAGAATTGTGTCGGCCGGGAGCGCGGCATAGGCGCTTGAAACGGCGGCCACTATGATGGAAAAGATTAAAGTTCTCATGCTGATTAAATTAAATGGGTTTCGAGGGGCTCGGGGAGCGGTTTGTCGGCGCCTTTGTCGCGAGCCTTCATCTTCCAGTAGGCGATGGGGATCGTGGTGAGGATGAAAATCATGGTGATGGGAGTTCCCCAGAAGATGATGACACCCATCGGTTGCCAAAGGGCTGAGTTGCCCATAACCATAGGCACGACACCCATTGTGGCGGCCGCCGAGGTCAGGAAAATGGGGCGCATGCGTCGCTGAGATGCATGGAAAATAGCGTCTTTGAGTGTCATTCCCTGATTGCGGAGCTCCTCGGCGTAATCGAGCAGCACGATGGCGTTGCGCACGAGAATACCCATCAGCGAGACAATTCCGAGGACGCAAGTCAGAGAGATGACGGTGCCGTCGATGACCATGCCAATGCCGGCGCCGGGGATGCACAGCAGCAGCGAGAGGACAAGCAGCGCCGCCACACCTGCCTGCCCATAATGGAACAGGAGGATGAAGAAGATGATGGCGACGGCCATGACGAGGGCGAGCCCGATCTCAGGCATGATGTCAAAAGTGTTCTCAAATTCGCCTCCGCGAACGACGCTGACACCCTCGGGGATGTCGATATCCTTGATGGCATCCCAGACGGCAGCGGTGCGCCCGATAACGTTATTGTCGCGCTCGACTTCGGCTATTATGGTGACTGTGGGGATACCGTTGCGGTCGGAGAGCTTCGCGCCGTTCCACTCGGCCCCGACATCGGCAAACTGGCGAAGAGGCGTGGAGGCGACAGCCATGACCGGCATAGTCTCGTCGCGCAGATCGCCTACGGTAGAGCGGTCGGCGGTCGGAGCTTTCAAAATGACCGGAATACCGTAATCGCCCTCCCAGACGGTTGCTACCGGGACTCCCGAAGAGTAGCGCATTGCCAGGGTCGCCTCGGTGCCGAGATTGGTCTGGCCAAGGCGGGAGGAACGGGTCAGGTCGGGAGCCACCCTGGCGGCTGCATAAGCAATGCCGTTGCCGGAGCGCACCTCGCGGACGCCCGGAACTGAGATAATGCGGGTCATGATGGAGTCGCTGATAGCGGTGATGGCCTGCCTGTCATCGCCGCTGACGCGAATCTCGATCGGAAACTCGGCGTTGGAGTAGCTCAGCTGCTTGAAACGGACGATGGCATCAGGGAAATAGTACTCATACTTGTCGGTGTACTCATTGAGCACCTCGACAGTGGCATCATTGCTCTTGGTGTTGACAATGAACTGCGCGAAGTTGGGCCCACCGACCTGAGGGGCGTAGGTGGTTTGAAAACGCGGAGAGGAGCATCCATGGAAAGAGGCGATCGAAACGACCCTGGAATCTTTGGATAGGATAGTTTCGAGCGAGTCGGCCACCTGTGAGGAACGCTCAACCGTCGACCCCTCGGGGAGGAAGATCTCTACTGCAAACTGATTGCGCTCGGCAATGGGCATCAGCTGCAGCGGGCGACTGGCAAAAGCCAGGCCGCCAACGATGACCGCGACGAGCGAGAGGAGGAGTGTCGCGGTGGGGTGGGCGAAGCAGACGGCCAGAAGCTTATCATAGCCCTTCTGCATAATCCCAAAGAATGAGAACTTCTTCTTACCGCTGGCCACGGCCTCCTGCTCAAGTTTATAGATCGGCTTTTTGATGAGCTTATACTGAAGATAGGGCACCATCATCTCGGCAACGATCAGAGAGAGGAAGAGGATGAGGGTGAGAGCCCACGGAAAGTCGGTCAGGAAGTCGCGGAACATCCCCGTCATGGTGAGAAGGAAGGGGAAGAAGGTGATAGAAATAGCCATTGTGGCCGAGAAGATCGCCTTGAAGAACTCAGTGCCCGAGCGCAGGGTGGCGGTCTTGTGATCGACCCCCTCTGAGATGAGCTCGACATAATCGTCTATAATGACAACCGAATTGTCGACGATCATACCGAGGCTCAGGATGAGACAGGCGAGAGTGACCGTGTTGAGCTCTATCCCGAAAGCGTAGAAGAAACCGAGGGAGATGAAGATGGCGATAGGGATGGTGCTGGCGGCGATGAGGGCGACCCTGAGCGGCAGAAGGAGGAGGACGACAATGGCCACGGCAACGATGGCGATGAGCAACTCGTTGAGGAAGTCGATGACCGAGTCGTTAACCACGGTGGGCTGATCGGTGATAGTGAAGAGAGAGACCTCCGAGGGTATGGTGGTTTTGAACTCGTCGAGCACTTTCTGAACCTCCTCACCCATCTCCACGACATTATAGCCATCTTTCATCTGGATGCTCAGGAGGACGCTCTTCTTCCCGTTGTTGGTGATGTAGGATGTTGGCTCAGGATATTCCGTTCGGATGTCGGCGATATCGGCAAGTCTCACGACAGAGCCGTCGGGCAGCGACATGACAATCATATTGCTGATGTCCAGAAGATTGTTGGTAGACCGCTCGACATAGATCGGCATCGAATAAGTGTCGCTTTTGACAGCGCCGCCCGTGGTCTGGAAACCTTTTGCAAGGAGAGTCATGGCGAGGGTCTTCTCATCGAGGGCATAATGGGAAAGCTTGGCGGGATCGAGCGTGATTGAGATCTGCTCGTTCTGTTTGCCGTAGACATCCATGGTGCCGATGCTCGGGATGCGGCGCAGGCGATCCTTGAGGTCATCGAGATAGTCGCCCATCTCTCTATAGGTCTTTTCCTCGCTGCTCATCGTGAGAAGTATCGAGGATGTCTCGCCAAAGTTGGAGATGGTCTCGACAGCAAGCACCCCTGAGGGGAGCTTCAGCTTGATGTTCTCCATGCCAAGCTTAAACTCGTTCCAGAACGGCTTGGTGTCGGTTACATCGTTGTTGAGCTCGACATAGACCATCACCATTCCGTCAGTGCAGTCGGCGTGGGTCTTTGCCTTGTCGACTTCCTTATAGGAAAAGATATAATCCTCGAGGGGTTTGAGAACTTCCATCTCCATCTGGGCGGGAGTGGCACCGGGATAGACAGCCGCCACAACCCCCTCGCGGATGGTGAAGCTGGGAAATTCATTCTTATCCATAACCTTCAGGGCATAGATGCCGAAGGCTATGAGGACAGTGGCCAGGAGAATGACCACGCTGTGATATTTCATGCCGATCCTCACGATGGGAGCCGGCCTCCAGTCAGCTCCCTGCCGAGGCGACGGGGTGTTGTTATTATCGTTAGCCATGAGAATCAATATTGGATATTAGTGCCATTGCAAACTTTCTGCATCCCGGCGACAATCACAGTGTCACCGGGCTGGATGCCCGAGCTGATCTCGACGCCTTCGGGGAGCAATTTGCCTGTCTCGACAAAGCGTTGCTCGGCGCGTCCTTTTTTAGCAAGCCAAACAAACTGGCGGCTGTCGGCGCTGAGCAGCACACATCGGGGCGGAAGAATGATCGGTGAACTTTGGGAAGTGGCCGGGGCGGCAAGCTCGACATTGCACAGCATGCCGGGACGTAACTCGCCGCTCCTGTTGGAGACCTTGAACTTGACGACATAGGTGCGCGACAGGGGATTTGCGACAACACCCTGCTCGGTCAGGAGGGCGTCAAGGCTTCCTGATGAGAGGGCGTCGGAAGAAACCACCGCCCTGGTGCCCGGGCGCATAATGGCTATCTCGGTCTCGGGAACAGAAATAGAGACTTTCACATCATCGATCGAGACAATCTTCACGACCGGGACGGCAGGGGCGACCGTCTGACCGACGTCGGCAAATTTTTCAGCGACAATGCCGCTCACGGGTGAATAAATGCGGGCATCGCCGACCGCACGGCGGGCGATAGCTGCCGCGTTCTCGGCCTGATGCAGCTTGCTCTGCACCTCGACCCACTGTATGTCGGGCAAGGCGTTGGCATCGTGGAGTTTCTTCAGACGGGTATATGCATCCTGAGCCTGCGCGAGAGTGGCCTCGGCCGTCTGTGCCATGTTCTGCAGGGTCGCGGCATCAATCTCGGCCAACAGCTGGCCCTTGCTGACCTTCTGTCCCGGCTCAACGTAGATGGCCTTGAGAGTACCAGCCACAGTGAAACTCATGTCGGCACCGTCGCCGCTCTCGATTGTGCCCGAATACAGTTGTGTAGTTGAGAGGGAGTCGCCCGCGGCCGCTATTACATCTACTTTAACGGGGGGGATGACAGTGGACTTTTCCTTTTTAATTCCACAGGATGATAAAGAGGCGCCGATGATGGCTGCGCTCAAAAGCAGAGATGAATGTTTCATAATGAATATTTCATATAGGAAGTTTTTTCGTTGCCAAAAGAAATGCAAATTTGGCAATTTTGTCTGAAGAAGGCAAGACCAAATTGTATTTTTACATGTTTGATTTGTATTGTGAGATGAATAAACAGCAGAAAAACGGCCGGCCCATACCCTGATGATGTTTAGCGTGATGAAGGGAAAGACGGGATGAAGAGAGGACGTGGAAATGAATGATAAGTACTCTCCTGATGTTATTTTATCATAAAAGATGCCGATAATGGACGAATTATATTATTTTTGCAATCATGAATCAAAGGCCACTCGTTTTTCACATAGAAGGTCGGGAAGGACAGATGATCCTGACCGGTTTCGCAAACCGAAAGAGCGGTATCTTCATTTGCGAGACGGGGAGTGCGAGCGTGAGCATAGGAACTAAGCGACATGAGTTGAAGCCGGGAGATATGCTGCTCGTAATCCCGTTCTCAAACCCGACATTTCCCGAGATTAGCCGCGATTTCACCGGCACGCTATGCATTGTGGATTTCGAGTATGTCTTTTCGGCAGTATCTCCGGTTAATCTCACGGCCAACATGAAGTTTGTGATCACGCATCCGGTTTCACATCCCGCCGAGCATGACTTTGAGACAATTTTGGATATAATCAGGATGATCGAGACCCGTAGCCGGTATATCGGGAAAAGACCTTTGGCCGAGATGACAATAGACAACCTGGTGAGCGTGCTGGCATATCTTGTCTTAGACTCCTATCACAATGTCAATCAGAAGCAGACACGAAGCAGCGACCCCAAGGAGTCAATCATGCTGGCTTTTCATACCGACCTCGCACGCCACTACACGAGGTACCGGAAAGTCGGGCAATATGCCGCGTTGCAAAATCTGTCGCCAAGGTATTTTTCGGCCACAGTCAAGGCGGTTTCGGGATATTCTCCGTTGTTCTGGATCAACACGGCTGTAGCCGGCGAGGCCAAACGGCTCATGAGAGAGTCGAAACTGAGCATCAAGGAGATCGCCTATAGCCTCAACTTCGCTTCGCCGACCTTCTTCACAAGATGGTATCGGGATTTTGCAGGAGAGACACCGTCCGATTACAGGTCACGCTACCGCATAACACTTTCTCGTGAGTAGTCTTGAGCCTGGATGATTGTGAGTTGAACCCACCCTCAGCCATCAGGCAAAGGATTTATATGTATCGATCAACTGATGAGTTCATCGACCATCTCAACAATCAAATCGTGGAGTTGGAGTGATTTTGTGAATTCATCAGGGATGGCTTTGTAGCCAAGCATTGCTCCGGTTATGTTTCCTGCTACGGCTCCGGTCGAATCGCTGTCACCACCATGATTTACTGCACAAATCATACAACCTTTGAAGTCGTTGATATGGCGAAGCACGCTGAAGATGGATATAGCCAAGGTTTCTTCTGCCACCCAGCCTCCACCAAGATCTTTTTCTATGATTTCCCAATCCCGGCGCTTATCGTTTTCCAATCTGACCGCCTTATGTATCAACCTGTCAAAATCCTCAAGCACTGAGTTATAACCGGGATACATTTCCGGCAGTCGGGCAACGGCATCGTCAACGATCAGCTTGAAAGATTCGGCCGTTATTGATTCTTCAGCGAGTATGCACGACTGAATGATCATTGCTTGTGTGGCTGAAGCAAACGTACTCATCTTGTGTTGATGTGTTAACTCGGCTGCTTCGCCAGCAATTTTTCCTGTATTTTCAAGAGACCAACCGTGTAAGGAGCCATATACGCCAATAGGGGCGATTCTCATGACGCCGCCGCATCCTTTGCTCGCATTATGCAGATCATGACCCTTGTTTATGTCATTCAACGCCGTCAGACATGTATTCCCGGGTGCCCGACGCTGATTAAGTTCATCGATTTTGGCGAGTTTTGAGACGTAACTGATTCTGACCTTCTTCCCAACCTGTGGTCCGTACCAAGCGATATACGCATTGCATATAGTAGGCAACAATGGCTTGCTGTTCTTTGCCGACTCTATGATGCCCTCAGCGGTATAGAGTGTCATTTGTGTATCGTCGGAAAACAAAGCTTTATCATGACATAGATGCCCGTCAAGCCAAGGATAGCTTTTGTCATATTCAGTTATACCTTCTTCTCCATATTTAGCCCGGATTTGTTCAAACGAGTCAACAAACTCTACCGGGTATCCGAATGCGTCGCCGATGGCGCCACCAATAAGTGAGCCACGGCATTTATCTTGCAATAAATCTTTTGTCATGTAATTTGCCGAGTAATGTTTGTAGAGCAGTCCCGTGATACTGTAAAACAGTAAAGCAGGGGGTGGGATGGTTATGGCTCTTTTGTGAGTTTGAGGCAGGTCCAGTTGTCTTTGACGGTGTGGGAGAGTGTTCTGAGGCCGGCGGCGGTGGCTGCTTTCTCGACAACGGGGATGTCGGGCTCGTAAAATCCGCTTAAGAGCATGATGCCTTGTGGCTTGAGGACGGCGGAGTAGCGGCCGATGTCGGCGGTGATGACGTTTCGGTTGATGTTGGCGATGAATATGTCGGCGGGGGTGGATATTGTCGCGGGGGTCAGTTGGGTGGCGTCGCCGTTGATGAGTTTTATGCCGGTGGTGGCGTTGAGGGCTATGTTGTCGATGGCGTTGAGGTAGGCGGGTCGGTCGATTTCGATCCCGACGACGGGGCTGGCGCCTCTCATGGCGGCGAGGATGGCGAGGATGCCGGTGCCGGTGCCCATGTCGATGACGCTTTTGCCGGCGAGGTCGAGGCTGAGGAGCTGCTCGAGCATGAGTGATGTGGTGGCGTGATGGCCGGTCCCGAATGCCATTTTGGGGTCGATGACGATGTCATACCGACATTTTGGATAGTCGCGGTGGAATGAACTGTGGATGACGCATTTGTTGGAGACGACTATGGGTTGGAAATAGTTTTTCTCCCACTCGTGATTCCAGTCTTGTCCCTCGATGGTGAGGGCTGAGTCCAGGCTGACGGTGACGCCGGGCATGGGGTAGTTGTCGATGATTGTCTGGATGGCTGTGGGATCGTAGATGTCGTCGCGGGTGTAGGCTGTGAGGGTGGTGTTGGCGGCGACGAATGATTCATACCCGGCATCGGCGAGCATGGCGGCGAGGATGTCGGTTGCGGTCTCGCTGCATGGGTCGAGGCTGAGTATTATTTCTTTATAGTCGTTCATGATTGGTTTTTTGCGGCTTTTCTTGTGGCTGTCTTTATCTCTTGAGGCGTCTTATGCCGTTGAAGATTGTACGCCCTGTCTTGAAGGCGAAAAGGATTACGTCAAGGTGGGAGAATGAGCTGAACAGGCGGCTGCTCCAGGTCCTGACCATTGATGAGGGGCCGCCGTTTTTGAGTTGATTGATGTTGAGGGCTATGCGTTGGCGTTGGATCTCGAGCCGGGCGTTGGTGTAGGCGCGGCGGTATTGGAGCTCGTCGAGGTTGTATCCTTTCCAGTTTTCATCACCGTGTTTTGTGATGTTTGTGTTTTTGTCCATGCTTGTTGTTGTTTTAGGATAGGAATAATCGGGTGATGAATCGCGACACAGGGTTGATGATCATGCCTCGGCGGAACACCACAACAATGGCAATCAGGAGCAGATACAGGCCGGTCACTATCGTATAGGCCCATCCTTTGCCGAGGGCGTCGGCGATGAAATCGGCTATTGCCATCGACAGGAAGAGCAGGCCGAGGAGGGCGAACAGGGCTATGAGGGCGACGAGGGCTAACGCCGACAGCAGACGCACGGTTTTCTCGGCGGCTGTCAGTTTTGCGTTTTCAACGTTCAGCTCGAGGTAGGTTTTGATCTCTTTTATGAGGATGCCGATTGCTGATTGTTTTGTTGACATGGGTTTGTTGTTGTGGTGGGTAGCATAATGAGGGTGCATCAAAACTGTTGTGTTTGATACACCCTCAAGTGAAGTTTTCTTATCAGTCGTCGATCTCGGTTGTGAGTTGCTCAACGAGGGCGTCGATCTCGTCGTCGGTGCAGATGAGGCCTTTGCGGCGCAGTATCTCTTTGATGCGGATGCGCAGGTCTTCGCCTTTTTCGGGGGCGAAGAGGATTGCGGCTCCGGCGCCGACTATCGCACCACCGATGAATGCATAAAGAATGTTAAGATTCATATTGTTTGGTTAGATGTTGGGGTTGGCGGGTTTATTTTGCTTTCTCGATCTCTTCGGCGATCTCGTCGGCAAGCTCTTCGATTTTGCTTTTTTTGAGCTTGATGCCTTTGCTCTTGAGATAGTCAACGATGTTTTCGCGTGTGCGCTCGCCTTTTTCCGGTGCCATCAAAAGACCGACGGTTGCTCCGGCAACGGCGCCGCCAATAACTGCTAATACAATGTGTAACGGTTTCATAACTAATGTTTATTAAATGTTTAATTATTTCCTTCTGTTAAAACAACCGGCTGCAGCAAATGGTTCAGGCAACCGACCGCTATATTGATATCGCTAAAATACTAAAAATTGTTTGGGTGACAAAGATTTTTAAATTTTTTTTAAAAATTTGATGTTTTTTGTGGGAAAGCGGTGACGCCCGGGAGCGGGTTTTCTTAAAATGTGTCATTTTGTTGTTACGCAATGGTTGTTTTTGTATTTTTGCAGTGTTGTGAGGTCTGCCCGCCCCGCCCGGCCGATGCTCTGCAATGGTTGAATATTGATGATTTTGATGAAACGTTTGATTTTTTATTTGGTATTGGCTTTGGCTCCGGGTGTCTTCAGCGCATGGGGCCAGATCAATACTGACCAGGTGATGCGCATTGGCCGCAACACGTTATATTTTGAGGACTATCTGCTGTCTATCCAATATTTTAACCAGGTGATCGGGGTGAAGCCTTATCTTGCCCAGCCTTATTTTTACAGGGCTATTGCAAAGCTCAATCTTGAGGATTATGCCGGGGCGATGCAGGACGCGGCCGAGGCGATCGAGCGTAATCCGTTTATTACCGATGCTTACGAGGTGAGAGGCGTCGCGGCACAGAACCTGGGGCTGTACAAGGAGGCTGTGGAAGATTATGACAAGGCGTTGAGCATGCTGCCCGACAACCGTGGTATCTTGTATAATAAGGCGATGGCCTTGGGAGGCATGAAAGAATATGACAGTGCCATGGCGACGCTTGACCGGTTGATCGAGCGCTACCCGTCGTTTGACAACGCTTATCTGGGCAGGGCGAGGATGTCGATCGAGCGCGGTGACACGGCCTCAGCGCTCAATGATATTTCAAAGACTATCGCGATAAATAAAAATTCGATCAATGCCTACGTTATGCGCGCCGACCTGGCGATATCGCGCGACTCGGCTCTCGAGGGAGCTTTGGAGGATATGAATGAGGCCATCAGGCTTCAGCCGCAATATGCCGGTTTTTTCATCAACCGTGCTTTTTTGCGTTATCGTCTTGACGACTACTATGGGGCGATGGCCGATTATGACTATGCCATCCAGCTTGAGCCCGACAACCGCATCGCTATCTTCAACCGCGGCCTGCTGAGGGCCGAGATAAGGGATGACAACAATGCGATCGATGATTTCTCGCGTGTTATCGCTCTCAACCCCAATGACTACAAGACGCTCTACAACCGCGCGATACTCTATCGGCAGACGGGCAATCTCAAGGGTGCCATCGCCGACCTCGACAAGGTGCTTGAGGCGTTTCCCGACTTTGCGGCCGCCTATTTCATGCGTTTTGACTGCCGCCGGATGTTGGGGCAGACGGCAGCTGCCGAGCGCGACTATAACAAGTCGATCGCTTTGGCAAAAAAGCGTGTGCGTCGGCATCCGCTTGACGGCACGCCTTTTGAGGCGGCGCCTCCGGCCGATGATGCCGATGGATCGGTGACGGCCGACGCCGGGGGCGATGTCGAGGGCGTCGAGACCGAGTCGCAGGAGGAGATAGCGCGCCGGTTTACCTCTCTGACCACGATAAATGACAACACAACCGACACCCATGAGTATAACAACAAGGATATAAGGGGTAAACTTCAGGACCGCAATGTGGTTGCGGCCATCGAGCCGATCTTTGTCGTGACTTTTTATGACGACCCAACCGAGCTTAAGCCGGGTGGCGACTATATACGCGAGGTTGACGACATCAACTCGACGCGCATGCTCCACTCAACCCTGCGCGTGACCAACCACGAGCCGTCGATGACCGACCTCGAGACCACAAAACGCCATTTTGGCTCGGTTGACTATTACAACTCTTACATCTCGTCTCACACGCCTCGGACGATCGATTACTTCGGCCGGGCGATGGACCTGATGGTGCTACGCGACTATGAGGGGGCGATTGTAGACTTCAACCGATGTGTCGAGCTCAGTCCCGACTTTGCCCTCGGTTATTTCATGCGCTCGGTTGCCGCCTATAAGCTGCTAATGATGAGGCAAAACGACCCGGTCAAGGCTGCTCATGACGGGCGTGACCCCAAGCTGACGGTGGCCGGAGAGCATCAGGCCGCGCTCCGCTCGATAATCGATGATATCGACCGCACCGTCAAGCTGTCGCCCTCGATGGCGATTGCCTATTTCAACAAGGGCGTCGTCTTGCTTGAGGCCGATGACCTGACGGGCGCTTTGGCGGCGTTCAGTAAGGCGATCGAGCTCAAGCCCGACTTTGGCGAGGCATACTACAACCGCGGCTATGCCTACTTCCGCCTGGGCAACCGGGCCTCGGGGGCTTCGGATCTCAGCAAGGCCGGCGAGCTTGGCGTTATCTCGTCTTACAATCTTCTTAAACGCATGTCACGATAAACCTGCTATTTCTCAGTTTTTATGGAAAAAGATAATACCGCTTTGATTGAGCGCCTGCGCTACCTGATAGAGATCTCACGGATGTCTCAGGCCGAGTTTGCCCGGCGCATCGATATTGACCCGAGCAACCTGAGCAAACATCTCTCGGGGCGTCTCCCGATAGGCGACACGCTGATAAACCGCATTGTGGTCGAGACCGGAGTGGCACGCCGCTGGCTGCGTGATGGCATTGACACACCGTTTGCCAAGGAGACAACCCCGCCGGCCATCGATTTCGGGCAGAACTCATTGATAGGCGCGGTTCCGGCCGCTGTTCAGGCCGAGGGTGGGGGAGCGCCGGTTTATGACATCGACGTGACGGCGGGCTGTCAGGAGCTTTCGCGCATGTTTACACGCGAGCGGCTCATCGGCACCGTCAAGTTGCCGGGAGTGAACCCCGACAGTGCCATTGTGCGCGTGTCGGGTGACTCGATGCGGCCGGTCATCATCAATGGGGGATACATTGTCATCAGGCCGTTCAACGATCTGAAAAACATCTTCTGGGGGCAGATATATGTTGTGGTGATGGAAGACTACCGCATGGTGAAGTTTGTCAGACGCCATCCCGACGACCGAAAGAAAGTCATACTGCGCAGCGCCAACCCCGACTATGACGACATGGAGGTGGAGCGCACCGACATCCGTTCGCTCTACCTTGTCGAGACCATTCTAAACTACGACATACGCTGCTGACGTCCCCCCCCCATCTGTCCCGTTATTAGCGTCAGTCAAGCATGAGCGAAAGATCGGGGCGCACTGTCGGCAGGTTCAGTATGTCGCCGATTTTTCGGCTGCTGAACAGCATTGAGGTAAACGTGGATATGTCGACGTCATAGTCGAGAGTCTCGGCCTTGACATTCAGCAGAGGTGACACTTCGCCGCCGCCAACGCGCCACGAGCCGGTGTTGAACTGCAGGATGGGGTCGCTGACCCTGATGCGGCATTTCCAGCGGGGATTGGAAGCGGCGATAACACTCAAAATCGCCTCCACGTCGACGGCCCGGGCCATTCCACGGGCTACAGGGGCCTTTGTCGCGCCGGCCTGGGCATAGACCTTGAATGGCATCGCCGGGTAGAGCTGTCTCAGCCGGGCGAGAGCGGCAAGCCGGGCGCTGCCGTCGGTGCCCAGTATTTTTTTGACAACGACGGTGTCGTCGTCGGTCACCGCAAAGGCAATCGCGCCAATGGCGTCGGGATTCTCTTTCAGGGCGACAGCCACATATTGGCCCCCATCGAGAGCGTTGTCGAGCAGTATGTTGTCAAAATCGCGGCGCGAGTGAATGATGGAGCCGGGGAGGGTGAGCTCCATCTCGGAGAATGCGTTATACAGCCTGTCGGGACCCGGAGTGACGGCGGTATATCCATCACCCCCGGCAAAAGAGTGAAGCGAGGTGTACCGCTCATCCTTTCCAAAGACCGATGTTGAGAAACCAAATTTCTCGTAGAAATAGTAGAGATGGCTCTGGGCCGGAATGAGGAAGGTGAACAGATTGCCACGCCGCGCGCTCTCGCTTAGCGCGCGGTGCATCAGCTGGGTCATCAAGCCCTGTCCGCGCGCTTTGCGCCGGGTGCACGCTCCCGCAATATATCCCGTCTTAACAATCGAGCCGTGAAAAAGCATCTGGTATTGCTGCAGCAGCAGCGAGCTGACAATCCTGCCGTTATCCTCAATGTAAATCGCGTCTTCATCGCGATAAACATTGTTGAAATACATCTCGACATACTCGGGTGTGTCGTTGAAACATTCGCGCCAGATGTTGCGCATCTCGTCAATGGTTTTCATCATCGGTCCCTCCTTTTGATGATATAACAGTTGACACCGCGCTAAAGTTGATTGGAAGAGGAATCCTGTTGTGACAAACGGTAGACGCCAATAAATAACGATCTATCTTGCGCGCGGAGCCACATCCTCAACCAAAACATCGCTGCTTTGCAGTCTCATCCTCCGGTGCCATCGCCCGTCGCGCTTGCCCATTGACCCGCTTTCTTTTCAGTTTACCGACATGCCGAAGGGGAGGAGGGCGAGTTTCATCAATTTGAAGTGTTGAACACCAAAGGGTATCCCGACTATCGTTATGCAGAAAACTATTCCCCAAAGGAGATGGGTCAGGGCAATCGCAAACCCACCGGCAAACCACCATATTACATTCATGATGCCTGCAAGACAACCCGACGGCCAACTCTCGTTTTCAATATTTGTGCCAAATGGCCATAAAGCGAGCACAGCCAGTTTCATTGTCTGCAATCCAAACGGTATGCCGATGATAGTTATCATCATCAGTACGCTGGATATGGCGTATTCAATGGCGATCATCAGTCCGCCAAACACTACCCAGATTATGTTGAGAAGAATGTTCATTTTGATTATAAACTTCAGATTTTTATGATTAGTTTTTTCATGGTGTAAATATAACCAAAATCGCCGGAGTTTACAACGGCTTATTGTTTTTTTAAAATCAGAGGGCATCGCCGCGGTGGCGATGCCCTCTATCGATAGGGAATTTGGTGTCAAATTACTGACCCTGGAGTTTGAAGTTGACCGGAAGTGTGTACCACACGCTCACAGCCTGACCATTCATACGGCCGGGGTTGAATTTGGGAAGAGACTTAACCACGCGAACGGCCTCTTTGTCGAGATCGGGGTCTTTTGAGCGAACTACCTTAACCTCACCGATTGAGCCGGTTTTGGTTACGACAAATTGCACAACGACACGACCTTGGATGCCATTCTCTTGAGCGGCGGCCGGATAGCGGATGTGGCTGCTCAGGTAAGACATCAGAGCGGCGTCGCCACCGGGGAAGGTGGGCATCTGCTCTACAGCCTTGAAGATCTCCTCTTTCTTGGGAGGCTCGGGTTTCTTCTCTTCAACGATAACCTCGTTTATGTGCTCGCGAACGACGTTGATGTCGTCGGTACCTTTGTCAAAGTCGACAGCACCCACGGCGCGGTCATCGTTTTTCAGATCATCCTGAGACTTGATCTCCTCGGTAACCTGATTGTCTTCAACGATCTTGATCTCCGAAGACTTCACGGTGTTAAGAATCTCCTCGGGGAGAGCCTCGGGTTTCTGCTCTTCAACGCGCTGCTGCTCGGGTTCGGGTTCATCTTCCTGAGCCTGCTCCTCCATCATGGCGGTGAGCACCTGCTCGGTTTGATCCTCGGGGCGTGCCTCAACACTCTTGATAACGGTGTTTACAAGCACGGCCAGAGCGGCGATGACTGCAATGATGATAACCACGGCAATCATAGCGCGGTTGTGGCGCTTCACTGAGTTTGAGCGAAGCGTATAGGCGCCAAAGTCTTTGTTTTTGCCTTCAAAGATAAGGTCGCGCCATTCTTTTGATGAAAGATCTACATCTTTTGCCATTTTCTTTTCTGTTTTAACGGTTAATATATATCGTTCATCAAAGGATTACTTGCCCGGGTTTTTTCTACGATAGTCGATAATCAGGGCCGAGTCAACAGCGTTGATGTTGTCAATCTGGTAACGGGCGATCTGGTTGATCTGCATCTCGTCGAGGGCGCCGATGAGGCTTTCCCAGGAGGCTTCGGGAGTGGCTTTGATCACAACAACGGGGCGGGTGAGGGTAGAGTCGTTACGTATCTCTTTGGCACGCGCCTGATAGATGCTGTCATTGATGTCTTTGTTGGGCGAGAACTCGCGGTTGCGCCACTTGATTTTAAGCTCATCAATGCGTTTGAGCACCTCTTTGTTGCGGTCATGTAGGATCTTGCGGATGCCGCGCTGCATGGCGCCGTCGTTACCGATAAAACGCTCGGCCTTGAGGTTGTTTTCGTCGATGATACCGTCGTGGTTTTCATCTTGAACCTGGGGCTGACCGAAATAGTAGTAAACGGTGTTGAGCTCATTGCCTTCGTCATCCTTCTTGATGCGTCCGTCCTTGTCGCGCTCGGTGGCAAGGAGGAGGGTGACTGCTTCTGATTCTTTAGCTTTGTTCATCTGGGCTTCGTTCTCAATCTTTTCATTGGTCGGAAGCGAGATTGAAAGAGTCTGAGACTTGATCATTGTGGTACAAAGCATGAAGAACGTGATCAGAAGCATGTTCATATCCACCATCGGCGTAAAGTCAACGTGGATGTGCATTTTTTTCTGGGCACCTTTTTTCTTTTTGCCCTTATCTGATTGTTCGATTTGTGCCATAATTAGTCTTGCTCTGTTTTAAGCGCTGTCATAATTGAGAAGCGGTTCATTTTGAGGGTCTGAAGATTGTCGAGGACGTTTTGCACGGTCGAGTAGGTTGTGCCACGGTCGGCCTTAACTGCAATGCCTTCGCCTTTCTTCATGGCTTTCTGGAGGTTCTCGTTGCCACTGTTGTAGATGGCGCGCATCCAGATTTGGAATTCGTTAGGGTTGTCAAGATTGCGGTTGTCATTGACAGGGATGCCGACGTCGGGACGGCTCATGTCGGTGATAACTTTGTCTTGGTCTAACTGTGACATGCTCAAGAATTGAGGAAGGGCCTGGAAGGGAACTCCAAACATGTTGATTTTGGAGAAAGCCTGAACCTGAGCCTCGTTCAATTGTATCGGCTTACTTGGGTGGAGACGATTGTATTCGCTCACCGCGTTCTTGAGGATGGCGATGCGCATTTGCTCGGTACCCCAATCGGGGTCTTCGGCATCACCGGCCACTGAGATGAATACTTTGCCCTCGGGGCTGACGAGAATAGATGCAACGTTTGAAGTCTGCACTTTCTCTTCAGACACTGAAGAAGGTGTCAGCACTGTGACAGGCTCCTTCTGAAGGAAAGTAGATGTCAACATGAAGAAAGTAAGCAAAAGAACCGTCACGTCACTCATCGCCGTCATGTCGATGAGGGTACTCTTTCTTTTAATTTTTACTTTTCCCATATT
>CAYMVS010000045.1:0-18874 GCA_964394205.1 uncultured Muribaculaceae bacterium | reverse complement strand
TTTTTCTCTTCAAAAAAAAGCAAAACTGACTTTGTTGTTGTTTTGTCTTGCTTTCGCAGACCCCGCGCGGGGCCCACCCGGCAGCCTCAACCAACAAACGGATCGTCGTCATGACCGGCGGCTCATTTTCCTTTTGGTCGGATTCATTAATTTACGCTGTATTGAAATTGACATCTCGCGATCACAAGAACCTGGCGCCGTCGGGCGGCCCGTGGGCCGGCGTCATCCGGTGTCGGTCCCGCGATCACAAAAATAGCTTGTACTACTTTGTCATTGCAAAAATTTCAATGTTCTCTCTTTTCGCCTCCGGTCATCAAGGCCGGCCGGCCGCTTTCTTGTCGAAAGGTTTTGCAAAGGTACTGCGAAAATTTTTCTCCGGCAAATTTTGTTCATTTGTTTAACCAAATTTAACCTTTGGAGGCTCTCTCGCCCGCGCCGGTGGCGCTCATTTCCCAAATGCGACCGCAAAGGTAGACATTTTTTCCGAAACACAAAAACAAAGCCGAAGTTTTTTGGTTTTTTTTGGTTTTTTTTGGGAGATTTGGGAGGATTGGGAAGATTGGGAGGGCTGGGAGCAGGGCCGACACTGTTGCTCAAAATTTTTGCAGGGCTTAACAAAACGGGAGTGACGGGTGATTTTCTAAACGACCGAGGGAGGGCGCTGTCGCAAGGGGGCGACCCTTGACGGGGTGTTAACATTATTTTGCATTTTGTAGCATTTTTATGTAAAATTTCATTTTGGGCTGTCGTTATTTCTGTATAATTTTGTCGCGGAAAAAAGGCGGCATCTTTTGCCGGGATTTTTCTGCCGATATTTGCATTTGGATTGATTCCAAATCAAAATCAACCAAGCGATTTTGACAAAGGATATAGAGTTTAAGTATAAATAGTTGTTTTATAGATAATTGTGTATTTGAAGCTTAAGGGTAGTCGTGAGACTGCCCTTTTGTTTTATAAGGTTTGTATTTGTTAAAAATTTGTGTTATTGGATAATAATGTGTATCTTTGCCTTTGGCTTATGATGAGATTTATCACAGCTAAGCTCCGGGATAAACATCTTTACCTTCTCTTACAACCTGACCATGAAGAAAATAACACTTACATTGATAGCAATAATCGCGTCGTTGACGACTTACGGACAATTGTTGCCGTATCAGGACGAGACGCTGGAGGCGGGTGCACGGGCAGATGATCTGCTTGGACGCCTGACTGTTAAGGAGAAGGTGTCGCTGATGATGGACCGTTCGCCGGCAATCGAGCGCCTCGGCATACCGGAGTACAACTGGTGGAACGAGGCTCTTCACGGTGTCGGACGTGCCGGATTGGCTACAGTATTCCCGCAAGCCATAGGGATGGCTGCGACATTTGACGATGGAGCTTTAAAAGATGTCTTCACCGCCATTTCAGACGAGGCGCGGGCCAAATACAACGATTTCAGCGCCGCGGGCGACCGTCGGCGGTATCATTGCCTGACGTTCTGGACTCCGAATATCAACATATTCCGCGACCCGCGATGGGGGCGCGGACAGGAAACATACGGTGAGGATCCTTTTCTGACCTCGCGTTTAGGGTTGGCGGCTGTGGAAGGCTTGCAGGGGGATGACCCGAGGTTCATGAAAACGATAGCATGCGCCAAACATTTTGCCGTGCACAGCGGACCTGAATGGAACCGTCATCGCTTTGACGCCAAGGATATCGACCAGTTTGATCTATGGGCGACCTATCTGCCGGCCTTCAAGACGCTTGTCGATGGAGGCGTTGGCCAGGTGATGTGTGCCTACAACCGCTTTGAGGGTGAGCCGTGCTGTTCAAACAAGAAACTGCTTGTCGACATATTGCGCAACCAATGGGGTTATGACAAAATTATCGTGTCGGACTGCAGCGCCATACGCGATTTCATTGTTGACTGGGGCCATAACACCCACCCCAGCGGGGCGCATGCGGCGAGCGACGCTGTGCTCTCGGGCACTGACGTTGAGTGTGGCTCGATTTACAAAAACCTCAACGAAGCGGTCGACAAAGGGTTGATTGACGAGAAAGCGCTCGACAAGAGCCTGCGCCGACTGCTCATAGCCCGGTTTGAGCTTGGCGAGATGTTCACGCCGGGGGGCACCCCCTGGGACAGCTTAGGGCTTGAGATCGTGGACTCTCCCGAGCATCGCGCGTTGGCCCTGGATATGTCGCGCAAATCGATGGTGCTTCTGAAGAACAATGGCCTGCTCCCCTTGCAAAAGAGCGGACAGAAAATTATGGTGACGGGACCGAACGCCAATGACTCGGTAATGCAATGGGGCAACTATGCCGGCACGCCGAGCCACACGGTCACGATAGTCGAAGGAATCAGACGCGTGGTGCCCGACGTGGCCTACAGTCCCGGATGCAAGCATGTGGTCTCGAGCGCCACCGAGTCGCGGTTTGACCTGTTTAAGGATGGATTGAAAGCCACCTATTATAATAATGTGGATGGCACAGGCGAGCCGGTGGCCGTGCAGACCTACACGACGCCGCTTCAGCTCGACGGGGGTGGCGCAACCGTTTTTGCCCCGGGTGTCAACCTTGAGAATTTCTCAGGAATCTATACGGGCACTTTCGTGCCCGATGCCGATGCCTTTTACATTATCGAGATTGAAGCGGGCAAAGGTCAGCAAGATCTGTTTGTCGACGGAGAGCTTGTGGCATCGCGAGCTGCCGGAGGCCGGGAGGGCGAACACAAAGCAAGCTACATGTTTGAAGGCTCAAAGGGCCGCCCGGTAGATATCCGACTGTTTTTCAACAACGGCGAGGAGACTGCCACATTGAAGATGGATGTCAGAACCCCCTCGACCGACATTTTTGATGCCGGCGATGCCGATGTGGTTATATTTGTTGGCGGCATCACCCCACAGCTTGAAGGTGAGGAGATGAAGGTGTCGGTTCCGGGATTCCGCGGGGGCGACCGCGAGAGCATCGAGCTGCCGGCGCTTCAGCGTCAATTCATCGCCGACCTCAAGAAAGCGGGCAAGAAAATAGTGTATGTCAACTGCTCGGGGTCGGCCGTCGGTCTGGCGCCCGAAGCCGAGGTGTGTGACGCGATAGTCCAGGCGTGGTATCCGGGCCAGGATGGCGGCATCGCCGTGGCCGACGTGTTGTTTGGCGACTACAATCCCGGGGGGAGGCTTCCGATCACGTTCTACACCGGCGACAGCCAGCTGCCCGACTTTGAGGACTACTCAATGGACGGCCGCACCTACCGTTTCATGACCTCCAAGCCCCTCTACCCCTTTGGCCACGGCCTGAGCTACACCACTTTTGACTACAGCAAAGCCCGGCTCAGCGCCAAATCAATCAAGCCCGACCAAGGTGTCACCCTCAGTCTTGACATAAAAAACACCGGCGAGCGGGACGGCGACGAGGTGGTGCAGGTTTACGTAAGCCGCCGCGACGACCCCACCGGCACCATAAAGACATTGAAAGGATTCAAACGCCTGAACATAGCCAGGGGGGCGACATCTAAAGTGACCTTCGAGCTGCCCGCCGATGCATTTGCCACTTTTGACCCGGCCACCCAAACGATGAAGACCATGGCCGGACAATACACGGTGGAGGTTGGAGCATCGTCGGACGACATCAGAGTGACTCTCCCATTGACAATCAAATAAATCTAAACAATTATACCAATCAAAAACCAATTATGATCAAAAAAACTTTTTTAGCACTCACATTGCTCGGTGCATCCATGGCAGGTCTCGCCGCTCCCCAACAGGAGTATCTCAACCGCGGAGTTGTGGCCATGAAGATGGATAGCGGTGTGTTTGTGTCATGGCGCAGCCTTGAGAGCGACGCCAAGGGGATGACCTTTGACCTTTACCGCGACGGCGTGAAAGTCAACGAGACCCCGATTGTGGCCGGCACCAATTTCACCGACCCTGCCGGCACCGCCACATCAAAATATGTTGTCAAAGCGTTTGTGAACGAGACCGAGGTAGAGTCGACCGACGCCGTAACGCCGTGGGGTGATGTCTTTCTGAGACTGAAGCTCGACCGTCCCGCCGGTGGCACCATCAAAGACAACTACAAGCTCAACTCGTCAAAGCACAGCCCGGCGCTGACCGACGACTATGACTACAGCCCCAACGACTGCTCGGTTGGCGACGTCGACGGTGACGGCGAGTATGAGATATTTGTAAAATGGTATCCCTCAAACGCCCAGGACAATTCACTTGCCGGCCACACAGCGAGCACCATCATAGACTGCTACAAACTCGACGGCACCAAGCTGTGGCGCATCGATCTTGGACAGAACATCCGTTCAGGCGCCCACTACACCCAGTTCATGGTTTATGACTTTGACGGAGACGGCAAAGCCGAGATGTGCTGCAAGACAGCCCCCGGCACCAAAGACGGCAAAGGCAAATGGGTGCTTATGGGCAATGACGACCCCAACGCAAACTACCAGAACTCAAAGGGTTATGTCATGGACGGCCCCGAGTATCTGACCATGTTCAACGGTCTGACCGGCGAGGAGATCTGCACCGTGGCCTACGAGCCCCTGCGCACAGTCCACGCCCAGTCGTCGAGCGGCTGGGGCGACAACTACGGCAACCGCTCGGAGCGTTACCTTGCCGGCGTGGCCTATCTTGACGGCCAGAAACCCTCAGTGATAATGTGCCGCGGCTATTACACCCACTCTTACCTGGTTGCCTGGGACTTTGACGGCAAAAATCTGACCAAGCGCTGGATGCACGCCTCGACCACCAAAGGCAAAGGTGCCTACGGCGAGGGTGCTCACTCGCTCACCATCGGCGACTGTGACGGCGACGGCTGTGACGAGATCGTGTATGGCGCATGTGCCATTGACCACGACGGCTCATTGCTTTACCGCACCGGCGGCGGCCACGGCGATGCCCTCCACCTTGGCGATTTTGACCCCGACCGCGAGGGCCTCGAGGTGTTCATGGTCCATGAGGAGAAGGGCTCGGCCTACAAGTATGACAGCGAGTTCCGCGACGCCAAGACCGGTGAGATAATCTGGTGCACCCCCCAGAGCGGCAACGACATCGGTCGCGGTCTTGTCGGCAACCTGAGCGATACATGGCGCGGCTATGAGATTTGGCCCGGCAGCTACTATGTTGACGGCACCAATGTCAACGCCACCTTTGACTGCAAGGGCAACCTGCTGATCAACAAGAGAGCATCGACCTGTTTCCGACTCTACTGGGACGGCGACCTGCTCGACGAGCTCTTTGACGGCAAGTACAGCAGCTCCAGCCTGAAGTCGACCCCCGAGATTACCAAGGTCAACTCCACCCTGTCGGGCTCGACAACCCTGATGAACTTCAGCAAGTGGAACGCCCAGTCGTGCAACACCACCAAGGCAACCCCCTGCTTGTCGGCCGACATCATTGGCGACTGGCGCGAGGAGGTCATCCTGTGGGATGGCGACAACTCAACCGACCTGCTCATCTTCTCTACCACCGTCCCGAGCCGCTACCGCGTGCCCTGCCTGATGCAAGACCACAACTACCGCATGGCCATAGCATGGCAAAACACCGCCTACAACCAGCCCCCTCACCTTGGCTACTACCTGCCCGACCGATTCTCCAACTCTCCCAAGATCCAGATCACCTCGGGACAGCTGTCACAGCTTGTTGAGACCGGCAAGGAGATCGTGCCCCTCAAGGGACTCTATGACAAGTGTACAGGTGTAGAGGCCACCGGCCTTCCCGAAGGCGTAACCCTGAGTGTCGACGCCGCCACATCAACCTTTACCTTGGCCGGCGCTCCCACCACCGAGGGTGAATACTCCTACACCATCAGCACCACCGGTGCCGATGAGACAGCCACCATTGAAGGCACCCTTACAGTCATTGCCGCTGTCAATCTCGTTGAGATCGCCCACTATCCCATGGACGACGCAACCAACTATGAAACAGTCAACACCGTGTTTGGCGTAGCCACCGGCGGATCCAAGTCGGTAGCCGCCCATGAGGTTGTACCCGGCATCTATGGCAACGCCATCAAGTTCAGCAGCAACAGCCATTACTTCAAGCAGGCACCCTACGACCAGCTCAAGCTCGGCAGCGATGACTTTACCGTAGAGTTCTGGTTCAGCTCGACCAGCGAGGGTTGCTATTTCTATCACATCGGCTCGATGGAGCTGTCCGAGTCGGAAGGCCAGACAGGCAACTGGATCGGTCTCGAGCTGAAGAACGGCAACTTCAAGTTTGCCATCGACGACGACGTTCAGAAGAGCGAGGCAGCCACAAGCGGCGCCGAGTTTATGGACGGCAACTGGCACCACGTAGTGTGTGTGCGCGAGGGCATGACCAAGACCCTCAAGCTCTATGTTGACGGCCAGCTGATCGCCGACTCGTCGGACAACACCGGCGCCGTCAACACCAGCGACAAAGAGCCGCTCATCATCGGCAACGTATTCCCTGGCTACAGCAACCCCTACAAAGGCTTGATGGACGACTTCATCATCTACAAGGGCGCCATGAGCGCCTCAAAGGTTGCCGAGCGCTACCAGGCCGGTGTCGCCGCCGGTATCACCGACGTGACATTCAACAGCTATGAGGTCAAGAAACTCACCTTGGTCGACGCCACCACCGGTGTCGTTGTCGCCAAAGGTCTGGGCGAGCCCGAAAATGTGACCGCCGGTGTTGCTCCCGGCGTCTACCTTCTCGTCATCGAGCAGGGCAAGGTTCGCGACGTCCAGAAGATTGTCAAGAAATAATCACTGATTATCCATCCCCCCAACAAGGCGGGCGCGTCACAGACCCAAACCGGGTGACGCGCCCGCCATTTTAGTTTAATATTGTTAAAAAACGTTGTGCATTTTTAAAGGAATGTTAACGACCGAGGCGATTTACTGGGGCTCACGTTATTCAATTAAAGAATGTAAGTATTTTTGCAAAGGCAAATCTCTCGGCCCGGGTTGACGTCGACCGGTATCAGTGTCACGTCGACCGATATTATGAACAAGATAGATCTCGAAGATATATGCCCAACATATTGACTAATCTGATTGACAACCGCTCGACAACCGACGGCACCCGTGTGGCTTTCTACAGTCGCCGGCGGGCCGGCATGGAGTGGAAGTCAACCGATTGGAACACATTTGGCTCGCGTGTCAAAGCCGCCGCCGTCGCCATGGCCTCCTTAGGATTGAAAGAGCAAGACACCGTGGCCGTCTTTTCGGCCAACCGCTCATCAATAGTCGAGAGCGAGCTCGCCGCGTTTGCCAACCGCGCCATCCCGGTGTCGATCTACGCCACCTCGTCGGCCCCCCAGGTCAAATATATTGTCAACGACTCAAAAGCCCGGCTGCTTTATGTAGGTAATCAGACACAATATGACATAGCCCGCTCGATACTCAACGGGTGCAGCACCCTTGAGCGCATCATCACCTATCAGGAGGTGACACTCGACCCCGACGACACGACAACCCTGACCTTTGAAGAGCTCATCGAGACCGGCCGCAAGGCCGACGCCGGGTACCGGCAGCTTGTAAAGCGACGTCGCGCCGAGGCCCGAGCCGACGACGTTGCCACCCTGCTCTACACATCGGGCACTACCGGCGAGCCCAAAGGCGCCATCCTGCCCCACAGCTGTTTCAACGCCGCCATGGAGATACACCGCCAGCGGCTGACGATGCTCAGCGACCGCGACACGTCGGTCACCTTCCTGCCGCTGAGCCACATCTTTGAGAAAGCGTGGACCTACTTTTGCCTCTACATGGGCATCAAAGTGTATTTCAACACCGACCCCCGCGAGATACAGCAGACACTTGTCGAGGTGCACCCGACGTGTCTCTGCTCGGTGCCCCGTTTCTGGGAGAAAGTCTACACCGCCGTGCAAGAGAAACTCGGCTCGATGAAAGGGGTCGGCCGGGCGCTGTCGATGAGAGCCGTCAAGATAGGGGGGCGCCGCAATCTCGACTATGTCAGGATAGGCAAAAAAGTTCCCTTCTGGCTTGAGTGTCAGTATCAGTTTTACAACAAGACCGTCTTCAACGCCCTACGACGCGCCATAGGCATCGAGCGAGGCAACATCTTCCCGACAGCCGGCGCCCCGCTGTCGCCCAACATAGTCGAGTTTTTCCATTCATGCGGCATCAACATAGTGATAGGCTACGGGCTGTCGGAGACCACCGCCACCGTCACCTGCTACCCCGAGGTCGGCTATGAGATAGGCACGGTCGGCACCGTGATGCCGCGACTTCAGATCAAGATAGACGACAACAACAACGAGATACTCATCAAGGGCCCGACCGTCATGAGAGGTTACTACAACAAGCCCGCCGAGACCGAGGCCGCCTTTACCGCCGACGGTTGGTTCCGCTCGGGCGACGCCGGCCGCATTGACAAGACCGGCGCCCTGATCATCACCGAGCGCATCAAAGACCTTTTCAAGACATCAAACGGAAAATACATCGCTCCCCAGGCCATCGAGAGCCTCCTTGGCGAAGACAAATTCATCGAGCAGGTGGCGATAATCGGCGACCAAAAGAAATATGTCACAGCTCTCATCGTACCCTCCTTTGACGCCCTCAAGGAGTATGCCCGGGCCAACAACATCGGCTACAGTTCCATCCAGGAGCTTGTTGAAAACGACCGCATCCATGCAATGATGACCGAGCGCATCGAGCGCCTGCAGAAACCCCTTGCCGGGTTTGAGAAAATCAAGAAATTCACCCTGCTGCCCGCCGAGTTTACAATGGAGACCGGCGAGCTGACCAACACGCTCAAGATAAAACGGCCTGTCATCTACAACCGCTATGGCCGCGAGATTGACGCGATGTACACTTAAGACAGATTTCATTAAAACACCTTATAAAACACCTCAACATCATGACAGCAGAAATTGATTGGAGTAAATTGCCATTTGGCTATATGCCCACCGACTACAATGTGCGCTGCACCTATCGCGACGGCAAGTGGGGTGACATCGAGATCTCAACCTCCGATTCACTTAACATTCACATCGCCGCCACCGCCCTCCATTACGGGCAGGAAATCTTTGAGGGTCTCAAAGCCTTCAGAGGCGTCGACGGCAAGATACGCATCTTCCGTCTCGAGGAAAACGCGCGACGCATGCGCGAGTCGGCCAAAGGCATCATGATGGAACCGGTGCCCGAAGAGCTGTTCAGAGAGATGGCCATCAAGGTTGTGAAACTCAACGAGCGCTTTGTTCCCCCCTACGGTAGCGGAGCCTCGCTCTATCTGCGTCCACTGGAGATTGGCCTGACAGCCCGCGTGGGTGTCAAGCCCGCCGACGAGTTTATGTTCCTGATCCTCGTCACCCCGGTAGGCCCCTATTTCAAAACCGGTTTCCGCCCCTCCAACATTTGCATAATGCGTGAATATGACCGCGTCGCCCCCCGCGGTACCGGTCGATGGAAAGTAGGAGGCAACTATGCCGCGAGCATGGCCGCCGGCGAGCGCGCCCACGACATGGGCTACTCGGCTGTGCTCTATCTCGACCCCAAAGAGAAAAAATATCTTGACGAGTGTGGCCCGGCCAACTTCTTTGCGATAAAAGACGGTGTCTACATCACCCCGGCCAGCGAGTCGATACTGCCGAGCGTCACCAACAAGTCGTTCATGCAACTGGCCCGCGATATGGGCCTCGAGGTCGAGCAGCGGCACATCACCGTCGACGAGCTGACCGACTGCACCGAGGCCGCCGCCTGTGGCACCGCTGCCGTGGCATCTCCCGTAGGGCGCATCGACGATCTCGACACCGGCGTGCAATACCAGATATCGCGCGACGGCAACCCCGGCCCGATCACCACCGCCCTCTACAACCGACTGCGCGCCATCCAGAACGGCGAGGAGCCCGACACCCACGGCTGGTGCACGATTGTTGAATGAAAACCCATGACCGATGCAATACACATCAATCATTGACCGATACTATCCCGCCGGCACCCGCCGGCGGGATATTTATATGCGCCACTGCTCGAGTGTGGCCCGCCTGGCCCTTGAGATAAACGACCGGCTACCGCAGCCCCTTGACAGGTCTACCCTCGAGGCCGCCGCCATGCTCCACGACATAGGCATCGTCAAAACCGATGCGCCAGGACTTGACTGCCACGGCACGTTGCCCTACATCGCCCATGGGGTTGCCGGAGCCGACATGCTGCGCGCCGAGGGCTTTGACGAGCGCCTCGCCCGTGTCGCCGAGCGCCACACCGGCTCGGGACTCACCCACGACAACATTGTCGCTCAAGGGCTTCCGCTGCCCCTTGACCGTTGCTATATGCCTCAAACAGTGCTCGAGCGGCTCATCTGTTATGCCGACAAATTCTATTCAAAAAGCGGCGACATGGAGCGATTGCCCCTCGAGCGTGTCATAGCCTCGATGGAGCGGCACGGCCACGACTCGCTGAGCCGTTTCCTTGCCCTCCACCGCGAGTTTTGTTAAAATAATAATAAAAAATGCCTGTTTTATTAAAAATTATTACTAAATTTGGGGGATTTCTATGTAAACACATATTATTAGCCCATCGAGGCTTAACGCTCCAGGTCCCGGTGTATCTATAACTTTTGGAGCATGTAACATTATCACACTATGAAAAAGTTTCTATCTACAGTGGCATGTGCATTGTTTCTGCTTGCAGCCACATCGTGCAGCACCATCACCCACACATCCACCGCCATTCCGGTCAACACCGAGGTTCGCAGCATTGCCAACGCCGACCTTCAGGTGCAGCAGAAAAAAATCTCATTCACCTACAAGCCCAACAAAGCCATTCGTCGCGGTGGTGACAAAAACTGCATCAAGACAGCCGTAGCTGAGGCACTCAAAGCCAACGGCAACGCCGACGTTCTTGTCGGAATGCAATATGAAATCAAAAAGACCCGCAATTTCTTTGGCAAATCAAGTGTCAAGTATGTCACCGTTGAGGGTTATCCCGCAAAATATGTCAATATCCAACCCATAAAATAATCGGACATGAGAATCAAGCTGTTACTTCTATCGCTTGTGGCTCTGCTGGTTTCATCATGCTCTACCATACGCCACACGGCAAGCTCAGTCGACGTTGACAACAAAGTGGTTTCATTTACCGTGGCCGACCTCGACGTGCAAAATAAAAAAGCGACAAAAACCTATAACTGGAACTATAACCCCTTCCGACGCGTCTCGGTCAATAACATCAAGGAAAACATCACTGCCGAGCTCATAAATGAGAACAACGCCGACGTGCTGCTCGAGCCGCAATATATCGTTGTGAAACGCGGATTCCTGCGCGGCGGTTCGGTCACCATCACCGGCATCCCCGCCACCTACAGCAATTTCCATAAGATGACCCCCGAAGAGGCAAAAATAGTAGGCAGCGCTTTCCGTGAAAAGAAAGTCGAGAAGAAAAAACGCTGGTTTTTCTTTTAACAAATAACGACTTATAACATTGAGGGAGGGTGTATCGTCAAAATTGCGATGCGCCCTCCTTTCATTACATGCCGTGGAGGGTGACCGAAATTTTACCGGTCAGGATTGGTCTTGTCGGGAAGATTTGCTATTTTTGCGTTTGAAATGAGAACCGAAGATGAACTGACCGGCGTCTCCCTGTTGGGGAACACCGGTGTCAAATACCCCACGCAATATGCCCCCGAGGTGCTCGAGACATTTGTCAACAAACACCCCGAGCGCGACTATCTGGTGACCTTCACCTGCCCCGAGTTTACATCGCTCTGCCCCAAAACGGGTCAGCCCGACTTTGCGCGCATCATTATCAATTACATACCGCGCCAGAAGATGGTTGAGAGCAAGAGCCTGAAGCTGTATCTGTTCAGTTTCCGCAATCACGGCGACTTCCATGAAGACTGCATCAACATCATCCTCAACGACCTGTGGCAACTAATGGAGCCTCGCTACATCGAGGTCATAGGCCGCTTCACCCCCCGCGGCGGTATCAGCATCTTCCCCTTTGCCAACCGGGGCGACAACGAGCATCAATGGATGGTCAAAGAGCGCATGTTGGCTTCATTTATCAACGACTTCTGAACCATGATGAAAGATTCTGTCCTGATACTTTCGGGAGGCATGGACTCGGTGACCATGCTTTACGACTTCAAAGACTCGATAGCCCTGGCCATCAACTTCAACTACGGGTCAAACCATAACCGGCGCGAGGCCCACTGGGCGCGCTACCACTGCCGTCTGCTCGACATCGAGCTGATCGAGATTGACCTTGCTTTTATCGGGCGGTATTTTGAGAGCTCGCTGTTGCAGGGCAGCGAGGCGATACCCTCGGGCAGCTATGACTCTGAAAACATGAAGTCGACGGTTGTCCCCTTCCGAAACGGCATCATGCTCTCCATCGCCGCCGGCTTGGCCGAGAGCCGCTCGCTGTCGCGGGTGATGATAGCCAACCATGGAGGTGACCACGCCATCTATCCCGATTGCCGTCCGGCGTTTATCAACGCCATGAACCGCGCCATCGGGGCGGGCACCTACGCCAACGTCACCCTCGTGGCTCCCTACACCGACCTGACCAAAGGCCAGATTGCATGCCGGGGCCGCGACTTAGGCATCGACTATGCCACGACCTACTCCTGCTACCGCGGGGGCGAGATGCACTGTGGCACCTGCGGCACATGCCGCGAGCGCGCCCAGGCGTTGGCCGAGGCCGGTATAGTCATCGATGAACTCCCCACCCCCTGCCTGCCATGAAGCGGCTGCTGCTGATACTGCCGGTCATGGCCGCAATCATGGCGCCGGCTTGCTCCGGAAGCGCCGGCCGGGCCGATCACGCCTCGCTTGAGGATGAGCCGGTGCAGGGCCACTCAATCGACATCACCAGCGACACTGTCGGGCAATGGAGCATGGGCGACAGCATCGCCCCGGCCCGTGGGGTAAAGCTGAAGACAAACTGGCCGGGAGGCTCCTACGCCGAGGTGTTCAACGACTCAAACTACGTTCACTGGGCCGACGCCGAGAAGATTGGCATTGACCCGATCGTGACCACCCGCGACCATTGGCAGCTCAAGCGGCCGCTGGTAAAGATAGCGTCGTGTGAATACTATTATGTGGAGCCGCTCACGTTCAGCAAGCCCTACATGGTGCCCGAAGGGGCCGAGATGGTCAACGAGATTGGCCGCCGCTTTCACGACTCCCTGCAAGCGCGCGGTGGCGGCGACTACCGCCTGAGGATCACCTCGGTGACGCGAACGGCCGACAATGTGCGCCGCCTGCGCCGACGCAACCGCAACGCCGTCGACTCGTCGGTTCATAAATTTGGCACCACCGTCGACATCAGCTGGGCCCGTTTCACACGCGACAGCGAGACTTGCACCGACCGCGGCAGCGTCGACCTCAAGGCATTGCTGGCCGAGGTGCTTCTCGACATGCGCCGTGAGGGGAAAATCTGGGTCAAATATGAAATGAAACAACCCTGTTTCCACATCACTGCAAGGCCAAAAAACAATTAAACCGCTGTTTGACAATGTATCGGTATTTATTAGTCATCATTTTGATATTGTCGGGCGTGAACCAGGCGGCAACGGCCCAAAACAAGCCCACGCGCCATCAGGTCATCACCGCCATCAGCAAGAAAAGCGCCGGCGATCGGCCGGTCAAACTGTCGGGCAACAACATTACCGGCATCAACATATCACGCGACGGCGACGGCAACTCCTCAACCGGCAAGGCTTTTCTCATAAAGGTCACCAAAGAGAAGGTGTCACGCTATGTCAACCCCGACGATGACACGCCCGACGGTGTGGTCAGCTTTTACATCAACAATGACGACACAAAGCTGAGCAGGGTCATCAACGAGATTGACAACGCCCGCCTGAGCCTCACTTCATCACGACCACAATCAAAAGCCGTCAAGGGGGTCACAAAACTTGAGATACTCAAAGACGGGAAAGTCTGGATTACCCTTGTCGACTCTAAAGCGACGGGCAACGTCAAAGGAGATTTTCAAGCGCTCGTTGACCGGCTCGTCACCATGCTTGGCGGTGAGCCCGACTACAGCAGCTTTGGCGAGCCCGACGTCACCATCGACGATGACATAATGGACATTTACGAGCCAATATTCTAATCATCAACACGTAACCACAATGAACCCGACTCCTCCCCCCTCCGGGTCCCGGCCCTCACCCTCAGGCAAGCCCTCTCGCGAGAAAAAGAGAAAACCGTGGTGGGCAAAAGCATTGAAAATCACCGGCATCACGGTAGCATCGCTTGTCGCGATCTTTCTGCTTGTCATCACTGCCGTCGTGACCATCCTGAACCCCGACCGGCTCACCCCGCTTGTCGAGAAATTTGCCGGCGACTACATAAACGGCGAGCTGAAGGTGGCGCGGGTCGAGCTGACTTTCTGGCACACATTCCCCCGGCTTAGGGTCGACATTGACTCTCTGACGGTGACCTCGGGTTCTCTCGACACACTCCCCGACTCGATAAAACAGCAGCTCCCCCCCGACGCCACGCGGCTGCTCCATGTCGACCATTTTGACGGCGACATCCACCTGCCGAGGCTGCTCACCGGCGAGATCGAGGTCTACAACACCACCATTGTCAAGCCCGCTGTCAACATCGTCCAGGCCACCCCAGAGGTTGCCAACTATGACATTTTCCCGACCACCGAGGAGGTCGACACGACTGCCTCGGGGCCCCTGCCCGACATCTCGATAGGCAGCTTTATAATCGAGGGTGACGCCCCGATAAACTATGTGTCGCTGCCCGACTCAACCCATGTCAACCTCACCCTGGCAACCTCGTCGCTAACCGGCGGCGACCCCCACAGCTACACCCTGCAGATAAAGGGAATCACCGATGCCCGTGTCACCGACATAAACCTCAACGGCCTGCGCCTGGGGTTGGGCGGCCGTGTCATTTTTGACCTCGCCCACCCCGAGGCGATCGAGGTCAAAGGGCTTGAACTGGGTCTGAATGAACTGATAGCCAAAGTGTCGGGTCTTGTCGAGACCGACCCCGCCATAGCGGTCAAAAAAATGGAGATCGATGTGCCCCGCGTTGCCCTCAGCAACATCCTGGCCATGCTCCCCGAGGTTTACCGTAAACTCATCCCCAGGTTTGAAACCGACATGACCCTTGCCGGCAGGGTGAAACTCACCGCTCCTTACATAATCGGGGGAAAAGACACCATCCCCTCGCTCGAGGCCCGTCTTGAGCTTGATGCCGACCGATTTAAAATGGACCGAGTGGATCTCAACAAGCTTTCGCTCGATGTCAACGCCAAAATCGACGGCCACACCCTTGACAAAAGTGTTTTCACCCTGAAAAAACTCGAGGCCCGGGGCAACGCTGTCGGGATAAAACTTGATGGAACGGTCAGAAACCCGGTGAGCGACCCGGCGTTTGAGGCAAATTTTGACGGTTCGCTCGACATGAGCCGCCTGCCCGCCATACTCCTGTCGCGCCTCCCCATGACCCTGAAAGGGAAACTTCAAGCCAACGCCACGTTTAAAGGACGCCTGAGCTACCTCAACCGTGAGAACTTCCATCGGGTCAAAGCCTCAGGCAAAATGGAGCTCAACGGTTTTGTGATGAAGATGCGTGACGGCTCGATGGATCTCTTTCTGAGGCATGGCCGGCTCAATCTTGGCACGAGCGACTCATTCGTGCGCCACGAGCACAAAATCGACTCGATGCTCACCGTCTCGCTCAAGGTCGACACTGCGTCGCTCATCACCCCCGACATCACTCTCGGCGCGAGCGACCTGAAAGGAGGCCTGGGCATGATGAACCGCGCCCAAAGCTCCGACACCTCTATCATCAACCCCATCGGGGCCACATTTCATATCGGTAACCTCAACATGGTCAGCGAGGCCGACACAATGCGCGTTCGCCTTCGCGATGTCAATGCACGGGCAGCCCTCACCCGCTATCATGGAGCCACCCGCAAGCCCTTGCTGACCACAACCCTCTCGGCCAAACGCATCCGTTGGGCCGACGCCCTCAACCGCGCGTCGCTCACCGATGGCAAGATCACCCTCAAACTCCACCCCACCGACTTTCAGCCGCCAAAAATCGACCCGTCGCGACGGGAGGCATTGAGGGCACGCCGTCAGGCGATGCGCGACTCCATCGCCGCTCTCGACAGCCTCGACCGCCGCGAGATGGTCGAAATGCAGGTTGACCGCTCGCTCAAGAAAATGCTTATAAGATGGCAGGCCTCGGGCTCGGTCAACGCCGCCAAAGCCCGACTGATGACCCCGTTCTTCCCCCTGCGTTGCCGCCTGGAGAATGTAAACATCGATTTCACCACCGACAGCATCACCATCAACGACACCCGCCTCATTGCCGGCAAGAGCGACTTCACACTGTCAGGGTCGCTGTCAAACATCGTCAGGGCTGTCGTGTCGGGCCGTTCCCCAATCAGGGCCGATTTCATCCTGACAAGCAACAACCTTGATGTCAACGAGCTTGCCAACGCCGCTTTTGCCGGCTCGGCATTTGCCGAAAAGGTTGACAACGGTCAACAGGTCTCCATCACAAACAGCGACAACGACGAGATCGTGCAGGCCTCGATCGAGAACTCCACCGACGAGATCGCCGCCCTCCTCGTGCCCTCCAACATCGAGGCCGACCTCTCGGTTCATGCCCGTCACGTGACCTACTCGGACATGAAATTCACAAACATGGCCGGCACCCTGCGCGTCCATGACGGCGCCCTGAATATTGACGATTTCACCGCCACCTCCGACATGGGCAGCCTCGACCTGACGGCTCTCTACACCGCCCCCACGCGCCGCGACATCAATTTTGCCTTTGGCATGAGACTCAACGATTTCAAGATTGAAAACTTCATGAAAATCATGCCTACTGTCGACTCCATCATGCCCCTGCTGCGCGACATCAGGGGTATCATAAACGCCGAGATGGCCGCGACAACGACCCTCGACCCCCACATGAACATCAATCTGCCCGACCTCTCGGCCCTGCTCACCATCAGCGGCGACTCGCTGGTGCTCCTCGATGCCGAGACTTTCCGTGCTATCGGCAAATGGCTGCTCTTTAAAGACAAGCAACACAACATGATAGACCACATGGAGGTTCGCCTCGTCGTCAAAGACAATCAGCTGCAGCTCTACCCCTTCATCTTTGACATGGACCGCTATCGCCTCGGTGTGATGGGCTCAAACGACCTGGCTCTCAACTTCAAGTATCATGTGTCGGTGCTCAAGTCGCCCATACCCTTCAAGTTTGGCATCAACGTCAGCGGCAACCCCGACAAGATGAAGGTCCGACTGGGCGGAGCCAAGCTGAAAGAGAACATGGTCGGACAGTCGACCGTCATTGCCGACACCACACGCATCAACCTGCTGCGGTCAATCCAGTCGGCATTCCGAAAAGGGGTGAAGAAAGGCAAAGTGACACCACTGCAGTTTGCCAAGCCCTCGGTGACTGTCGGTCCCGACGAGGCCACCGACACCATCTCGAGCGCCGACTCCCTCATCTTCATCCGGCAAGGACTCATTCAGGCGCCCGCCCCGGTCACAGGCTCTTGAGCCGATTGTAGAGAGCGCTCCCGACGTGGTCGGCCTCATAGCCGAGCGCGGTGGTGTAGGCGGCACGGCTCATGGCCAGACGCGCCGCGCTGTCGAGCGACATGTAGTCTTTGACGGCGCGGCACAGGTCGTCAAGACTGCCGGGAGTGAAGAGGAACCCGTTCACCCCGTCGTCCACATACCCCCGGGGCCCGGCCATGCGGCTGGCGATCACCGGCGTCCCGGCGGCCATTGCCTCCAGGCCCACCAATCCAAGGCTCTCGCTTTGATTTACGGTGGCAAAGACCATCACGTCAAAGCTGTGATAGAGCCCGGGCAACTCCTCCTGGGGCTGTGGCCCCAGGTAAGTTATTTTGCCGGTCATGCCGCGCGAGGCAATATATCCAGCCACCTGAGGAGCCTCAGAGCCGCCGCCGGCCATCACGCCGACACAGTCAACCCCCTCGCTGTTGAGCCGGGAGACAGCGTCGATAAACAGACGCCACTTCTTGCCGGGGTCGATGCGCGACACAAAACCGAGTGTCAGCGGCGCGCCCTCTGCCGTGACCGTTTCTTTGGGCCTGTAAAACATCGGCTTGAGCCCTCCCGAGGGTGAGATGAAGATTTTTGAGGGGTCAAGGCCGGGAAACTCCCGCTCGACAACCTGTGCAAAATAACGCGACGGGCTCACGATCATCGCAGCCTTGTAAACCAGCGGCGTGGCAATTTTTTTAAGACGTCGTTTAAAACCGTTTGAGGGCAACACATCATCGCCATGCACATTGAGCACCAACGGCAGGTGCCTGAACAGACTGACCAGTCTCAACGCCGGCGACGGGAACGTGATGGCGTGAACATAAATCAAATCGTGACGCGACGTTGCCAAAGCCCACAGCAGACGCAGGTAATAGCTCGCGTAGGCCCCCGCTTTGGAAAGTTTTGACATGCGCCGGCCATAGATGGTGCACACATCGACCGCTCCCCCACCGTTACGCGCCTTGATATCCTCGACAAAATTTCTCACAAAAGTGCCATAGCTCGGCACCCTCGCCGAAGGATACATATTTGAGACAACCAGTATATTCATTGGACAGCGTGATTACACCGACAAAAGTAGCAAAAAATATTTGAAATATTATTGAAAATTACTAATTTTGTGGCCGTCAATGACCATTCAGGCCCGATGCCTTATTTCCCTGAAATCAGTTGAAGAAATTATAACATCTTAAAGACTTATACTGAAAACTTCATTATAAAACCAACATTATGAGCAAAGAAAAAAAATTTATGACCTGTGATGGTAACCAGGCTGCCGCTCACATCTCCTACATGTTCTCGGAGGTTGCAGCAATCTACCCCATCACCCCTTCATCGACCATGGCTGAATATGTCGACGAGTGGGCTGCCGCAGGTCGCAAGAACATCTTCGG
>CAYMVS010000044.1:0-18971 GCA_964394205.1 uncultured Muribaculaceae bacterium | reverse complement strand
TGACCCCGATCATCAGGCAATTGTATTTCAACCGCTTTGTCAAGTCGAGCCTACGATATCAGACAGTCAAGGGCATCGAGCTCACCCAACGCTCTGTGCTCGGCTATTTGCTGAGCATGGGCCGCAAGACAAAGTGGGGCCGGGAGCATGGGCTTGACCGGGTGTCGACATTTGAAGACTACATCGCGGTTGTCGGCACGCCCCGGCCCTACGAGAGCTACCGCGGGAGCGTGATGCGCATGATCGGGGGTGAGCGCGACGTGCTGTGGCCCGGGGTGACACGCAATTTCGCCCAATCGTCGGGCACCACCGACGGCAAAAGCAAATATATCCCAATCACGCGCGAGTCGTTCAGCCTCAACCATTACTATGGCGGCTCGGCAGTTGTGGCCCACTACCTTAACCTTTACCCAGGGTCGCGGCTGTTCACGGGGCGGTCATTCATCCTTGGCGGCAGCTATGCCAACGCCCTGAGCCTCCCCCCGGGGGTCAAGGTCGGCGACCTGTCGGCCAACCTCATCGACAACATCAACCCGCTGGCCAACATGGTGCGCATCCCCTCGCGCCGCGTCGCGCTGATGGAGGACTGGAGCAAGAAACTGCCGGCGCTGGTCAAGGCGTCATGCCATGCCGACGTGACCAACATCTCGGGTGTGCCCTCGTGGTTCATGACTGTCATCAAGGAGGTCATCAGGCACTGCGGGGCCACCACCATCCACGATGTCTGGCCCAACCTCGAGGTCTTTTTCCACGGAGGCATCTCGATGGAGCCTTACCGCGAGCAATACCGACGGCTGACCGACCCCTCGCTGATGCACTATCTTGAGAGCTACAACGCCAGCGAGGGCTTTTTTGCCGTGCAAAACGCGCTCGACGACACCTCGATGCTGCTGTTGCTCGACGCCGGCGTGTTTTATGAGTTCATCCCCCTCGAGAGCGTCGACAGCCCCTCGCCCGAGACCGTGCCGGCATGGCGCGTCGAGCCGGGCAAGGTGTATGCCCTGATCATCACGGCCTGCAACGGCCTGTGGCGCTATGCCATAGGCGACACGGTCATGGTCACGTCGACCGAGCCGCTGAAAATCAAGATTGCGGGACGCACCAAACACTATATCAACGCCTTTGGCGAGGAGCTGATGGTCGACAACGCCGACCGGGCCATCGCCGAGGTCGGGCGGCAGCTCGACTGTGAGGTGGCCAACTATCACGCCGCGCCGGTGTTTGCCGACACCCGTCATCGCGGCCACCACCAGTGGCTTGTCGAGTTTAACCGCGAGCCGGCCGGGGGAATGGAGCGTTTTGCCGACAGCCTCGACAAAAACCTGCGCGCGCTCAACAGCGACTATGACGCCAAGCGCTCGGGCGACATTTTCCTCGGAACGCCACAGGTCACCGTGGCGCCCCCGGGCCTTTTTGACCGATGGCTCGCCACCACGGGGAAGCTGGGCGGACAGCGCAAAGTACCACGCCTGTGCAACGACCGCCACATCATCGACTCGATGCTACGTCTGATAAACTGAACATGCCTTAACGCCCTTTTTTATTTTTTTAAGATATGACATCCTTTCTCAAAATACCGTTCCTTTTACTGATGATGACGATGGCGGCACTCGGCGCCGCCGGCGCCACCCCGATACAAGGTGATGCCCAGGTCGACGCCGCGGCCATGACGCGCTTTGTGCAGCGCCACAACCCCGACTTTGACCCGGCTATCGCCCAGGCTTTCAGGGATATTGGCGAGCGTTACGGAATACGCGGCGACATCGCTCTGTGTCAAGCAATTATAGAGACCGGATGGTTCAAGTTTGACAACGGCACCGCTGTGTGTCCCGACCAGTTCAACTACTGCGGGATGGGGGTGACCTCGCGCGGCAAGCAGGGATGCTCGTTTGAGTCGGTCGAGCAGGGGGTCACGGCGATGCTGCAGCACCTCTATGCCTACTGTTGTGCCGACCCTCTGCCCGAGGGTGAAGAGATTGTCGACCCCCGCTACCACCTTGTAGGGCGCGGGGTGGCTCCCCACTGGGAGGACCTTGTTGGGCGATGGGCCATGAACAAACAGTATGCCCAAAACATTTTGAATTTATATGAGTCGCTCTATCGCGACGCCAACAACAATTGACACCATGACAAAGACAAACCAACCCGACAACCAACCCTTTGTGGTCACCATTGGCCGCCAGTTTGGCAGCGGAGGGCGCGTGATAGGCAAAAAGCTGGCCGAGCGCCTGGGCATAAAATTCTATGACAAGGAGTTACTGGCCGAGGCCGCGCGCCGCTCGGGGGTGGGATTGGAGTTTTTTGAGAAACACGACGAGCGGCAGCCCTCGATGTTCAGCGGGATGTTCTCGTTTGCCATGGGGACGGTGCCGATGGGCTACTATGCCGGCACCTCGAGCATAAGCAACGACGGCATCTACCGCGCCTACACCGAGCTGATCAACACGCTTGCCCAACAGGAGAGCTGTGTCATCGTCGGGCGCACCTCCGACTACATCCTGCGCGACAATCCCCGCTGTGTCAACGTCTTTATCCACGCCCCGGCCGAGAAATGCATCGACCGCATCGTGGAGCGCGAGGACGCGCCGCGTCTCGACCGCCGACAGGCCCAGGCGATGATGAACCGCATAAACAAGATACGCTCGGGCTACTACAATTTTTACACCGACAAAACCTGGGGCGACTCGGCCTCCTATCATCTGTCGGTCGACTCGTCGGCCCTCAGCGATGACGAGACCGTCGAGCTGATTATCGACTACCTCAAGCGGCGCGGCTTTGTTGACAAATCCATTTAACATAGATAACTGAAGATGAAACGCAAGAAACTCGTCATATCAACCGGTGCCGGCATGAGCGCCGAGAGCGGTATCTCCACCTTTCGCGACAGCGGAGGCACATGGGAGAAATACAACGTGATGGATGTGGCCAGTGCCGACGGTTTCGCCCGCAACCCGGCGCTCGTCCACAAGTTTTACAACGACCGCCGCAAGGAGCTTGTCAAGGCCGACCCAAACGCGGGTCATCTCGCCCTGGTGGAGCTTGAGAAATGGTATGACACCTTCATCATCACCCAGAATGTCGACGACCTTCACGAGCGCGCCGGCAGCCACTATGTGCTCCACCTTCACGGCGAGCTGATGAAGGTGCGCTCGACACGCCATCCCGAGCGTGTCTATACCCTTGACAATGACAATCTTGAAACGTCGGTCGACTCCCGCGACGAGAATGGTGACCCCCTGCGCCCCCACATCGTGTTTTTTCAGGAGGAGGTGCCCAACATCGCCCGGGCCATCGAGCTGACCGAGCAGGCCGACGTGTTTGCCGTCATCGGCACATCGCTGGTGGTCTACCCGGCGGCGGCTCTGCTGCACTATGTCGGCCGGGGAGTGCCTGTCTACTACATCGACCCGGCGCCCGCCCGGGTGCCCGCCGGTGTCACCGTGCTCAAGATGACAGCCACCGAGGGTATCAGGAAACTTGTTGAAATACTCAAACCCAAAGATGAGGAATGATTAAAAACCTGATGTTTGACCTTGGCGGCGTGATTATGGATATATGCCGCCGTGACTGTGTGGAAGCCTTTGAGAAGCTCGGCATGAAAGATGCCGACAGCTTTTTTGGCGAGTACAAGCAAAGCGGCCCCTTCCTGCAGCTCGAGGCGGGTGAGATCACCCCGGCCCAATTCCGCGACAGGATGAGACAACTGATCACCACGCCGGTGACCGACGAGCAGCTCGACGCCTCGATCAACCGTTTTCTCACAGGCATCCCGCCCCGCCGCCTCGACCAACTGGAGGCGCTCGCCGGCAAGTATAAAATCTATCTTCTGTCAAACACCAACCCTATCATGTGGCATAGCCGCATCGCCGAGCAGTTTTGCGGGCGGGGCAAGACGATTGACCACTATTTTGACGGCACGCTGACCTCGTTTGAGGCCCGGGCCAACAAGCCTGACCGCCGCATCTTTGAGCAAGCCGTCGACAAGTTTGGCATCAAGCCGGCGGAGACGCTGTTTCTCGACGACTCGCAGGCCAATCTCGACGCTGCCGCCGCGCTGGGCTTCAACACCCTGCTGATACCCCCCGGCACAGAGTTTTATGACGAATTAAAACGTATCAACCTATGAATATAATAACTAAAGCCGACAAAAAGCGGCGCCGCGTGGCCGCCATCGGCATGTGGGACGGCGTTCACCGCGGTCATCGCTTTCTGATTGACTACCTGCTGCTTGAGGGGCAGAACCGAGGTCTGACCCCGGCGGTGGTCACCTTCAGCGACCACCCCCGTCGCCTCGTTGACCCCGAGCGGGCACCCCGACTGCTCTCAACTCTGGACGACCGCATGGAGGCCCTCGGCCGCGCCGGCATTGAAGATGTGATCCTGTTGTCGTTTAACGAGCGCATGCGCCGCCAAAGCGCCCGCAAGTTTTTGGAACGGCTCAAAAAAAGCTTTGGTATCGACACCCTGGTGGTGGGGTTCAACAATCGCTTCGGGCGCGACTGCACCGACGGGCTGAACGAGTATAAAGTGGTGGGCCAGGAGATTGGCCTCGACGTTGTTGGCGCTCCCGAGTTTAAGGGCGTGGGCAACAAGGCTGTCAGCTCGTCAATCGTGCGTCAGCATCTCGCCGAGGGGCGCGTCGAGGAGGCCGCCGAGCTTTTGGGAAGACCGTTTGCCCTGCGCGGCACAGTCGTCGAGGGGAAACGCCTGGGGCGCACATTGGGCTTCCCCACAGCCAACCTGCGTCTGGCCGCCGATTACCTCATTGTGCCCGGCAATGGTGTCTATGCCTGTTTTGTCACGACGCCCGACGGTGTGCGCCGCCCGGCGGTGGTCAACGTGGGTTACCGCCCGACCGTCGACAACACCGACACCGACACCCCGGCTCTCTCGGTAGAGATCCACATTCCCGACTTCTCGGGCTATCTCTATGACGACGAGCTCAACGTCGAGTTCATAAGCCGCCTGCGCGACGAGAAACAGTTTAAAAACACCGACATGCTGGCCCGCGCCATCGCCGCCGACATCAAGAAGGCCCTGAAGATACTCAGATAACACCTCTCCCCCTTAACTCTTTGACCAATCATTATCATGAAAAAACTTTTGCTTGTCATTGTGACAGCCCTGGTGTGGTCGGTGTCGGCACTTGCCGCCGACCCTAACCTCGTGTTGCGTGAAACGAGTCCGGCCACACGCTGGGTCCAGGCTTTTCCGGTTGGCAACTCCAAGCTCGGAGCGATGGTCTATGGAGGCGTGTCGACCGACGAGCTGCAGCTCAACGAGGAGACATTCTGGTCGGGAAGCCCATATAACAATAACAAGAAGGGGGCTCTTGACAACCTCACAAAGATACGTCAGCTGATTTTTGACGACCGCGCCGACGAGGCCGAGCGACTGCTCGACTCGACCTACATGCACGGCGCCCACGGGATGAGCTACCTGACCTTGGGCAGCGTGAAAATTCTTTTCCCCGACGCCGGGAAGGCCCGCGACTACAGCCGCTCTCTCAACCTCAACGATGCCGTGGCCCGCACGGAATATGTCACCGCCGACGGGGTGAAAATGACCCGCGCGGTGTTTGCCCCCCGGGGTGAGGGGGTGATTGTGGTCAGGCTGGAGGCATCGGTGCCGGGCGCGCTCAACTTCTCGGTCGGTCACACCTCGCCGCTGCCCTCAATCGTGAAAGCCTCGGGCAACACCTTGACATTCAAGATGAACGGCATCGACCACGAGGGCATCGAGGGGAAAATCAAGGCCGAGGGCCGGGTGAAAGTCGCTCTTGACGGTCAGGGCAAGGTTACATCTTCAGGCAATATGGTCAGCGTCAAGGGAGCCACCGCGGCCACCCTCTACATTGCCGCGGCCACCAACTATATCAACTATCACGACATCAGCGCGTCACCCTCGCGGCGTGTCGACAAAGCATTGGCGGCAGTCGACAAAGTGCCCTACACCGAGCTCCTTTCACGCCACATCAACCGCTATCGCGAGCAGTTTGACCGCGTGGCGCTCACCCTCGAGGGTCCCGACGGGGCCTCGTCAAAAACCACCCGCGAGCGCATCGTCTCGTTTGCCCGCGACCATGACCCGGCCATGGTGGCGCTGCTCTTCCAGTATGGCCGCTATCTGCTCATCAGCTCGTCACAGCCCGGTGGCCAGCCCGCCAATCTGCAAGGCATCTGGAACGACCGGGTCGACTCTCCCTGGGACAGCAAATACACCATCAACATCAACACCGAGATGAACTACTGGCCGGCCGAGGTCACCGCGCTGCCCGAGACTGCCGAGCCCCTCTTTGACATGGTGTCCGACCTGGCTGTCACCGGTGCACAGACCGCCCGTGAGCTCTATGGCGCCCGGGGGTGGGTGGCCCACCACAACACCGACCTGTGGCGCGCCTGCGGCCCGGTCGATAAAGCGAGATATGGCGTGTGGCCCAATGGTGGCGCGTGGCTCGCCACCCACCTGTGGCAGCACTATCTCTACACCGGCGACAAAGCCTTTCTGGAGAAATACTACCCGGTGCTCAAAGGGGCTGCCGACTTCTACCTCAGCTCGATGGTCGCCGACCCCCGCACTGGCTACCTCGTCACCGTCCCCTCCATGTCGCCCGAGCACGGCTATGGCAAGTCATGGATTATCGCCGGCTCCACCATGGACAACCAGATAGCCCTCGACGCCATGAACAGCGTGCTGCAGGCCTCGGAGATACTCGGCCATGACCATGAAAAGAGCTACCGCGACTCGCTGATGGCGGCCATCGCCTCGCTGGCGCCGATGCAGGTCGGACGACATGGACAGCTGCAGGAATGGACGGTCGATGCCGACTCGCCCACCGACCGCCACCGCCACGTCTCCCACCTCTATGGCCTGTACCCGTCAAACCACATCTCTCCCTACGCCACCCCGGCGGCTTTCAGCGCGGCGGCACGAACCCTCGGGCAGCGCGGCGACATGGCCACCGGGTGGAGCATCGGTTGGAAGGTGAACCTCTGGGCCCGACTGCTCGACGGCGACCACGCCTACAGGATTATCGGCAACATGATTTCACTCTTGCCCGACGATGACTCGACCAAGGAGTACCCGGCCGGACGCCTCTACCCCAACATGTTTGACGCCCACCCGCCCTTCCAGATCGACGGCAACTTCGGGCTGACCGCCGGTGTCGCCGAGATGCTGCTGCAGAGCCACGACGGCGCCGTTCACCTGCTGCCGGCGCTCCCCGCGGCCTGGAGCAAAGGGAGTGTCAGAGGGCTCAGGGCCCGCGGCAATTTTGAGGTCGATATGGAATGGATTGACGGCCAGCTGCTTGACGCCAAGGTAAAATCAAATGCCGGCGGCGTGTTGCGCGTTCGCTCATACGTCCCTCTTGAGGCCGACGTGACTCTAAAAGAGGCTACGGGCGACTGCCCCAACCCACTGTTTGACCGCACACGGGTGAAAGCTCCATTGGTCTCTCAGGAGCGCCCCGCGGCATGGCCCGAGCTGAAACGGGTGTGGGAATATGACATCGAGACCGTCCCGGGACAAACCATCAAACTGCATCGCAAATGAAACATCTGCTCACGGCAGCCACCCTCATCTCAATGATCGCCATGGTGGCACAGGCTCAAACGGTAATGATCGACGGGGTGCCACGCGACACCTCATTCACCTTTCACTCGACCGCCGTCAAGGTGCACAAACAGCACCCCGACATCAACCTTGTCAGTGTCGACCCTGCCGACGGGGTTGAGTCGCGCCTTAACATAGTCTACAGCACCCCGCGCCAGGGGCGGCAGCTGCATCTTGATGTTTTCAGCCCGGCCAACCAGCCCGGGCCCCTGCCGGCATTGCTCATGGTGCATGGCGGCGGGTGGAACTCGGGCGACCGCACCCTGCAGCACCCCTTGGCACACGCTATCGCCGCCCGCGGGTTTGTGACCATACCGGTTGAATATCGCCTCATCCCCGAGGCCATCTATCCTGCCGGGCTGATCGACATCAAGCGCGCCGTCGAGTGGGTGCGACTCCACGCCGACTCTCTCGGTGTCGACCCGGGGAGAATAGCAATCAGCGGATGCTCGGCCGGAGGACAGCTCGCCGCTCTGGTCGGGGTGACCAACGGCTCGCTCAGACACGCCGGGGGCGACCGGAAGCTCGCCGACAACTCACGGGTCGACGCTGTGGTCAACATCGACGGGGTCGTCACCTTTATCTCCGACTACAATCTGAACGACGTTGCCGAGCGGGTCAGCAAAAAAGGCTCCTGGCCTGTCAACGCCCAATGGCTCGGAGGCCTCCCCGACATGACACCCGAGCACTGGCGTGAAGCCTCGGCCCTGGAATGGCTCACCCCCGAGAGCGCCCCGATATGCTTCATCAACTCACAGCTGCCCCGCTATCACGACGGCCGCGACACTCTGGTCGAGCGTTATGACGCCATTGGCATCCCCACCCGTGTGGTCGAGCTCGACAGCCCGATCCACCCATTCTGGTTTTTTGACCGATGGTTTGACCCGACCGTCGATGCCGCAGCCACCTTCCTCGACACCATTCTGAAAAAACCGGAATAACCGGCCCTAAAAAACATCGGAGGGGGCATAAAAATCAAAATTTTTTATCTACTTTTGTGCCGATTTTTTGGGACAAAACAGAGATGGACAACATTTCACTTTCTATCAGCAAGCAGCAGCTCTCCGAGCTCCCCACGATGGTCTATGACGGGCTCATCAATGTGGTCGAGCGCGATGACCAGGCGCTCAAAGCGCTTGAATATCTGTCTATGCAACAAGTGGTGGGGTTTGACACAGAGACCCGTCCATCGTTCCGCAAAGGGCAGACCCATCAGGTGTCGCTGATGCAGATCTCGACCCCCGAGCGCGCTTTCCTGTTTCGCCTCAACAAAATCGGTTTCACCCCCGGGCTCAGGCAATTCCTTGAAAACGGGTCGATAACAAAAGTGGGGCTGTCGATAAAGGATGACTTTTTCATGCTGCACAAGATCGCCGATTTCACCCCGGGCGGTTTTGTGGAGCTGCAGCAGATGGTCAAACAGTTTGGCATCACCGACTGCAGCCTGCAGAAAATCTATGGCATCATCTTTGGCAGCCGCATCTCCAAAAGCCAGCGCCTGAGCAACTGGGAGGCCCCCGAGCTAAGCCCGGCCCAACAGGCCTACGCCGCTCTTGACGCGTGGGCTTGTCTTCACATTTTCAACCGCCTGCAGTCGGGTGCCTTCAACCCGTCTCAGTCTCCCTACCTGAGTCATGAGAAAGCCGAGTGACAAACCGCGTTGGCGCCGCAAGTCGGTTTGGCTGCCGGCGATCTTGCTCGTCTATCTGGCGGTGATGGCTGTCATCGGGCTCCCCGAGCTACGCGCCGGCAACTATCTCTACTACTTCTCCATCATCGGCATCACGCTGATTGTCATCGGTCTGCTCCACGTTTTCCTAAAGAAACGCGAGCGGTGAACGCTTGACCCCGACTGTGTGTTATATAGACGACAGTTCATCATATTTGCATCGTCAGCCCATGACTCCCCCTTTAAAAAATCCCGCTTTAAAAAATAAAGTTGCCGAGATGTGTCACCGACTCATGTTAGTTTTGTCGCTGGCGTTGGTGGTCTATATCTCGATCGACACGTTCAACGGCACCAACTTTCTGGAAAACAGCCACTACATGACTTTTCAGCTGTGGGTGTGCATCTTTTTCATAGCCGACTTTTTTGTGGAGCTCTATTTTGCCGACAACCGCCGGCACTACCTGGCCCGGCGCTGGCCGTTTCTGCTTGTGTCGATCCCTTACCTTAATCTTGTGACAGCCTATCACATCCCGCTCACGGCCGAGGAGGTTTACTTTGTGCGCTTCGTGCCGCTCACCCGTGCCATCTATGCCATGGCGCTGACGGTGGGGTATGTGTCGGTTCACCGGGTCACCTCGATGCTGGCCTCCTACCTGACGGTGATGGTCTCGATGATCTACTGTGCCAGCCTCGTTTTTTTCTATGAGGAGCATGCCATCAACCCGCTTGTCGAGAACTATTGGGACGCGCTGTGGTGGGCATGCATGAACTCGACCACACTGGGATGTGACATCTATCCCTCGTTGTGGCCGGGCAAAGTGCTGTCGGCAGTGCTGTCGATGATGGGTATGATAATGTTCCCTCTGTTTACAGTCTATTTCACGTCGTTGGTGCAGCGCTACAACAAAAGTCGCGGTCAGCGGGGCAATCTGCCGCCGGGTCTGAACTGACCCCCTTCAGGCGCCGGAGCCTGGTTGCCACCGCCGGGGCCGGGATTGAACGACGGGCCCGAACCGGGAGCGGGCGCCGGGGCAGGAGCGGGGGCGGGAGCCACCGGTCCAACCGGAGCCGGACGCATTGGGGGACGCACGTTTATGGGTCGCGGCGCGGGCTGTGGCGCCGGCCATATCGCGGGAGCGCCGCCCCACAGCGGGCCGTCATAGTAAGGCCCCGTGGCGACTACCGGAAAGGTTGTCCCCACCGAGAGATAGCCCGGCCCGAAACCAGCACCATAATCTACAGTCATGTCGGCCGGCAGACACCCCGGCAACAGCGCCAGGCTGCCTATCACGATGGCTTCGGTCAAAATTTTTCGTTTCATCATAAAACAACTATTTTTATATAAAGACGTTTGTGAACGAGCCTTTGTTCAGAAAAAAATGTTATATTTGCCGTTGATGAAAATAGTTATACAACGAGTCAGGCAAGCCTCGGTGAGCGTTGACAGCCGGCAGGTGTCGGCTATAGGCCACGGCCTTATGATACTCGTGGGGGTCGATGTTGACGACACCCCCGCCGATGCCCTCTATCTGGCCGGCAAGACCGCCGCGCTGCGCGTTTTCAACGACGACGCCGGGATTATGAACCGCTCGGTGGCCGATGTCGGCGGTGAGCTGTTGGCGGTAAGCCAGTTCACGCTCCTGGCCTCGACCCGCCGGGGCAACCGCCCGAGCTACATACGCGCCGCCCGGCGACCCCTGTCGGTCGACCTGTTTGACCTTTACTGCACCGAGCTGGCCCGCGCTGCCGGCCGCCCGGTGTCAAAAGGCGTCTTCGGAGCCGACATGCAGGTCATGCTGGTCAACGACGGGCCGGTCACGATTGTTATTGACTCTAAAGAGAGATAGCCCATGCAACCCCACCACGAGATGACACTGAGCGAGTTTCAGCAAACGGTTGACCGGTGGATCACCACCGTCGGAGTGAGATATTTCTCACCCCTGACCAACATGGCCATCCTGGCCGAGGAGACCGGCGAGGTGGCCCGCATCATGGCCCGACGCTTTGGCGACCAGTCGGCAAAAGAGGGTGAGTGTCTCGACCTTGCCGACGAGCTCGCCGACCTGCTCTGGGTCACCGCGGCCATAGCCAATCAGACCGGCATCGACCTGACCGAAGCCATCGGGCGAAACATCGACAAGAAAAACCGCCGCGACAGCTCGCGACATCTTAATAACCCGAAACTAAAATAAAAAAATTCAACCGATAAGAAACTATGGACAAGTACCAACAAGTGATCGCCGACTCACAGGTGATAACCGACCAGGCCGAGATAAAGGCGCGTGTAGAGAAAATTCTTGCCGACCATCTCGACAGCAACCGTCGCCCCGAGGTTTACAAGACATTGCTCAACTCGATCGACCTGACTACCCTCAAGTCGACCGATTCAAACAGCTCGGTGGCAGCGTTTACCGAGCGTGTCAACGCTTTTGAGAACGAGTTTGGCGAGCTGCCCAACGTTGCCGCCATCTGTGTTTACCCCAACTTTGTGCCCATCGTGCGCACGGTGCTCGACGTGTCGTCGGTCGACATCGCCTCGGTTGCCGGTTGCTTCCCCTCGGCCCAGTCATTTCTTGAGGTAAAGGTTGCCGAGGTGGCTCTCGCCGTCGAGGCCGGTGCCGACGAGATTGACATTGTCTTTGGCCTGAGCGAATTTTTCGACAAAGACTATGAGGAGCTTTGCGACCAGATCCAGGAGATGAAACATGCCTGCCGCAACGCCCGCATGAAAGTAATCCTCGAGACCGGAGCCCTCGGCAGCGCCGGGAATATAAAGGCCGCCTCGGTGCTCTCACTATACAGCGGCGCCGACTTCCTCAAGACCTCAACCGGCAAGGAATATCCCGGCGCATCGCTTGAAGCCGCCTACGTCATGGCCGAATGTATCAAGGAATACTATGAGAAGACCGGCCGCATGGTTGGCTTCAAAGCCTCGGGTGGAGTGGCCACTACCGAGGAGGCTCTCCAATACTACACCGTCATCAAGGCCGTGCTCGGCGAGAAGTGGGTCGACGACAACGAGTACTTCCGAATCGGCGCCAGCCGCCTGGCCAACAATGTGCTGTCAACACTGATGGGCAAAGAAATAAAATTCTTCTAAATGCAATACTGGATAATAGTAAACGAGGAGCCGACGGGGCCCTTTGACCTGGCTACACTGCGCCAGATGAATCTCGGGCCCGACACCCCGGTGTGGCACACCGGCTTGCCCGACTGGACAGTCGCCTCACGCCTGCCCGAGCTGCATGACAGCCTGTCGGCACCGGTTGGCGCCGACGCCTATGTGCCACCCGTTCCGGCAAATCACAATGACGCCGACGGCACTCAGGCGTCGGCCGGACATGAAGACCCCGGCACCCGTCCCCCCTCCTATATGATATGGGCCATCGTCGCCACCATATTGTGTTGTGTCCCGGTTGGAATCGCCGCCATCATCTATTCCTCAAAGGTCAACCCGGCATGGCATGAGGGACGGTTTGACGACGCGCGCCGTTACAGCGAGATCACAGAGTGGTTGCTGATGATAACTATCGTGGCCGGGCTTGTGTGGGCACCATTCAGTTTCCTGCCTTTAATGCTGTGACACCCCCTCCCCCCTACAACAGAAAGCCATCTCCACGCCTGCCACGACCGCTGCTTTGGGCAGCAGCCGTGGTGGGTGTGCTGTTTATATTGATTCTTTACGGAACTGTCGACCCCTCCACCACCCCGATGCCGCGCTGTCCTGTGAAGATGCTCACCGGACTCGACTGCCCCGGGTGTGGCTCGCAACGCGCCCTCCACGCCCTGCTGACGGGACAATTTGCCAAGGCATGGGCCTTCAATCCGGCAATGATTGTCGCCATCCCGCTCCTCCTGTTTTTGGGCACGGCACCGACGATTGCCCGATATCTCCCCTGTGTAAACCGGGTCATCTACAGCCGGTGGCTCGGCCGGGCCATCCTCACCGTCATCATCCTGTGGACCCTTTTCCGCAATCTCCCTCTCTGACCACCAGGATTTTACCGATATTATAAGGCTTTTTGGTAGACGTCCATCACGGCGGCGGCAAAGCGTGAGGCGTCAAAACGGGCTGTGTAGCGACGCCCGTCGGCCACCATCTGGCGGCACAGGGCGCTGTCGGCCAGCAGTCTTTTCATGTTGGCGACGAGGCTGTCAAGGCTGTCGGGGTGGATGTATAGCGCTCCCGGGCCACCGGCCTCCTCCAGGCATGAGCCGGTGGCGGCGATGACCGGCGTGCCGGCGGCGATGGCCTCGATGACGGGGAGCCCGAACCCCTCATACCGTGACACATAGATAGCGCCTGTGGCCCCCGCCGTCAGGGCGGCGAGTTGGTCGAGGGTGAGTCCCGACAGGTGCCTTACACGGTCGCCGAGATTGTGCTCGCTGATGTAGCGCTCAACTGCCGCGCCATACCGGCCCCTGAAGCGGCCAACCAGAGCGAGCCTGACGTTTTCAGGCATCTGCCCGATGGCTTTGACGGCAAGCAGTTGATTTTTACGCTCCTCGATGGTGCCGACGGCTATGAAATAGGTGGAGCCGAGATTGAATCGGGCCGCCAGGCTCTCAATCAAGGCTTTGTCGTGTGGTTTGCCGAAGGCCGGTTCACACCCCTGATAGACAACATCGATTTTTGCCGGGTCGACATGATAGTATTCCACAATGTCGTCGCGCGTTTTCTCGCTGATGGCGATGATACGTGTTGCCACCCGACAGGCGTGACGTGCTTTGGCGTCATATATCTTGCGGTCGGGGTAGTTGTAGCCTTGTGGGAAACGGTTGAAAATCAGGTCGTGGATTGTGACAACCGAGGGTATGCCCGAGTGCTCGATGCCCAGGGGGAGCTCTCCGGCGAGCCCGTGAAAAAGGTCGGTCTTCTGGCGCCGGGCGGCGTTGATGATGCCACTCGACGAGCGCCACATCGAGGGCATGGCGCGCCACAGCCCCCGCGGATAGTCAATGACAACGTTGGGGCGGTTCAACAGCGGCTCGAGGCGCGGGTTCTCACGACAGACCGACGACAGCAGCACAAACCGATCCTGCCGATAGTCGCGTGAGAGCACGTCGACCACCAGCCGCGAGTAGTTGCCCAACCCCGTGAGGTTGGCAACGGCGCGTTTGGCGTCATAACCTATAGTCATGTCCCTTTAGTTCCTATTTATAATTACACGTCACAAAATAATAATTACTCGTCACGAGGCGGTAAAGATACGACAAAGCGCGCGACTGCCCGCCGGGCTGTCACGCGTGGTGTCGTGTTTCCGTTAAAGCAAAGAGGCTATTATTCCTCGACCGAGCGGAGCTTCTGCACATAAACCGCTTTCATCATTTTCTTGCGGTTGGTGACAGAGGGCTTCTCAAAGGCCTGACGGCTACGAAGCTCTTTTACGATACCTGTTTTCTCATATTTACGCTTGAATTTCTTCAAGGCTTTCTCGATGTTTTCGCCTTCTTTTACTTGTACGATAATCATTTTTATATTGTATTTTTTAATTGATTGCTTGAAATGTTTGTTTAGCGCGGCAAAATTACATATTGTTTTTCATTCTGCAAAACATTTTTTTCATGGAAAAAGGATTATTTGTTAATTTTGTGGCCTAATTTTAAAATAAAGCCACATCATTATGGACATGATAGCTAAAATAACCGGCGACATCAAGGCCGCCATGCTTGCAAAGGACAAGGTGAGACTGGAGACCTTGCGCGGCATCAAAAAGGAGTTTCTTGAAGCAAAGACAGCCAAGGGGGGCGACGGCACCCTCAGCGACGGGCAGGCAACCAAAATCATGGCCAAGATGGTGAAACAGCGCCGCGAGACGGCTCAGATCTATCAGGAGCAGGGTCGCCCCGAGCTTGCCGAGGCTGAGCTTGCCGAGGCTGCCGTGATCGAGGAGTATCTCCCCAAGCAGCTTTCGCCCGACGAGTTGCGCCGCGAGCTGACCGTCATCATCGAGCAGGTCGGAGCGACATCGCCCGCCCAGATGGGCAAGGTGATGGGCGTTGCCTCCAAGGCGCTCGCCGGCCGTGCCGATGGCCGTGCAATCTCGGCTTGTGTAAAAGAACTTTTGGGAAATTAAATTTTTCTATATGCTAACGATACAACAGATTAAAGAGAATCCCGAGCGCGTGGTCGAGCGCCTCGCCATCAAGGGGTTTGACGGCCGTGAGGTTATTGGCAAGATAGTTGCCCTCGACGATCGTCGTCGCGCGTTGCAGCTCGAGAATGACACCCGTGCCTCCGAGCTCAACAAGATGGCAGCCTCGATTGGCGCGCTGATGAAACAGGGTAAAAAGGAGGAGGCCGCCCAGGCTAAGGAGAAGGTCGCCGAGCTCAAGGAGCTGCAGCGCGGTGTCGCCGAGCAGCTTGCCTCGGTCGAGGCCGAGAGCCGGCAGCTGCTGCTCACCGTGCCCAATCTGCCTTGTGACATGGTGCCCCGGGGGCTGACCGCCGCCGACAATGTCGTCGAGAAGACAGGCGGCCCGATGCCCGAGCTCGGGCCCGACGCGCTGCCCCACTGGGACCTGGCCAAGAAATACAATCTGATCGACTTTGACCTGGGCGTGAAAATCACCGGCGCCGGTTTCCCTGTTTATATAGGTAAGGGCGCCCGTCTGCAGCGCGCTTTGATACAGTTTTTCCTCGACGAGGCCGGCAAAGCCGGGTATCTGGAGATCCAGCCCCCCTACGTGGTCAACGAGGCCTCGGGCCTGGGCACAGGTCAGCTCCCCGACAAAGAGGGGCAGATGTATTTTGTCAATGAAGACAATCTCTATCTTATCCCCACCGCCGAGGTGCCCGTGACCAATATCTACCGCGATGTCATCATCGACGAGAAAGCGCTCCCCAAGAAAAACTGCGCCTACTCGGCTTGCTTCCGCCGCGAGGCCGGCAGCTATGGCAAGGACGTGCGCGGTCTCAACCGTCTGCACCAGTTTGACAAGGTGGAGATCGTCCGCATCGAGCGCCCCGAGGATTCCTACGCCGCTCTTGAGGAGATGAAAGACCACGTGCAGGGGCTGCTTGAAAAGCTCGGGTTGCCCTGGCATATCCTGCGCCTGTGTGGCGGCGACATGAGCTTCACCTCGGCCATCACGTTTGACTTTGAGGTCTACTCGGCCGCCCAGGAGCGCTGGCTCGAGGTGTCGTCGGTGTCAAACTTTGAGACCTATCAGGCCAACCGCCTCAAGTGCCGCTATCGTGGCGCCGACAAGAAGACCCGCCTGTGCCACACCCTCAACGGGTCGGCGCTGGCGCTGCCGCGCATCATGGCCGCGCTGCTTGAAAACAACCAGACCCCGGAGGGCATCGTGGTTCCCGAGGTGTTGCGCCCCTACACCGGGTTTGACATTATCAACTGAATCAGCTGATTTTTTGATTTCAATCAGGAGATGAAGCAGAAACTAAAGCCGTTGCATTTTGCACCCATCTTCAGGTCGGTGATCTGGGGTGGGGACAGGCTCGGCGCGTTTAAGGGTGTCGAGACGCCTCAAACCGACGTTGGCGAGAGCTGGGAGGTGAGCGGCGTGCCGGCACGCGAGAGCGTGGTCGACCGCGGTGACTTTAGTGGAAAGACGCTTGGCGAGTTGTGCCGCCTCTATGGCAGCGAGCTGTTGGGCGAGCGTGTTGTCAACCGTTACGGCAACCGGTTCCCGCTGTTGGTCAAGCTGATATGCACGGCCGACGACCTGTCGGTGCAGGTACACCCCGACGACCTGATGGCCGCCACCGAGTTTGACTCGCTTGGCAAGACCGAGCTGTGGTATATCATCGATGCCGCGCCGGGCGCCACCATCATCTCGGGGTTGAAGCACGACCTGACACCCAGCGAGTTTGACCGGCTCGTCACCTCGGGGAGGCTCATGAACCATCTCGAGCGCCACGACTCGCGGCCGGGCGATGTGTTCATGGTGCCGGCGGGACGCATCCACGCCATCGGCAAGGGCAACATGTTGCTTGAAATCCAGGAGGCCAGCGACCTGACCTTCCGCATCTTTGACTACAACCGCCGCGGCGGTGACGGGCACCCCCGCGAGTTGCATCTTGACCACGCGCGACGCGCCATGGACTTCAAGCACTATGACGACTCGCGCATCCCCGCCAAGACCCCAAGGCCCGGCACTACCCTGCTGGCCGGATGTGAGCACTTCAAGACCTCGCGGGTCATTGTCACCGCCGGCGACTCCCCTGTGCCGCTGCCTCTGAGCGAGGGCTCGTTTGCAATCGCCGTGTGTGTGGACGGATGTGTGACCCTCTCGGCCGATGAGCCGGGCTCTCAGGCGATCACCCTGCCGCGCGGCGACAGCGTGCTGATACCGGCCTGTGTCAAATCCATGCAGGCCTCGGGAGACGCAACTCTGATAGTGACAACCTGTTAATCAAATTTCCGACCGTTAAAACCCCTTAAAGATGAAAACCTCCCGTCACCCCAAGCAGTCGCTCAAAGCCACCCCTATGTGGGTGTCGATAGTTGCCGTCATCATCGTCGCTCTCATCTGCATCCTGGTGATAGCGGCGCTGATACGTCAAAACCCCAACACGGTTGACCCGGAGATGGCCGACGAGGTTAACTCAACCGAGGTGGTCACCGACAACGTCTTGCCCGACTCTGTTTCAACCCATTAAATATCACCAGGCTCGCCGGACAGCCAGAAACCGGCAACCGTTCAACAAGAAAAACCAAACTAATGTCAATCGAAAATATTATCGCCAAGGCAGTGTCGGCGGCAGTCAAAGAGCTGTATGGCATCGACACCCCGGCCGACCAGGTGCAAATCTCGGCCACAAAGAAGGAGTTTGAGGGAAACCTCACGGTTGTTGTGTTTCCATGGGTCAAAGCCGCCCGCCGCTCGCCCGAGCAGGTTGGCCGCGAGATTGGCGACAGACTCGTCGAGACAGAGCCGGCAGTGAGCCGCTACAATGTGATAAAAGGTTTTCTGAACATCGTCATCGAGCCAACGTTCTGGAACACGGTGCTCACCCACATCGCCCAGACCCCCGACTATGGCACGACCCCGGTCACCGGGAGCTCACCGTTGGTGATGGTTGAATACTCGTCGCCCAACACCAACAAGCCGCTCCATCTGGGCCATGTGCGCAACATCCTGCTGGGCTACAGCCTTTCACAGATACTTGCCGCGTGTGGCAACCGCGTGATCAAGACCAACATCGTCAACGACCGCGGCATCCACATCTGCAAGTCGATGCTCGCCTGGGAAAAGTGGGGCGACGGCGCCACCCCCGAGAGCACCGGCAAGAAGGGCGACCACCTGATTGGCGACTTCTACGTGCTGTTTGACAAGCACTACAAGGCCGAGGTGGCCTCCCTGATGGCCCAAGGGATGAGCGAGGATGAGGCAAAGGCCGCCTCGCCCCTGATGCAACAGGCGCGACAGATGCTCGTGGCCTGGGAGGCGAAAGACCCCCGGGTGCGCGACCTGTGGCAGATGATGAACTCGTGGGTATATGCCGGCTTTGACGAGACATATAAACGCATGGGGGTCGATTTTGACAAAATCTATTATGAGAGCGACACCTATCTCGAGGGTAAGGAAAAGGTGCTCGAGGGGCTTGAGAAGGGGCAGATGTACCGCAAGGAGGACGGCTCGGTGTGGGCCGACCTTACTGCCGACGGCCTCGACCACAAGCTGCTGCTGCGCGCCGACGGCACCTCGGTCTACATGACCCAGG
>CAYMVS010000043.1:0-19143 GCA_964394205.1 uncultured Muribaculaceae bacterium | reverse complement strand
ACATCAGTTGAGATCTCCGAGCTGCTGTCGCGCATGTTGACCATGCGTCACATTCCCCACAATGTGCTCAACGCCAAGCTTCACCAAAAGGAGGCCGAGATAGTTGCCCTTGCCGGCAAAACCGGCACTGTCACCATAGCCACCAACATGGCCGGTCGTGGTACCGACATCAAGCTGCCCGACGAGGTCAAGGAGGCCGGCGGTCTTGCCATCATCGGCACCGAGCGCCACGAGTCGCGTCGTGTCGACCGACAGTTGCGCGGTCGTTCAGGCCGTCAGGGCGACCCGGGTTCATCGGTCTTCTACGTCTCGTTTGAGGATCAGCTGATGCGTCTGTTTGCCACCGACCGCGTCATGAAGATGCTCGACACCCTTGGTCTGAAGGAAGGCGAGATGATTGAGTCAAAAATGGTTACAAAAGCCATTGAGAACGCTCAGAAACGCGTCGAGGAAAACAACTTTGGCATACGTAAACGCCTGTTGGAGTATGACGACGTGATGAACAAACAGCGTTCCTACATCTACACCCGCCGTCACCACGCCCTGTTGGGCGAGCGCATTGGCATCGACATCGCCAACATGCTCTATGACGTGATTGAAAATCTCGTTGAAAACTACAGCGCGCCCTCCGACTATGCCGACCTCTCGCTTGAGCTCTTCAAGATACTCACCATCGAGACACCTTTCACCGAGCAAGAGTTTGCCAACATGTCAAAGGAGGAGCGCATCGACAAGATCCACGCCGCCGCCAACGAGGCATTGCAGCGCAAGAGCGACCGCATAATCGAGATTGCACTGCCGGTGGTGAAAGATTGTGTGGAGGTTCGCGGCTACAACTCCAAGATAATGGTTCCCATCACCGACGGCAAGCGCTTTTTCAACATGCCGGTCGAGGTTATGGAGGCCTACAACACCGGTTGCAAATCGATAGTCAAAGAGTGGCACAAAGCGGTTCTTCTCGTCACCATCGACGAGCTCTGGAAAGAGCACCTGCGCGAGCTTGACCAGTTGCGTCAATCGGTGCAAAACGCATCCTACGAGCAGAAAGACCCGCTGGTAATCTACAAAGTAGAGTCGTTCCACCTGTTTGAGCAGATGCTCAACACGATGAATGTCAAGACCATCTCGACATTGATGAGAGGTCAGATCTATATTCCCGAGCAGCGTCAGCCCTCTTCGGAGGAGAATACCGAGGAACAGGCCGAGACAAAAGCCAAACCTCAGCCCGACATCAAGAAGGCGATGCCCGAGCGCCCCACCGACTACAGCAAATATCGCGCCTCGCGCGAGTCGCTGCCCGGCGAGGCAGCCCAACGTCAGGCCGCATCGGCACCCCAGGGCGAGCAGCAACGCCCCTCGCCCATAAAGAACGGGCCACGCATCGGCCGCAACGACCCGTGCCCCTGTGGCAGCGGCAAGAAATTTAAAAACTGCCATGGCCGGGGATTATAATGCTTTGAATTAGAGCCCGTCCCATAACATATTATTGGAAAGGCTCTCAACAACTTTGGGCCGGTTTTAACGCCGGCCCTTTTCTATATCTATTTATGACTGAAGATTTAAAACAGCTACTCGACAGCGAGGCCGCCCGCATCAACAACCGTGGCTTTATTGACAGCGACCCGGTGCAGTTTCCGCGTCGGTTCACCAAACTGCAGGATATCGAGATTGCCTCGCTGCTGTCGGCAACGATAGCTTGGGGCAATCGCAAAATGATTTGTCGCAACTGTGACAAGATGCTTCTTCTGATGGACAACGACCCTCACCGATTTGTGATGGACGGTGCATGGCGTGAGATCGATCCCGACCAAAATATCCATCGGACGTTTTTCGGCAGGAATCTGATCAACTGGCTGTCAACACTCGAGCAGATATACAAAAAATATGACTCGCTGCACGACATGGCCAAAGCGATGCACATTGAGGCCGACGACGACCCCGCCAGGGCCCTCGTGGGTCATATATCGGGCGTGATGAACGACACCATCAGGCAAATCGACAGCCGTTGCCTCCCCTCGTCGCTTGACGTGACAGCCTTGAAACGCATCAACATGGCCTTCAGGTGGCTTGTTCGCGACGACGGCATCGTTGACCTCGGCGTGTGGGATGTCATTAAACCGTCACAACTCTACATACCGCTCGACGTCCATGTGGCGAAGACCGCACGCGAGCTCGGATTGTTGACACGCCGCTCCAACGACCGCAAGGCTGTCTATGAACTGACCGAGTCTCTAAGGCAGATACGCCCCGACGACCCCGTCATCTACGACTATGCCCTCTTTGGCATCGGGATGAATCTGTAATCGCTCTGCTATTTATTAAAACGCTCGATTCCCTTTTCAAGGAATTTGGTGAAGGCCGGGATATCCTCGTTGTATGAGAACGGACCCGACAGCAGCTCGCCACTGTCGTTGAGTATCACATAGTAGGGCTGGGCGTTGGCATTAAACTTGTAGCGTTGCAGGTAGCTCCAGCGGTCTCCGTAGGTTTTGAGCACGACTTTTTTACCATTTTCCTCCACTGTGACGGGCTGCGGTAAAGCTTTCTTCTCGTCGACCATCAGCTTGATCACCACAAAATTGTCAGTAATCATCTTGTGGACAGTCGGGTCGTCGAGCACTGCACCCTCCATCTTACGGCAGTTTACACATCCATACCCCGAGAAGTCGATGAGAACTGGTTTGCCATCTTGTGCACCGACTTTCATACCCTCCTCAAAGTCATCATATTCAGTAAACTCGTGACCATAGAGGTTGAAATCCTGGGTGAACAACGGGGGCACGAAAGCACTCACCCCCTTGAGGGGCGCGCCCCAGAGACCGGGCACGAGATAGAGGCTGAACGACAACGACACCAGAGCAAGGAAAAAGCGGAAAGTGCCGATGCTGCTGTCGGCTTTGCCATAGTGAGAGAAATTGAATTTGCCCAACAGGTAAAGACCCAACAGGAAGAAAATAGCGACCCAAAGCACGATAAACACCTCTCGGTCAAGGATATGCCACCCGTATGCAAGGTCGGCCACAGAAAGGAACTTGAGCGACAGGGCCAGCTCGATAAATCCGAGCACAACCTTGACCGTGTTCATCCAACTGCCGCTCTTAGGAGTGCTTTGCAGCAGTGACGGAAACATGGCAAACAGACAGAAAGGGATGGCCAGAGCCAATGAAAATCCAAACATACCGACCGCCGGGCCCATCTTGTCGCCGGTGCTTGCAGCCTCGACAAGCAGAGTGCCGATGATCGGACCTGTACACGAGAATGACACCAGGGTAAGCGTAAAGGCCATGAAGAAGATGCTCAGCAGACCGGTGGTTCGCTCGGCCGTGCGGTCCATGCTGTTGCTCCACGACTCGGGCAGCTTGATGTCAAACGCGCCAAAGAAAGAGATGGCAAACACAACCAGGAGCAGGAAAAAGATGATGTTGCACACGGCGCTTGTCGAGAGCGCGTTGAGAGAGCTTGCCCCGAAAATGGCAGTGATAATCAAGCCTAAGGCAAGATAGATAACAATGATTGAAACGCCATAGATGGTGGCGTCAACGATTGATTTTGCCCGCGACTGGCCTTTCTTGAGAAAGAAACTTACCGTAAGGGGTATCATCGGCCAGACACACGGGGTGAGCAGTGCCACAAACCCTCCGAGGAAACAGGTGAAGAAAATGACCCACAGCGACCCGGTCGACCCGGTCGAGTTGTCATCACCCTCGTCATATTTGACCGGCGCCCAAAGATTGTCGAGCTGAGTGGCCGCGCTGTCAGTGTCGGCAACCACACCCGCCAGCGAGTCGGCGACTACAGCTGTCAACGTGTCGGGTGTCACCTCGGCATCGGCCTCTTTCTCATCCTCTTTGGCATCTTTCACCTTTGCCTTACCGCTGAGCGTGAAATTCTCGCGTGAGGGGGGGATGCAATTCTGGTCATTACAAGCCGAGTAGGCTATCGTGCCCTCAATGACAAACTTATCTTTTGTGGCCGTAAACGGCTGGCGCAGCTCGACACTGCCGCTCCACCAGCTCAACTCGGCCTCAAACATCTGGTCAAACTCACGATGGGCCGCCTTTGACGGTTTCCATCTCCCTTTCAGTTTCACTCCGTCAAGCTTGTCAAAGGTGACCGACAACGGAGACGGCCCTACACTCGGATCAAGATCATTGGAATAGACATGCCAACCGTGATCAATTGTTGCTTTCATCACAATGACACCGTTGGCATCGTCGGTCATCTCAATGGAGGTCGACCATTTAACCGGTGTCAGGATTTGTGCCGACAGATTTGTCATCGAGCACAACAGTGTCAAAATGAAAATCGAAAATATTCGTGACATTTTTATATGATTTTACTGATTTATCGGGATAAAGGAGTCATCCTGACAAAGATACGACAAAATTTTTAAAACGGCTCCTCACCGTTGCATCTTTTTGTGCTGATAGAGCTGCCATGAGTTGATGACATTATGCCAAATGCTGTAAAACCCGCCGGCAACCGAGGTAATGGGAGTGAAAAAGGTGTAGCCCAACCAAATTGCAAAAACAGTGTTTTTCTGGCCCAACGATTGGCCGGCGGTCATCATGTCGCCGTAGTGCTTACCAATCACCCGTCCGACATAAAATTGTAACAGACAGGCCACGAGAGAGACAGCGACGAGCCAAAGCTGAGTGCTCAACGACACGTTTGAGTGTACAATATAGCGTGTTGTCACAGCAGTGGCGATTGCCAGCGAGACAACCCAGAGCTCAAATGAGAGATGGCCATAGCGCTGCATCACGGCATGGACACGCGGCACAAACCGCCTTAACAGAAAAGCGGCCAATAGCGGCAACAACAGAATGGGAAACACTTTGCCCATTATGAGCAACGAGGCGGTGTAGACCGACATCGTCGCCGATGGGTGAACCAACGGGATGGTGACCGGTATGATAATCGTGGCAACAATATTTATCAGAATAGTATAGGTGGTGATATGGGCGGCGTCTCCCCCCAACTTCCTGACAATCACAGCGCCGGCTGTTGCCGTAGGGCAAATGAAACATATCATCGCCCCCTCGAGCACCACCCTCAGGCCGTCGTGAGCCATCGGGATGACCATCGCTCCCAGCGCTATATAGATGCCTGTTTGAAAAAGCAGCAGCCAAAGATGATAACGGCACAACCTCAACTTGGTCAGGTCAACCTTGCAGAAGGTAAGGAAAAGCATGCAGAAAATGAGAAACGGCTGAACAAACCCCACCGTCTTGATGGCAATGCCATGGGTAAATCCAAGTTCAGGTATCGATGCATATAAGAAGTAGGATAATATGCCACCCAATATCGAGAAAATCAGAATCCAGTCTGTGATAAACTTATAGAGTTTCATTGATTGCAGAAATTGTTGGCAAAATTAGATAAAAAAATGTTATATTTGCCAAAAATATATGCCATGAAAACGCCCCGTCGAGTTTTGCTCAAACGCCTGAGGATTGTCGCCATGCTTTTGGCGGCAGCGTTTCTGGTTGTCACTATTATAATTAATGTGACAGTCGACCGATATGGCTCCAATCTGACCTATACCGACATCGCCCGCATCCCTCACCGGCATGTCACGATGGTGCTCGGCACATCCCCGCTTAACCGCTATAACCGCACCAACTCATATTTCAAGCAGCGCATCCTCACTGCCGCCCGGCTCTATCATGGCGGCAAAACCGACTGTCTGATAGTAAGCGGCGACAACCATCGCCACGGTTATGACGAGCCGACAGCGATGAAAGACTCGCTTATAGCCTTAGGGGTGCCGGCATCACGCATCTTTTGTGACTATGCAGGGTTCCGCACTCTCGACTCGGTTGTGAGGGCAAAAAAAATATTTGGATGTGACTCAATGACAATCGTATCTCAGGCCGACCACAGCGCCCGTGCCCTCTGGCTCGCGCGACACAATGAAATTGACGCGATCGCCATCGCCGCCCCGCTCTCAGCCGGGCGAAAGACCCGTTATAAAAACAAACTGCGCGAATGGTTGGCTCGTGACAAAATGATGCTCGACATCCTGACCGGACGCAAACCTCACTTTCTCGGTGAAAAAATCAATATCCCAGCCCAATGATTACTGAAGACACCAACCCCGCCCCCGCTCCACGTTCATTCTGGTGGAGAGTCGTCGACCTTTATGCCGACGGTTTCCGGTCAATGACTATTGGCCGAAAGCTGTGGGTGTTGATTATCGTCAAGTTAATCTTCATCTTCGGTATAATGAAGCTGTTCTTTTTTCCCGACCTTCTCTCGCGCGACTACAACAGCGACAGCGAGCGGGCCGAGGCTGTGAGACATTCAATGACATCTAACCCAAATTAAAACATAAAACCCTATTGCTTATGGACGATTTGATGAGCGTAGTCGACTGGTCGAGAGCACAGTTTGCCCTGACCGCGATGTATCACTGGCTTTTTGTGCCGCTGACTCTGGGCCTGGGCATGATTGTCGCCATTATGGAGACAATCTATTACCGCACCCGCTCTGAGCGGTGGCTCAACATCACCAAATTCTGGATGTCACTCTTCGGCATCAACTTTGCCCTTGGTGTGGCCACCGGTATTATCCTCGAGTTTGAGTTTGGCACCAACTGGAGTAACTACTCCTGGTTTGTCGGCGACATTTTTGGCGCGCCGCTTGCCATCGAGGGTCTCTTTGCATTCTTTATGGAATCGACTTTTATCGCCGTGATGTTTTTTGGATGGAAAAAGGTGAGCCGTGGCTTCCACCTCACCGCCACCTGGCTAACTGCCATAGGCGCCACCATCTCGGCTCTGTGGATTCTTGTGGCCAACGCCTGGATGCAATATCCCGCAGGGATGGTTTTTGACCCGGCACAGATGAGAAACGTGATGGACAACTTCACCGACGTCGTATTGTCGCCGGTCGCCATCAACAAGTTTTTCCATGCGGTCACAAGCGGATGGGCTCTCGCCGGTGTCTTTGTGGTCGGCGTGGCAAGCTGGTTCCTGCTTAAGCGCCGCAATGCCGACATGGCTGTTGACTCGATCAAAGTTGGAGGCACCTTTGGCCTTATCGGTTTGCTTCTCACCATGTTTACCGGCCATGGCAGCGCCGTCGAGGTGTCACGCTGCCAGCCTATGAAACTCGCCGCCATGGAGGGGCTTTACGATGGCTCGTGCGGTCAGTCGATTGTGGCCTTCGGTATTCTCAACCCCGACAAGACACCCGATAATGATGCCGACCCCTATCTGTTTGACATCTCCATCCCCAAAGGGTTGTCGCTGCTCATTGACTTCAGAAATCCAGACTCTTTTGTGCCGGGCATCAACGACCTCATCGAGGGTCGGGAAATAACGGCCACAGGCGACACCCTCAAGACCATCAGCTATGCCGAGCGCATCGAGCGTGGGCTCGAGGCACACCAGGCCTTGCGACGGTTTGACACCGCGATGACCGAGGGCGACACCGCGGCCATGAACCAAGCCCGTGCCGACATCAACCAAACCTATGACTCGTTTGGTTTCGGCTACCTCAACTCGCCTTCCGAGGCTGTCCCGCCGGTTGGTCTGACATTCTACTCTTTCCACATCATGGTTCTCGCCGGCGGCTTGCTGCTGTTGGTGCTTCTTGTCGGGGTGTATGCCGCTTTCAAGCGCCGCTCCCTGATCGAGAACGCCCGTTGGCTGCAATGGCTCGGAATACTGATGATACCCGTGGTCTATGTCTGCTCCCAGTGTGGCTGGATTGTAGCCGAGGTTGGCCGTCAACCCTGGATCATTCAGGACATCATGCCCGCAAAGGCCGCTATATCAAGCATATCGGTGGCCTCCGTGCAACTGACCTTCTGGCTCTTTGCCGCCGTGTTTACAATTCTGCTTGCCGCCGAGGTTTCAATCATGCTCAAACAAATCTCAAAAGGCTCAAAACAAGATTACAAATCACTTAATTAATTGAACCATGGAAATGCAATGTTTACAGCAATATTGGTGGCTGCTCATCTCGGTGTTGGGCGCGCTGCTGGTGTTCATGCTTTTTGTGCAAGGTGGACAGACAATGCTTCTGGGCCGCAACAAGATAGCCGGTCAACTTGAGAGCGAGATAAGCTCGATTGGCGGCAAATGGGAGCTGACATTCACGACACTCGTGGTGTTTGGCGGAGCTTTCTTTGCCTCATTTCCACTGTTCTATTCCACGAGCTTTGGCGGGGCCTACTGGTTGTGGATGCTCATTCTTTTCAGCTTTGTCATTCAGGCTGTGAGCTATGAGTACCGGCGCAAACCGGCCAATCTTTTAGGCACCAGAACCTACGACATCTTTCTGTTTATCAACGGGTCGGTCGGGTGCATACTGCTTGGTGTGGCTGTCGGCACAATCTTCTTTGGCGGCGAGTTCACAGTCACCAAGACCAATATTCTTGACGCCTCAGCCCCCGTCATCTCCCGCTGGGCACCGACCCATGGTCTTGAAGCGATAGCCGACTGGCGCAACCTGCTGCTTGGAGTGATGGTGCTCATGCTTGCCAGGACTCTTGCCTCGCTCTACTTTCTCAACAACATTGATGGCGACGCGATGGCCAAAATCAACCGCCGCCGGGTGCTCGTCAACGGTTTGATTTTTGTTGTGCTGTTTCTCGCCTTTGCCGCCGTCCTGCTGACGTCGACAGGCCTTGAGGTGGTTGAGGAGAATGGCACAGTCGAGGGTTCACACTCTTTTGTCGAGGTGCCCTACAAATATTTCCACAACCTGATTGATATATGGTGGGCCGGACTGATGCTGCTCATCGGTGTCGTTCTCGTGCTTGCAGGTATTGCAGCGGGATCGTTTATCGAGCGCTGCAGCCGTCACGCCATCTGGCCCGCCGGTGTCGGCACCGTGCTTGTCGTGTTGGCGCTCTTTTTCATAGCCGGTTACAACGACACGGCCTACTACCGCTCGCTGACCGACCCGGCGTCGTCGCTCACCATCTACAACAGCTCGTCGAGCCAATTCACGCTCGAGGTGATGTCGTGGGTATCGCTTGTCATACCGTTTGTTCTGTGGTACATCATCGCCGTTTGGCGCGCCATGAACCGCCGTTAAATCACATAGCCAACTGATAATAGATGGGAACACACCGGTTCAGGTAATCGCGAGCCGTCTCCCATTTCACATAAAGGGTGTCGGTACCGGGAATCAACGGTACCGGCACCTCATTGTGAAACACACAAATATAATAGGCCCCTTTTTTGGAGCGGAACAGAACCATCTGGAGATTGGCCGCCATGGGAACCACGTCAAAGTCGCGCCAGTGCATCCCGACCGTGTCAAAATAGTTGGTCATGTAGTAACACCCCTTCAGGTGCATGAGCGACAGCAGAGGCATCAAGGTCTCGGCATGACCGAAACGCAGTCTGACCGCCGGCGAGGGCAAACCGTCGACAACCGCCTGAATGGAGTTCATCAGGTCAATGAGCAGAGGCGAGGCAATATCGGCCGGCACGGTAGAGACGGTCGTGGCCGTGCGCTGCAGATATTGACGCAGGTTAAAGCAACTCCAAAGGGCGTTTTGCTCAGCCTTATTCAAAAATTTTGAGGCATCGACACTCATCGACATCGCCTCCATGCCGGCAAGCACATAGTATTCATTCAAAGCGGCAGTCCTGGCCTCGTCGTCAGTGAGGGCAAGGCCCTCCCCCACGAGCCGGCGCAAGGCTGTGAGCGGTATCATTTTACCGATGTAATCATCGTAGGCCGGTCGCCAGGCCTCACTCTCGCGAAACTCCTTATAGTCGGCCTCTACATCAAAAGGCCTCATCAGCAAGGAGTTCTGTCGACCCGAGTTTGTGAAAATCTCAAGCTTGTTGTTCATGCGCGACAACTGATGGGTAAAAGAGTACATCGACATGATGCAACGGGGCGAGTAGGAGGAGAGGGCATCGACGCGCGAGCCGGCAAACAGCTTTTCAAACCGTCGGTACATGCGCGTGGCGATGCCCCGCTGCTCTGCCATGCCAAGCGAGTCAAGAGCGCCCCATTGCCCGGCAGTGCGTCTGACCACCTCACGTGCCAACGTGAGCATCTGCCGTCCAAGCGGGGTTATCGTCTTGAGGGAGTCGGCTCTCTCAAGCACCTTTATAAGCCCGACCGTTGTTCCCGATCCTGCCGGGAAACGCGCCCCGTGGCGCCCGACATGATTGATAAACACCGGCGTCAGGCTGTCGGGGTAGGTGTAATCACCAGGCTCCACATAAGGTCTCAACGAGCCCTGACACTGTTGCCATGAATAGGAAGTGGCAGTCGGATCGGCAGCCCGGGCGCCGGCCACGGTCATCAGTACTGTCAGAACCGACAGCACGGTTTTAATATTTTTTGTCAAGCGTTGCAGCAACATATCTCAAATTTTCACGTTAAATAAATAATTTACTTTGTTATAACGTCCAAAATTAGAAAAAAAATATGGATGAATTGCAACAAATCAAAAATTTATTGTGCTGCAATACCTTTGACGAGGCCATGAAACTGGCCAACAAAGTGCTTGAGAAAGATCCTGACAATGCTCAGGCGCTCTTTCTCAGGGGAAAAATCCACTGGCGCACAGGCAACCGCAAGGCCGCAACCGACGACTACCTGAAATCGGCGCGCCTCGAGCCGGGAGGGCCCGCCGAGCGCGCTCTTGAGCAGGCCCGCGACATAGAGTCATTCTTTGACAGACAACTTTACAATCCCTGACCGACCGGGTGCAAGTGTTGATAAATATTCTTGCCGAGGGGGTCGGCAATCTATTGCACCGCCTACAGATTATTTGTAATTTTGCAGTTTGAAAAACCCCTAAAGCTTTATGCCGACACTACAATCACTATTGTCACTGCCACTCTCCCCTCAATTGCTTGTATCACTGGGTGTCTGCCTCGTGGCGGCTCTTTACATATTGATATATTTTCTGCCGATGGCGGCGCGTGTGCGTCGTGGCGCGCGGCTTGATGCCGAGGCTGTCGCCTCGGGTGAGATTGAGCGGATGTCGCCTGCGGCGCTGCCCTCGGTATCGGTAATCGTCTACATGGACACCGACCCGGCGAGCCTTGTCGAGATGCTCCCGCTTGTACTTGAACAAGACTACCCGGCGCCAATGGAGGTTATAGTTGTCAATGACGGCAGCCGAAACGAGCTTGAAGGAATACTGAGCGACCTCGAGCTGCGCTACCGCAATCTTTACATGACATTCACCCCTCCCAACTCGCGCAACCTCTCGCGTAAAAAACTCTCGCTCACCATAGGCGTCAAAGCGGCCCGTTATGATACCCTTGTGATGACAAATGCCTCTATACGCCCCACCTCCCCCCTGTGGCTGAGGACAATGGCAAGTAAAATTGCCTCGGGCGACGAGCTCGTCATCGGCCACTCGATAGTCTCGCCGACCAACGATGCCGTCACCACCGAGATGTCACGCACAGCGGCTTTTGACACCACCTTTCAAACCGTCAGCTACCTCTCGGCGGCCCTCAATGGTCTCCCCTATCGTGCCGACGGCAACAACCTGATGTACCGCAAAGAGGTCTTTACAGCCAACCGAGGGTTCTCGACCCATCACAATTTCAAATACGGCGACGACGACATCTTCATCAACAATGTGGCCCGTGCCGGCCGTCGCGTAGGCGTTCAGCTTGCCCCCGAGGCGGTGGTTCGGGTGATGAGCGATGATCTCAACTACACTCATTATTTTGAGAAACTGCGATTTATGTTTACCGGCCGCTTTGTCAGATCGGGCGCGCGCTACCTCATGGCAATATCCTCGTTAGCCTGGTGGGTATGGTTTATAGCTTCAACAGCAGCCATCGTGCTGGGTTACCCCTCGATTTATCCGGTTATAGCTGTCACCGCCATTTCACTGCTCCTTTGCATCCCGGTGATGATTGCTTTCCGCAAGACATCGGCCGCGCTTTTCTACCGCCGGCTCACATTCAGTGTACCCTGGCTCATGCTTTGGTATCCATTTTATAATTTGACTTATCGCATCAAAAGTCGGCGCAACATGGAGAAAAATCTCACATGGACCGCCGGTCGATATACCTGATTTTAAAAACAACAGTAAGATGAACAAAAAACCTATCATTATAGCTTTTGCACTCTCGATGGCCGCTCAGGCCTTGGCCTGCACGGGACTCATCGCCGGGCGCAAGGCAACCGTTGACGGCAATGTGCTTGTCACCTACGCCGCCGACTCCCATACCCTTTATGGAGATCTCGCCCATCAGCCGGCCGCCGACCACCCCGATGGCGCCATGCGTAAAGTAACCGAATGGGACACCGGCAAATACATGGGTGAAATACCCGAGGTTGCCCACACCTATTCAACCATGGGCAACATGAACGAGCATGGACTGACCATCGTTGAAAGCACATGGAGCGGACGCGAGGAGCTCGTCGACACAACCGGCATAATCGACTATGGCTCACTCATCTACATCACCCTGCAACGCGCCAGGTCGGCAAAAGAGGCTATCGATGTCATGACACAACTTGTGGCCGATCATGGATATGCCAGCGGTGGCGAGTCGTTTACGATAGCCGACCCCGAAGAGGCATGGATTCTCGAGATGATAGGCAAGGGAGGTCGCTCAAAAGGAGCTGTGTGGGTAGCATGCCGCGTTCCCGACGACTGTATATCGGGTCACGCCAACCACTCACGCATCCATAAATTCCCTCTCAACGACAAGAAAAATTGCCGTTATTCGCCCGACGTCATCTCGTTTGCCCGCGAGATGGGCTATTACAACGGCGACGACAAAGATTTTGATTTCTCGCGCGCCTATGCCATCTATGACGCGGGCGCCCTGCGTGGCTGCGACGCCAGGGTGTGGGCGTTCTACAACAAGTTTGCCGACGGGATGGACCGCTATATTCCCTGGATTATGGAAGCTAAAGGTGAGATTCTGCCCCTTTGGGTCAAGCCCGACCGCAAGGTGTCGACCCGCGACATGCAGTGGATGATGCGCGACCACTTTGAAGGCACTCACCTTGACATGACAAAAGATGTCGGTGCAGGCCCTTACGGCTGCCCCTATCGCTGGCGCCCGCTCACCTATATGGTCGACAGCGTGGAGTACACCCACGAGCGCGCCATTGCCACCCAGCAAACCGGCTTTTCACTCGTGGCAAGCATGGACCGCAACGCGCCCGATCTCATGAAAGGCATCCTGTGGTTTGGCGTCGACGATGCCAACACCTGTGTCTATGTGCCGGTCTACTGTTCAAACACGCGTGTGCCCATCGAGTTTGCACAAGGCAACGGCGACCTTTACAACATCTCATGGACATCGGCCTTTTGGGTAAACAACTATGTGGCAAACCAGGCATATAATCGTTACAGTCAGATGATCGACGACATCCGTCGGGTGCAGGTGGCCGAAGAAGACACTCTTGCCACCGAGGTCAAGATTCTCCTGGCCGAGGTTCCGGGATGGGATAAGGACTATGCCCGCGAGTTCCTGACCGACCACACTGCCCTTGCCGCGCGCCGCTATGTGACACGCTACAAGGCTCTTGGTGACTATCTGCTTGTCAAATATCTCGACGGCAACGTTAAGAAGGAGAAAGACGGCAAGTTTGAACTGTCCGAAGACGGTGTTCCTGTATACCCGTCATTCCCGGGCTATGACCAGAGATACTATCAGAACATTGTAAAAGAGACCGGTGACCACTTCCGTCTGCCCGATATAAAATGACAACCGGGGGGGCTGCTCAGCCAAAGAGCACCCTGAAAGCCTCCTCCACCTTTGAGACCTCCACAATTTTTATTTTGAGGCGCGAGGTGTCGATGCCCTTAAGGTTGTGGCGCGGGATTATGATTGATTCCATTCCAAGCTTTTCGGCCTCCAGGAGGCGTTGCTCGATGCGCGTCACCGGACGTATCTCTCCCGACAGACCCACTTCGCCGGCCATGCAGACGCTGTGGGGTATCACCATATCGACATTTGACGACAGGATGGCACAGATGACAGCCATGTCGAGCGCCGGGTCATTGACCTTCAGGCCGCCGGCGATGTTTAGAAACACATCTTTGGCCGCCAACTTAAAGCCAACGCGCTTTTCAAGAACCGCCAGGAGCATGTTCATGCGCCGGCTGTCAAAACCGGTAACAGAACGTTGAGGTGTACCGTAGGCTGCCGTGCTGACCAATGCCTGAGCCTCAATCAAAAACGGGCGAGCCCCCTCAAGGGTGACACCGATCGCCATTCCCGACAGCTCGTCGCCATTGGTGGTCAGCAACATCTCCGAGGGGTTGGTCACCTCTCTCAATCCCCGTTGACACATCTCATATATGCCCAGCTCGGAGGTCGAGCCAAAGCGGTTTTTGATTGACCGAAGTATGCGGTACATATAATGTCGGTCACCCTCAAACTGAAGCACGGCATCGACTATATGCTCAAGCACTTTTGGACCGGCGATGCTCCCCTCTTTGTTTATGTGACCAATCAAAAGCACCGGCGTGCCGGTCGATTTGGCATATTTCAGCAACCGCGCCGCGCACTCTCTCACCTGAGAGACACTCCCCGCCGACGACTCGATGTCATCGCTGGCGATTGTCTGTATCGAGTCAACCACAAGCAGTTGTGGCTGGACGTCATCCACATGAGCCATTATCGACTCGAGCGACGTCTCGGTGACGATGTAACAATTCTCACTCACGCGGCCTATACGCTCGGCCCTCATCTTCAACTGGGTGGCACTCTCCTCGCCCGACACATAAAGGATGCGGCGCGACTTGATTGACAATATGTTTTGAAGAACAAGTGTCGACTTGCCTATGCCCGGCTCTCCACCAATCAGCACGAGCGACCCCTGCACGAGCCCTCCGCCGAGCACACGGTTGAGCTCACCGCTTGGCATCTTTACACGCGGCTCGTCAACTGTCTCTATCTCACTGACTTTTATGGGACGTGACTGCCGATGACCCGTGAGGAATGTTTTAGTCGACTCGGTTTTCACCTTCTCCTCGACAAGTGTACCCCACTCGCCGCAGGCTGGGCAGCGGCCCTCCCATTTGGTAAAGTCGTTGCCACAATTTGTGCAAAACCAAGCAGTTCTAACCTTCTTTGCCATAAGCTTTCTGTCTGAATTGAGCAACTGTGATAGCCGTTGCCACCGCTGCATTGAGCGACTCGCCGGTTGAGGCATCGACCGGATAGGATGGAATGGTCAGCCGACGCGTCACAATCCGGGACACGTCATCGGAGATGCCGTTACCCTCGTTTCCAATCACGATCACACCCGCCACGGGCAGCGATGCCTCAAAAATATCTTCACCACCTAAAAAAGTGCCGCAAATCTCCATGCCCCCATCCTTTAACAAAGCGAGCAAGGCGGGCAAATCGTCATGATAGGTCACCGACACTCTTGATATCGAGCCCATTGTCGATTGCACCGCTTTGGGGTTATACAGGTCAACCGTCTGTCGCGAGCAAACGATGTCGTGAATACCAAACCAGTCGGCAATGCGCACAATAGTGCCCAGATTGCCGGGGTCTTGGATGGTGTCAAGAGCGAGCACAAGCTTGCCGGCGACATCAGCCGGGTCAAAACGGCGAGAGGGGATACGGAAGACGGCAATCACCGACGGTGCGGTCGAGAGTGAAGTCATCCGCTCAAGGTCGGCTCGTGTGCTCACCGTGATGTCTTTCACATCGGGGTGTTGAGCGGCCCACCCGGCATCGGCATAAACACCCTCAAGCTCAAAGTGGCCAAGAGTGTCCAAGACAGACTTTGTCCCCTCTGCCTTAAAACATCCGTGAAGCCGCCGGCCTTTGGTGTCGCCGAGGCTTTTGACCATCTTCAATATCGATTTTTTGGTCGAGACAATCATCGTGATTCAATTATTTTCAACACAAATATACAAATTTTTGATGAATTGGCCCGCCTTGTTAACATTTAGTTGTATATTTGTAAATCAAAACAATTGACATAGAGATTTACAGGATGAAATATATCGGAGCACATGTATCGGCGGGAGAGGGTGTCAGCAAAGCGCCCATCAACGCCCATCTTATTGGAGCAAAAGCATTTGCCCTTTTCACACGCAACCCGTCGCGATGGCAGTCAAAGCCCATTTCGGAGGGGGAGGCACAAGCCTTTAAGGAAAATTGCGAGAAGTTTGGCTACACCCCTGCGGTCATTCTGCCCCACGACAGCTATCTTATCAATTTAGGATCGCCCGATGTCGAGAAGCTTGACAAATCACGCTCGGCCTTTCTCGACGAGATGAAACGGTGTGAGCAGCTGGGACTGACCATGCTCAACTTTCATCCCGGCAGTCACCTGAAGCTGATAGAGCCCGACAAGTGTCTCGACCTCATCGCCGAGTCAATCAATTGGGCTTTGGAGCGCACCAACGGCGTGACAGCCGTCATCGAGAACACGGCCGGTCAAGGGAGCAATCTCGGGTTTACCTTTGAGCAGATAGCCCATATCATAGACCGTGTGGACGACAAGACGCGTGTCGGGGTGTGCATTGACACCTGTCACGCCTTTGCAGCCGGTTATGACCTCTCCACGGCCCAGGGATACAAAAACACCTGGGACTCGTTTGACAAAACTATAGGATTCAATTATCTCAAAGGAATGCACCTGAACGACACCAAGAAAGGGCTCGGCTCAAAAGTCGACCGCCACGAGTCGATCGGGAAAGGGATGATCGGAGCACAATTTTTTGAAATGCTCATGGCCGACCCGCGCATGGATGACATCCCCATCATCCTTGAGACACCCGACGAGACGATCTGGGCCGAAGAGATAGCTTTCATGTACTCTTTGGCCGCCAACAACAATTAGAGACAAATTATCATATCATACTTACATCAGATTTTTCAAATGAAACCCAAAACAAAACCCGACCTACCATTCTGGGGACTGTGGAACCTCAGTTTCGGTTTCTTTGGAGTGCAGATAGCCTACGCCCTCCAGAGCGCCAACATCTCGCGCATCTTTGCCACCTTGGGTGCCGATCCTCACAATCTGTCCTACTTCTGGCTGCTCCCACCCATCGCCGGCCTCATCATCCAGCCCATCATCGGCACCCTGAGCGACCGCACATGGAACCGTTTTGGCCGTCGTCTACCCTACCTCATACTCGGCTCGGTTATAGCCATCATCGTCATGTGCCTGCTGCCCAATGCCGGCAGCCTGCATCTTGCAGTCAGCGGCGCCCTGATATTCGGTGCTTTTGCCCTGATGTTTCTCGATTTGTCAATCAACATCTCCATGCAACCGTTCAAAATGCTTGTGGGCGACATGGTCAACGAGAAGCAAAAAGGCCTCGCCTACTCCATCCAGTCGTTTCTGTGCAATGCAGGCTCGGTGGTGGGCTACATCTGCCCCTTTGTGCTGACCTGGATCGGCATCTCCAACATTGCCCCCGGCAATGAGGTTCCCGACTCGGTCGCATTCTCGTTCTATCTTGGCGCGGCCATCCTTTTCATTTGTGTCATCTACACCTTTATCAAGGTAAAAGAGATGCCGCCAAAAGAATATGCCGAGTATCACGGCATCTCCAATGACAAAAATGCCAACGACGAGCCTAAAGAAAACTTCATCACCCTGCTGAAAAAAGCCCCGACTGTTTTCTGGACCGTTGGCCTGGTGCAGTTCTTCTGCTGGGCGGCATTCATGTATATGTGGACCTACGCCACCGGCAGCATCGCCGAGCAGGCGTTCGGGTGGGACAAATCGATGGGCACCAACATCCCCGCCTATCAGGATGCCGCCAACTGGACCGGCATCGCCTTTGCGGCACAAGCTGTCGGGTCGGTGGTATGGGCCGCAATGCTGCCTATGTTCAAAAACAGAAAAGTCGGCTATGCCATCTCTCTGATTATCGGTGCAGCGGGCTTTATCTCCTCGACCTTTGTTCACGACCAATACCTGCTGTTGGTATCCTACTTCTTAGTCGGCACAGCCTGGGCCGCAATGCTCGCCATGCCTTTCACCATCCTGACCAACTCTCTGTCGGGAAAACACATGGGCGCTTACCTCGGTCTGTTTAACGGAACAATCACCATCCCCCAGATCGTGGCGGCGCTGCTTGGCGGAACCATTCTCACCACACTCGCCGGCTCTTTCCAGTCAAACATGATTCTCATCGCCGGCATCCTCCTGATAGCCGGGGCTGCCGCCGTGTTCCTCGTAAAAGAAACCTACGGCGAGCACAAATAAGCCTCCCCCACCATCAAAGTCAAGGCCGGCCGTCAATGGTTGGCCTTGACTTTTTTTTCAGCGATAAAAAAACATTTGATTTGGTAGGTTTTCACACAGTTATGGTACGTTTTGGCCCTCGGCACAATGTAATTTTGCATTTGTCAAACAATAATTTCAAATGAAAAATTTAAAACTCCTGCCGACAATTGTAATGCTGACTGTCTTTTCGACTTCAGCATTTGGTCAAAACGAAGATTACATGGATAACAAATTTTTTATCTCGGCCAACGGCAAAGAAATGACAGCCACCTTTGCCAACAACAGTTCGGCCGCAGCATTCCGCGCCCTCATTGCCGACGCTCCTCTCACAGTCTCGATGAGCGACTACGGCGACTTTGAAAAAGTTGGCGAGCTTGGTCACCGGCTTCCTACCAATGATACCGACATCACTACCCGACCCGGCGATGTGATTCTCTATCTCGGCTCCAGCATAACCATCTATTATGATGTAAACAACTGGACGTTTACACGTCTTGGCCGAATTGACGAAAACCCTACGCGCCAATCGATACTCGCGGTGCTTGGCCAGGAAACGGTCAATGTGACATTCTCATTGAAAAGCTCATCGTCTGGTCTCAATGAAGTTACCTCGGGCGGTCGGCATCCAAACGTCACGATTGAAGGGCGGACAATACATGTCAACAATGTGGCAGGCAACGACGTTGTGACCGTCAGCACTATCCAGGGCCAGACTATTCACTCAGGCACTGACAACAGAATACGACTCAATTCAGCCGGCATCTATTTAGTGGAGTGTAACGGCCTTAAAGCCAAAGTGTTGATACAATAGTTGATAAACGGTCAACTATTGGTTCTGATAAGAGACACTGTCCCTGAATTTACGCAGTGATACGGCAATCTATTGTGCCTTAAATTCCTCATACATTTGATTAACCTATAACTTTCATTGAAGTTACGTAATATCCCAGCCGATCTCAGCCATGA